>JBBSJC010000537.1:0-5518 GCA_038257655.1 Polyangiales bacterium | reverse complement strand
CACTTGGCGGTGATACTCAGGCAACGTCAGCAGGGCCTCTTGGATTTTCCTAGTCAGCTCTTTACGGGCGACGGTCTTGCCTGGGTCGGAGCCCGCGAGCGCCGGTGTCAGGTTGCCGAGATCTTCAACCTCGTCGCCGTCGCGCCCGCGCGTGTCATCAAAGTCGACCTGCTTGGCCGTCTTCTTGCGCCGAACCTGATCGATGGCGAGGTTCATGGTGATCCGATACAGCCAGGTGTAGAAGCTCGAAGCCCCCTGGAAGTTACCGAGATGCCGGTAGACCTTGACGAAGGCCTCTTGCACGACGTCGCGAGCGTCTTGCGGATTCTTGAGCACGCCGAGCGCGATCGCGTAGGTGCGCCGGTTGTACTTGTCGAAGAGCGCGCGGAAGGCGGCGTGGTCGCCCTGCTGGGCACGCTGCACCAGGCTGAAGTCTTCATCTCGGGAGCTAGCTTGCGCACCCTGGTCCGACGCAGCGGGCGCCCCGTCATTCACGGCCTGTGCCGCCGGCTCGGCGTGTTTCGGCCCCGCGGGGGTCATGGCCAGCCTTGTAGCATGATTGCGCTGCTGGCCGCTCCAAACCCGCGAAATCCCGAAGCGAGTGACAAGCCGTGCATGCGCCCCTACATTCGCCGCGCCCATGCTGGATCTCGCTAGCCTCAATCCGCCTCAGCACGCCGCGGTCCTCCACGGCGATGGCCCGTTGGTCGTGTTCGCGGGTGCAGGCAGCGGAAAAACCCGTGTAATCACCTACCGAATCGCCCATTTGGTCAGCGAGCGCGGCGTGTATCCGGACCGCATCCTAGCGGTCACCTTCACGAATAAGGCGGCGGGTGAGATGCGCGCGCGTATCCAGTCGTTGTTGCCTGGGGTGTCGTTGCCCTGGATTGGCACCTTTCACGCGATCTGCGCGCGGCTGCTGCGGCGTCATGCCGAGGCGATAGGCGTCAACCCTCGCTTCGTTATCTACGATGATACCGACCAGAAAGCGATGTTGACGAGGGTCGTGCGCGATCTGGATCTCGATGAGCGGCGATTCGCACCCCGCGAGCTCGCCCGCAACATCGAAGCCTTCAAGCGCGACATGATCGGCCCCGAGGACGTCCCGCAGCATGGCTATCAGGACGAGGTCGTGCAGCGCGTGTACACGACTTATGAAGCGCGCATGGCGCAATGCGGCGCCCTCGATTTCAACGATTTGATTTACCGCATGGTGCTTGCGCTGCGACAGAACGAAGTCTTGCGCAGTCTGTTCCAGCGTCTGTGGCAGTACATCCTGGTCGACGAGTTTCAGGACACCAATCTGTCGCAGCTCGAGCTCGTGCGTGTCCTGTCCGCACAACATCAGAATCTGTGCGTGGTAGGCGATGACGACCAGTCGATCTACAAATGGCGCGGCGCCGACAGGCGCAACATTCTCGACTTCAAGAGCTCGTTCCCTGATGCATGCGTGGTCAAGCTCGAACAGAACTATCGATCGAGCGCGCACATCTTGAGTGCCGCGATGGCGGTGATCGAAAAGAACGGCGAACGCGAGCCCAAGAGCTTGTGGACGGATAATCCATCCGGCGAAAAGATTCGCATCATCACCTGCTCCGATGAACGCGACGAAGCACGAGCTATTTCCGAAGCCATTCGCAAGCTGCGCGATCGCTACGAGCTGTCGCAGATGGTGATCTTCTATCGCACGCACGCCCAGAGCCGCGTGCTCGAAGAAGAGATGCGCGCGTGCAACTTACCTTACCGTGTGATCGGCGGTCAGCGCTTCTACGACCGGGCTGAGGTCAAAGACGTGCTCGGATATCTGCGGGTGATCGTCAACCCGAATGACGATGTGAGTGTATTGCGGATCATCAACACGCCAACCCGCGGCATCGGTAAAACCACCATCGACCGTGTGCTCGATCTCGCCGCTCAACAGGGCAACGGCGTATGGGCCGCCCTTGAAAGCACGCTTTCGTCCAGCACGTTGCCAAAGTCTGCAACGAGCAAGCTCGCGGTCTTTGTCGAGCTCATGCGCGACTTGATGCAGCGCGCGAACAACGGGGCAGGGCCGGGCTCGGTCGCAGAGCTCGTGCTCGAGAAGACCAACTACCTACAGGCCCTGCGCGACGAAGACACGGCTGAAGCCGATGGACGCATCGAAAACATCCAGGAGCTCGTGGCGTCCATGGCTGAGTTCGAGAACGAAGCGGACACGCCGACGCTTGCGCAATACCTTGAGACCGTGACCTTGCAGACAAACGCCGACGACGTCGATGCGATGCAGAAACTCACGTTGATGACCGTGCATGCCGCCAAAGGCCTCGAGTTTCCCGTGGTATGGGTGGCGGGCCTCGAAGAGCGAATCTTTCCGATGTCGCGCGAGGACACGATCTCGCACGAAGACCTCGAAGAAGAGCGTCGCCTTGCCTACGTGGCTTTCACGCGCGCAGAACAGCGACTATTTCTCAGCTATGCGTGCGCGCGACGACTGCATGGCGATCTCATGCTCGGCATCCCCTCGCGTTTTATGGACGAAATTCCCGAAACGCACGTGGAGCGCGTGTCACGGGTCAACGTGACGTCGTCGCGCAGTGGTTATGGCGCAGGCTCGTACGGCTCGGGTTCAAGACCTTACGGTTCCTACGGCTCGAATGCTCCGAACGCGAGCGCATCCTACGGGTCGGGGACTCGCTACGAATACGATGCGCCGCCGCGAGCCAGTCAGCCCGCAGGCGCGAACGCACCACGCAACGCCCCGGTGCCGCGGCCAGTACCCTCACGCCCCGTCCAGCGTTCATTCATCGGTGCCAAGGGATCGAGCAAGCCAAACGTAGGGTCAGGCGAGTCTTACGTCGATCGCAGCGAAGGCGATGGCGAAGCGGCAGGCGGCATGTTTGCCGGCATGCGCGTACGTCACGCCAAGTATGGCGAGGGCGAGATCAAACAGGTTGAAATGGGCAGCCCCGTGCGCGTGACCGTCGCTTTCGCGGGCTGGGGCGTAAAACAAATCGTTGCCAGCTATCTAGAGCCTGCCTGAGGCGCGCAGCGTCTCGCCAGCAGCCGCTTGCGCGCTAGAGGTCAGTCGCTGCTACCGCTCGCGGGCGTTGGGGTCTTTTTAGCTTCGGCAGCGGGTGCGGCGGGCGCGCTCGTTTCAGAAGGGGCGCTTGGCGGCGTGCTCTTGTTGCTGCTGCCCGTGTATCCGTCGGCATACCAGCCGCCGCCTTTGAGCATGAAGTTGCCACCGGAAATCAAGCGTTTGGCCTTTAGCTTGCCGCACTTCTTGCATTTCTTGATCGGGTCTTCGGTGATGCGCTGCTCAAGCTCGTACTTGGCATTGCAGGCTTCACATCCGTATTCGTACGTGGGCATCGCGATACTCCGCGCGGGAAGGTAAGCGTGGCGCAGTGCATGTCAAGAGGCCCAAAAGAGACGGCGACTACCCCTGGCGCTCCTGCAATCAGGTGGCGCGGACCCGCACAAAATAAAAAAACGGAAACCGCTTTCGCGATTCCCGTTCCGGTTCGATGTCGTGTAGCTCGAGCGCGTTAGGCGCGAGCTACGCGCGCTATCACTTGGCCTTGAGCGCTTCGTCGATCGCGGTCTTGAAGGCATCGAAGGGCTGGGCGCCTTGGAGCAGCTTGCCGTTGATGAAGAACGAAGGCGTGCCGATGCGCGCCCCCGCCTTGGTCACAGCGTCCATGTCCGCCTTGACGCGCGCCTCGTGGGTGTTGTTGTCGAGGGCTGCGCGGAACTTGGCCATGTTGATGCCACCGACCTGCTCAGCGTACTTCTCGAGATCAGGACGCGTGAGGGCGCGCTGATTGGCGAACAAGAGATCGTGGTAGGCCCAGAACTTCTCGCTGCCGCCCTGATCGAATACCTCGAGCGAAGCCTGGGCTGCGGGGCCGGCTTCTTTGTGAAAGGGCAGCGGGTAGTTGCGCCATACGACGCGCACCTTGTCTTTGTACTCGTCCATGACCTGCTTGATCGTCGGGTTGACGCGTGAGCAGAAGGGGCACTGGAAGTCGCTGAACTCTTGGATCACGACCTTGGCGTTCTTGCCGCCCTTGGAAGGCGCGTTCTTGACGTCGGCGATCTCGTAGATCTTGTTCGCGTCGGGTGCCTCGGCCGCGGCAGGCGCTGGGGCAGGCGCGGTGGCTGCGTCCTTGATGATCGCTTCGTAGAGACCAGACTTGGGCGTGCCGGCAGCCACCTTGGCCTTGGCCTTGGCAAGCTCCTCGTCGATCACCTTCTCGAACGCGGGCTGGGGCTGCGCGCCACGCAGGCTGCGGCCGTTGATGAAGAACGAAGGCGTACCCGAGGCTCCGAGGCCGCGTGCGATCGCCATGTCTTCGTCGATCTTTGCCTTGTACGTGTTGTTGTCGAGGGCTGTGGTGACCTTCTTGACGTTGAGGCCGAGCTGCTTGGCGTAGCCCTCGAGGTCCGCACGGCTCAACGCGCGCTGGTTCTGGAACAGAAGCTCATGGGCTTCCCAGAACTTCTTGTCGCCGCCCTGCGCGAACGCCTCAGAGGTGAGCTGTGCAGCGGGGCCGGCGTCATTGTGGAAGGGAAGGGGATTGTTCTTCCATACGAAGCGGATGTCGTTGCCGTACTTCTGCTGAAGCGCGGTAAGGGTCGGCTCGACGCGCGAGCAGAAGGGGCACTGGAAGTCGCTAAAGATCACGACCGTGACGAGTGCGTCCTCGGGCCCCTTCTGCGGATCCTTCTTGCTGACGGGGACCTTGTAGGCCGTGGTGTCGTCCGGGGCCGCAGCGGGCTTCGCGGGGGCTTCGACCTTGGCCTGCGCGTTGGCCATCAACGTTGCGTAGACGGCCGCGGCGGGCACGCCCTTGGCCTTGAGCTTCTCCGTGCGCTTGAGCTCGTCGTCGATGATCTCCTTGAACTTCTCGACGGGCTGCGCACCACGCAGGGGGCGACCGTTGACGAAGAACGAAGGTGTACCGCGCGCGCCAACTTCAGCTGCGATTGCCTGGTCTGCCTTGATCTGAGTTTCGTGCGTCTTGTTCGTCAAAGCGGTTTTGAGCTTGTTGACGTCCAAGCCAAGCTCCTTGCCGTACTTCTCGAGATCGGGCTGCGTGAGTGCCGCGCGATTTTCAAAAAGCTTGTCGTGCATGGCCCAGAACTTCTCGCTCTTGCCCTGCTCGAACGCTTCCATCGCAGCGATCGCCGCAGGCAGTGCATTCTGATGGAAAGGCAGCGGCTGGTTCTTCCAGACGAAGCGGATCTTCTTTCCGTAGTCCTTCTCCAGCGTCTTCATGGTTGGCAACACGCGGCCACAGAAGGGGCACTCGAAATCGCTGAACACTACGACTGTGACCGGCGCGTCCGCTGGACCCTTCTGAGGGTTGGCGGCCGAGACGGGCACCTTGAAGCGCTCTACGGCATCGTCTTCTTGAACACCAGCGACGGCACCAACTTCGCCGCCCTCTGCACTTGCGTCTGCAATCTCGCCTTCGCCCTTTTTGGCGGAAAGCTGGCCGGCAACAAAGCCGAACACAGCGGCGAGCACGAT
>JBBSJC010000536.1:0-5543 GCA_038257655.1 Polyangiales bacterium | reverse complement strand
TTTTTCGAGCAGTGCGGTGAGGTAGGCGCGCTCGAACCCGACGAGCGCACGCTGGCGCGCTTCAGTGTACGAAAGGGAGAGATCGATCGGGGTACCGTCCACAGCAGGCGGCGGCTGCGACCCTTCTGCTTCGCTCAGCGGCACTTCCTCATCCATCACGAGGCAGCGTTCGAGGTAGTTTCTAAGCTCGCGCACGTTGCCGGGCCAGGCACCGCGCCGTAGGCGCTCGACGAAATCAAGGGATGTAAAGCGCGCTATCTGCTCCGGCTGCGCGCCGATGCGCTCGAGCAGACTGCGCGCAAGCACAGGTAAGTCGGTGGGACGTGCGCGCAACGGCGGCAGCACCACCTTCACGACCGACAAGCGATAGTATAGATCCGAGCGGAAGCGTCCTTCGTTGACCTCCTGCCGCAGGTCTCGGTTGGTGGCTGCGACGATGCGCAGATTGACCGTGCGCCGATCGCTACCGCCCACGCGCCGGATCGTCTTTTGCTCCAGCACGCGCAGGAGCTTAGGCTGTAGATCGGTGGGGAGCTCTCCGATTTCATCGAGGAAGATCGTGCCGCCCTCGGCCTGCTCGAACGCCCCGAGATGCCTTTGGACGGCTCCGGTGAAGGAGCCCTTTTCGTGCCCGAACAGCTCGCTCTCGATCAAATTCATCGGGATCGAGCCACAGTCGACGACCACGAATGGGCCCTGCGCGCGCGAGCTGTGGGTATGGATCGCGTGGGCTGCGCCTTCTTTTCCCGTGCCTGTCTCGCCTTCGATCAACACGGTGGATTCGGTCTTCGCGCAGCGCACGAGTAAGTCGAACACCCCGCGCATCAGGTCTGACTGCCCCACGAGCTCGCCGCAGCTTGACTCCTTTGACAGGGGAACCTGTACACCCCCTTGATCGATCGACACGCGTAAGGTGATGCCACCAAGTTGCAAGCGGCACTGTTCGCGCAGCAACGCATCGAACACACGCACCCCGTCCACGAAGGTGCCGTTGGTGCTGCCGAGATCACGCACGCGCACACCAGACTGCGTGCTGACGAGCTCGCAATGGAAACGCGACACGGTCTCGTCTCGCAGGATGATGTCATTTCCGGGGTTGGAGCCGAGGGCGCAACGTTGGTTCTCGGAGCGAAAGACGCTGCCCTTGTCGTTTCCCTCGACCACTTCGAGCGAAACGCGCCCGAGCTCGAGATGGTCGCTCAGCGCCCCCTCTGCGGAGGAAGACGAGCTGAGTATCTTGGTCTCTTGTGGATCGTTTGGCGATGAGCTCACGGGCGCCATCCTAACAGATGAGTCGATTGCAGCTTTGCGTACAAGGCGGGTCGCGAGACACTATTTCCTCAAGATGGCTACCCCCACCACCATATTCAAAGCATTGCCAGAGCCGGAGCGGCTAGGGCGCTACACGCTTTTTCACGAGATCGCGCGCGGTGGCATGGGTATCGTGTATTTGGCGCGCAGCCGTTCCTCGCGGCGCGGCTACCGCCGGCTGGTCGCGCTCAAGCGCATGCACCCGCATTTGGCCGGCGATCAGCGCTTGCGCCGCATGTTCCTCGATGAAGCGCGTATCGTGTCGCAGCTCGCCCATCCAAACATCGCCTCGGCGATCGATTTTGGAGAAGAAGACGGGAGGGTTTGGCTGGCCATGCCCTTTGTATTGGGAGAGTCCCTCGACCGCGTCATTCCTGCGCTGCAGCGTGCTCCCCCTACGGTGCGCGACCGCCTGCCAGAGCTCGTGACGCGCATCCTGATGGATGCATGCGAAGGTTTACATGCCGCCCATGAGCTGCGTGGCGCAGACGATCGACCGTTGGAAGTGGTTCACCGTGATGTGACGCCGCGCAACGTGATCGTCGGCTATGACGGCGTAACGCGCGTTGTCGACTTCGGCATCGCAAGCGCGCTGCACCGCTTGCACCAAACGGCGACCGGGGAGCTCAAGGGCACGCCTGCGTACGCCGCCCCCGAGCACGTGCAGGGCCGCCCCCTCGATCGGCGCGCCGATGTCTGGTCGCTCGGCGTGTTGTGCTGGGAGATGTGCACAGGCCGGCGCCTATTCTTCGGCGAACAACATCTGGAGGTGCTCGACAAGGTGCTGCATGCGCCGATCGTCGGGCCCGCGGAGTTGGTTCCTGAGCTTCCGCTGGGCCTCGATGAAATTGCCTTGCGCGCTCTCAATCGCGACCCCAACCGTCGCTATCGCAGCGCGCGCGCAATGGGTCGAGACCTTGCCTCGTTTGCGAGCGAGCTCGGTAAGCCCGTGTGCGCGGCGGATGTTGCCGAGTGCATGGAAGCGCTGTTTCCGGGCGAGCTTGCGGCGCGACGTCTGCTGCTCGGTGAGGTGCGTGACCGCGAGCTTGACTCCGCTACGCGCGAGCCGGCGAAAACCAAGCGGCAGCGTCCGATCGGCTGGTTGCTGGCCGGAGCGGCCGCTGGCGCGCTCGGGACCTATACGCTGTTGCACTTCCTGTAGAGCCGGCACTCTGGGCACGACCTGACGGTTCACTACAAATGTGCGGCGTAGCAGTCGCTTAGCGCTCGCGCTCCTGATCAAACTCGTCGATGCCGCGCAACAGCGCCCCGCCTTCTGTGGGTCGCGGCGTGGCTACGTTCACTCCAGGCGCTTTCGTAGGCCGACTGCGTCTGCGTTGAACGGCCCGCCTGCGCGCTGAATTGACGCGCGGTTGCGACTTCGCAGGTGTCCCTGCGTCCGCCTTTGCTTCCGCTTGAGAACCGTCAGGTTCGGTAAGGCCTGACTCCGTCAAGGCTGTCGGCCTGGGCAGCGAGGGCGCAGGCTCCGGCGTGACGGTCACGGTGTCTGCACTCTTGGACGCAGCGACGGCTGGCGCTGCTGCCGCCCGCGGCTGCCCCTGCGATGTCTCCGAGCTATTCAATGACCTCTCCGACTTATCGCGCCACTGTCGCGCGCCCGTGGCAAGCAGCGCCCCTGCGCCGAGCGCCGCCCCCAACAGTAAGAGCAGCGCCCAATGGGAAGGTATCGTCGGGCGCTTTTTGGGCAGGGCAGGTCGCGCGGCGGTAGGCTCGCTCATCGCCTGTGCAAGCCCCTGCTCGACGCGATCGATACTGGGAGCGCAACGCTCACGTACCGCCGCTGCGACCTCGCGCGCATCGCCGAGCCCGCAGCTGGACTCGGCCGCGTGGCGCAATGCGAGCGCAAAGCTTTCTGCTGACGGGCAACGACGCCACAGCTCGCGCTCAAGCGCCTGAGCGACCACGTCGGCTACCGCGCTCGGCACTTCCGGTCGTATGACGTCGAGCCGCGTCACGTATTTGGCGGCGACTGCTTGGGCTGTTGCGAGTGGATTGGACGCGGCAAACAGGCGCTGTCCCGACAGCAGCTCCCAGGCGACGATGCCCAAGGAAAATACGTCGCTGCGCGCGTCGAGATCGGCGCAGCGCATCTGTTCCGGCGAAAAGTAAGGAAGCTTGCCCTTGAGCTCGCCCGTCTGGGTTGCAGACAGGCGCTCGATCGCGCGCGCGATCCCAAAGTCCGAAATGCGGGCGCGACCGTCGATGCCGACAAGCACGTTGTGAGGCGACATGTCGCGGTGGACGATGCCAAGGGGCTTGCCGCTCGCGGAACAGGCTTCGTGAGCATCGTGAAGCCCCGAAGCAGCCTGCACGAGCACGGCACAGGCCACGCGCATCGAGAGCGGCTTGCGCGCCTGCTCGCAGGCGTCGAATAACTCGCGCAGACTGACGCCCACCACCAGCTCGAGCGCCATGAAGAGCGTCTGGTCATCGTGGCGCGACAGCTCGATGATCGACACCACGTGCGGGCTCTGTACGCGTGCGCAAAGCGCCGCTTCGTCCATGAACATCGTCACAAAATGCGGATCGCTGGCCAGGTGCGGCAGCATGCGCTTGAGCGCGACCGGCTTTTGAAAGACTCCGGCCCCGAGCAGACGTGCGGCGTAAACGGTAGCCATGCCGCCGCTCGCGATCGGAAACAGGATCTCATAGCGACCGAGCACTTCGCCGCGCGCGAGCAAACCGCTTTCACGCGGTTGCTCAAGCTCCATCGACTCCATGGTTTCGCTGCCCGTTGTCACACGCCTACTGCGAATGCTAGCGTGGCCACGGTACCCGAGCGTAGCGTCGCGGCCGAATAGACCTGTCCGGGTCGCAGGTTGTAGGCGCACGCAGCACACGAGGAGCGGCGTCAGGTTGGTGGGCTCAGGTATACCCCTCGTTCGGAATGTCTGGATGGGACGTCTCTGCGCTCTCTCGGTCAGCTTTGCGATCGTGCATGGCGCCCCGTGGGACATGCGAGGCACTCGCGTAATGCGTACCCCATGTGCCCACGCTGCCCCGGTTGCGCCTCCGCAGGGCGAAGACCCTGCGCGCCGCGCCTTTCGCGAGGGCACCGAAGCGGCGGGGACCGAGCGCTGGGCAGATTCAGAGCGAGCCTTTCGGCGCGCGTTCGAGCTGAGCCACGCAGCGTCGGCCCTGTTTAATCAGGCGGTCGCACTGCGCGCGCTCGGTCGACACCTGGCCGCGTGCCGGGCATTTGAGCGTCTGCTCGCAGACTATCCTGACCTTTCGGCCGGTCTGCGCGGCCCGGCCGAAAAACTGCAGCGTGAGTCGCGAACACGTGTCGGTACCCTCGAGCTACAGGGACTGGCATTAACTGCCCACGCGATCACTGTCGATGGTCAGCGCATCGAGGACTCGCTGCAGCGACCCTTACGGATCGAGCTCGACGAAGGGTCGCACGAGCTGCGCATCAGCCGGCCTGCCCATGAGCTATTTACCTCGCGCCAAGAGCTTCGCGGCGGCGAGCAGCGACAGGTGCGAGTCGCGCTCGTGACCAGTAAGCCTCAGGTGCAAGAAGCCCCGCGTTCGCACAGTCGCTTATGGTGGTGGGTCGGCGGAGCGGCGACGGTCGTTGCCACCGGCGCCGTCGCCGCGATCCTGGTGCAGCAGTCGCAGCAAGGCGACAAGCCAGTCAAGCCGCAAACCTCGAACGTCTACAAGGCTCCGTGATGCGCTCGCTTGCCCTGCTTGCGCCTTGCCTTGTCGCCCTCGCGCCCGCCTGTGTAGAGCCGCCCAATGCCGTGCTCGAAGTGCGTATGCATCTGCCGTCGCGTGTGGATGAAAGCGGTGACGCCGAGCTGCGCTTTGCGCACATCGCAGTCGTACCCAGCGATGGCGACTTGAGCCCCTCGCGCTCGTTTGCAGCAGACGCACGCGCCTACGATCTCTCCCGCAGAGGCTGCAACGTCGAGCTGAGCATCGTGGCCGACGATCCGCGCAAGGATCGCGCACGCCTGGAGCGCCAGGGCGACCGCGGGCTGTCCATGCTGATCTGGTTCTGCCCCACTAAAGCGGCATGCGAACGCAAAGGAGCCCCAAGCTGGCTCATCGACTTCGACCAGGCCCTGTGGAGCGGTGAGCGGTCGATCTTTCAAGCAGACGTGCCGAACGGGAGTTGCTCTGATTGGCAGCTGTCCGATACCACGCTGCCTGCAGTGCAAAAACCTGCGCGACAAGATGACGAAGAAGACAGTGACTTTGCGTTT
>JBBSJC010000535.1:0-5547 GCA_038257655.1 Polyangiales bacterium | reverse complement strand
CGCCCGCGAAGGCAGGCTTGCCGCCTCGCTCCGAGTGGCGTGAGGTCACAGCGCTCGCGGTGGAGGGCTTTGAGCGTCAAGAGATGCTCGCCCTCGGAGCGCGCTACGGCGGCGAGCCATGCCTCGGGCACACAGAGGGAGCGACGCTGCTCGTTTTTGGTCTTGGCGAGGCGGATGGACATGATGCGCAGACTGCCGCGCGGTGTGCATTGCGCGCCCGCCAGGCGTCGTCTGATAGGCCCATTCGCGCAGTCGTGCACAGTGGTCGCTTGCTTATCGATTCAGAGGGTAAGCCGCGCGTCCATGCGTCGGTCGATACGTTGCGTACGGACACCGCCAAGTGGCTGGCGCGCACGGCAGCCTCCAGCGTCGCCGCATCCCCCGCTGCGGCCAAGCTGCTGCGCGGCCGTTTTGAGCTCGCGCCGGCACAAGGCGACGCACCACGCATCCTCGAGCGCGAACGTCGCGCAGACGAAGGCGTGGGCAAATTCGTCGGTCGCCGCGAGGAGCTGCGCAAGTTGGGCGAAACCCTGGCGCGTGCAAATCGCGGACGCGCCCGTGTAATCGGCATCAAGGGCGACGCAGGCTCGGGAAAATCACGATTGTTGCTCGAAGCGTCGCGCAGGTTGCGCCAAGCGGGTCACGACGTGGGCTTCTATCTTGCAACCTGCTCACCTCAGGGCCGCTTGGTTCCGTACAGCGCCATTCACGATCTTTTACGTGCCGTGCTCGGTATCGAAGAGCTCGAAAGCGAAGCGCGCCTGCGCGAAAAGGTGGAGCGCCTCAAGCTGCTGGGCTTGCCTTCGTCGCAGCGCGATGCGGTAGCACGTGTGTTGGGGCTGAGTATTCCGGGAGCATCCGGCATGGGCGCTGCGATGCTCGAATCGGCGATGCTGCGCATCTCCTACAAGCTCGCCCAGGACAAGCTTACGGTGTTTGCCTGGGATTCGGCGGAGCTGATGGATGTGCAGAGCCGTCAGGTGCTCGGCAAGCTGCTGCAAAATCCACCTGAAGCGCGCGTCGTGACGATGTTCGCCTACCGCCCGTCCGATCCAGGGCCCTGGGTCACGTCACCGACCTTCACAGAAGTCGTGATCACGCCGCTTTCGGCAGAAGACGTGGCGCGCCTGGTGCGGCACCGCTTGCTTGCCAATCAAGTCCCTGACGATCTGGTGCACGACATCTGCATCAAGACCGGCGGCAACCCGCTCTACGTGGAAGAGCTGCTGGCAGCGATGCGAGACGCAGGCAAGCTCGACGTGCACGATGGTGTCGTCGCCAAGCTCAATGGGGTGGCGACGCTCGAGTTACCGCGGACGTTGCGCGGTCTCGTGGCCTCGCGCGTAGGCAAGCTTTCGCAGGCCCATCGCTTGATTTTGCAAGTAGCGGTCACCTTCGGTCCGCGTTTTGCCGCAGAGCTGGTCGCGCGCGCCGCCGCACAGGACGAGGCCACCGTACGCACGGCGCTCAGTGTGCTCGAAGAACGCGGGATCGTGCGCGCGCTTGGCCCCAGCGAATATTCGTTTGCCCACGACCTCGTGCGCGAGGTTCTCTACGACGGCATCGCCCTCGACGAGCGTCCGCCCCTGCACGCCGCCGTCGCACGCGCGATCGAGACGTTACGCCCAGCCGAGCTTGACGCCGTAGTCGACCGCCTCGCGCACCACCATCGCGAGGCCGGGCAGCGCCAGCAGGCGATAAGCTACCTCGTCAAGTCCGCCCAGCGCTGTGAATCTGAGCATGCGATCGAAGCCGCGATCGACGCCTACGCGCAAGCTATCGACCTGTTAAGCCTGTCCTCGAGCCCTGACCGCACGCACATGCTCACGCTCTACATGCGCATCGGCGACCTCGGCATTCGTTCGCGGACCGCAGAAGCGGTCGCCGACCGTATGGGTGCGGCGCTCGAGCTGGCGGAGAGTTTCGGGCGCGATGAATTCGTGGCGCGCTTTGCCATGATGCGTGGTCGCCTTTTGAACAAGGCTTCGCGCTTCCAAGAAGGGCGCATGTGGCTAGAGCGCGCCGAATCAGTGGCCAAAAAGCGCGGCGATCGCGGCCTTGAGCGCGACATCGCGCTAGCCGCTGCCGAGGCTCACGCACGCAACGGCGAATACACCGCCGTGATCGAGCATGGTCGCCGCGCGCTCGAGCTTGCGCAGCTCACTGACGAAGTCGGCGCCCAAGTTCGCTGTCTCTTGTTGATGGCACCCGCCTATGCCGCGATAGGCGAAGGTGAGATTGCGCTTTCGGCCCTGCGAGATGCCCAGGAGCTAATGGGCCATCCCCCAGACCGTATGGTCGAAGTCGAGCTCTACAAAGTTCGCTCCCTCGTATTTCACCAACTCGGCGATCAGGAAGGCATGATCGATTCGGCGCGTCGTTCACTCGAGCTCGCCAAAGAGTATGGTTTTGTCTACGAGGTCGCGGTCAACGCCCATAATTTGGGCGAGTTCTACCTGCGCACAGGAGAGGACAAGAAAGCGTTTTCGTCGCTCAAGCAGGGCTACGAGGTGGCTGCAGAACATGGCTTTGCGCGGCTCGCCTGGCTCAACGTGTGTCTGCTCGGCTTTCTGGACGCCATGCGATTTGGCTCCGAGCAGGGCAAGGCGCGCATGGTTCAGTCCGTGCGCTACGCCGAAGAGCGCGGTTACACCTGGGATCTGATCGGCGAAAAATACCTGCTCGCCATCGTCGAACAAAAGCTGGGGCGACCGGAGGCTGCTCTCGCGGCCTTGCGCGACGTCATCGTTCTGGCCGAGAAGCACGGACATATCCGCATCTGTGACGACGCCGAACAGGGCCTGCGCGCCGTCGCCGCAGGTCGACCAATCGCGCTGCCGCGTTAGGCCCGCGGCGCGAGCCGAGCCGCAAAACGGTGGCCCCAGCCCCAGCCGCAGGCAGCTTCAGACGCACGAAGTGTTGCAACGCAGTCGGCTTGTCGCCGGCAGGCGAACTAGGGCGTCGCGGGGGCAGGCTCAGTGGGCTCAGGAGCGGCTAGAGGTGCTACCGGTGCCGTCGCCGGGACTTCCCTGGGTTCGACGGCGGGCTTCGCTGGGGCATCGAGCGCTGGCTTGGCTGGCTTGGCAGCGGGCTTCTCGAGAGCTGGCTTGGCAGCCGGTTTGTTCGCGGCGGGCTTCCCCACCGGCGCTGGTTCGGCTGCAGGCGTTGGCTCGGCCGCGGGCGCTTCGAGTGACGGTGCGGGCTCTTGGGCTTCCGGCATCTCCGAGGGCTCGAGTCCGTCAATATTGATCGGGGCGCTGCCGGGAGACATGCCCTCGACCTGCGGCGGGGTGCCTTCGTTGGGCGTCTCTTTGCCCTTCTTCGCGTCTTCCTTAGCCTTGGCTTCTTGTTTCGCCTTGGCAGCGGTGCTCGCCATCTCAAGCGACTTGTCGGAACCGGACGACATGTACGCGAGCAAGACCGACAAGATCATGAACGTCGCGGCGCTCGCGGTCGTGAGCCGGGTCAGGAAGTTACCCGCGCCTGAGGCGCCAAACACGGTGTTGCTCGAGCCGCCGCCAAATGATGAGCCCATGCCGCCGCCCCGACCGGGCTGAAGCAGCACGACGAACACCAAGAACAGGCACACCAGCACGTAGACGATGGATAGGAAGGTGTACATGGATCCTTCACGGAGCGCGCCTACTGATGACGCGTGAACGTTTTTCGCAAATGATGCGAGGGCGGGGTTTTAGCCTGGACGGCTCTAATCCGCCACAGGCGAGTTTGCCGCGGAAATGATAGCCGTGAACTGGTCGAGCACGAGTGAGGCACCGCCCACCAACGCGCCATCGATGTCCGGCTGGGACAACAACGCCCTAGCATTGTCGGCCTTCACGCTGCCTCCGTAGAGGATGCGCAGCCGCTCGGCAAAGGCTTGTCCGCGGTCGGCTGTCACCTGGCTGCGTAGCGCGGCATGCACGGTCTGCGCGTCCTCGGGGGTGGCCGTCTTGCCGGTGCCGATCGCCCAGACCGGCTCGTACGCGACGACGAGCTCACTGAGCGCGTCGCTCGGGATGCCCGCAAGGCCCGCGCTCAGCTGACCGAGAACGACACCGACGGTTGCTCCTTGTTCGCGCTGCTCCAGGGATTCGCCCACGCATAAGATCGGGCGCAGACCCACCGCGAGTAAGGCACGCAATTTCTTGCGCACGCTCTCGTCGGTCTCGCCGAAGAACTGGCGCCGTTCTGAGTGTCCGACGATGCAGTAGCTACAGCCGACGTCTTTCAGCAGCGGCGCGCTGATTTGACCGGTGAAGGCGCCTTTGTTTTCCCAGTACACGTCCTGGGCCGACAGTCCGATCGCGCTGCCCTTCAACGCGTCTCGTACGCTGGCCAGGGCGGTGAATACCGGCGCTACGACGATCTCGCACACGGCGCCTTCGCCCGCGTTACGAACGGCCGTGGCAAGGGCCACCGAGTCGCCCAAGCTGTTGTGAAGCTTCCAGTTGCCCGCGATCAGCTGTGTGCGCTTCATGTTCGGAGTACCTCGACGCCTGGGAGCTTTTTGCCTTCGAGCAACTCGAGGGCAGCACCGCCGCCTGTCGACACGTGTGTGTAGCGCTCAGCCAATCCGGCCTGCTGCACCGCAGCGACGCTATCTCCACCCCCGACGACCGTAAAGCCCGGACAATCCGCCATGGCGCGCGCGACCCCGAAGCTTCCTTCTGCGAATGCCGGATTCTCGAAGAGACCCATGGGCCCATTCCAGAACACGCTCTTGGCGCGCCGCAAGCGCTCGCCGTAGGTTTTCACCGTACGCGGTCCGATATCGAGCGCCATCTCTTCGGGGCGCACGATGTTCGTGTCGGTGGCGCGACCGCTCGTGGCGTCGAGCGCTTCAGCGACGACCACATCCACGGGCAAATAGATCTGAATGTTCTTCTCGCGCGCCTTCTGCAAAAGCGTGCGTGCGAGCGCCAGCTTATCTTCTTCGATGCGACTTTTGCCCATGGCAAGCCCCTGCGCGGCGAGGAACGTGTTGGCCATGGCGCCGCCGATCAAGATTTCATCGACGCGCTCCATCAACGCTTCGATTACCTCGATTTTGTCGGACACCTTTGCGCCGCCGAGCACGGCGACATAGGGGTGGTCCGCATTTGTGCGCAGTTTCTCAAGCGCCTCTACTTCCTTGTGCACGAGCAAGCCCGCTGCGCGCTGCGGCATCAGTTTGGCAAGCGCGTGCACAGAGGCATGGGCGCGATGGCTGCAGCCAAAGGCATCGTTGACGTACACCTCGACGAGCTTGGCAAGCTCGCGGGCAAAGCCTTCGTCATCGGCTTCTTCTTCGGGGTGAAAACGCAAGTTCTCGAGCATTGCGACCTGACTATCGCGCAAGTCCGTCACGACCTTGCGTGCGCCATCGCCCACGCAATCGTCGGCCAACAAGACCTCCACGTTCATCAGCTCCGCGAGCCGGGCCGCCGCAGGCTCAAGGCTGAGCTCTGGCTTGACCTTACCGTTGGGGCGTCCGAGATGGGATGCCAAGATCACACGGCCGCCGCGCGCCATGATCGCCTTGATCGTGGGGATCGCAGCTTGAATGCG
>JBBSJC010000534.1:0-5572 GCA_038257655.1 Polyangiales bacterium | reverse complement strand
TTTGCCACTGCTCCAGGAAGGAGGCGAGGTGAGCCTGCATCACCCGGTACAGAGCCGTGTTCTGCGGCTGCCGGGGGGCATAAATGGCCGCTGGTGACGCGGTGGGGTGGCTGTGAGCTGGCAGCTCTTTGACGAGTGCCAGGCGTCGACTGACCCAGCTTGCGCTGCGATCAAATCGGCGAGCCAATTCCGATAACTCAAGGCCAAACCGTTCGCGTAGCTCGGCAAGGATCCACGCTTGTTCGAAAGGTCCATCGGCATCCGACTGGCGCATCAGCCGCTCAAGCAACAGAGCTTCGGGCTCGCTCATTTGCCAGCACACAGCGCGTATCGTGTCTTGGCGCAAGCGGCGCAAAGCGCGCAAACGTTTGTAGCCATCGACCAGAACGTATCGATCACGGACTTCGGCCGTCGCGACAATCACCACGGGGTTTTGTTGCCCGATGTCGGCAAGCGATCCGCAGAGTTGGCGCTCACGTCCTGGACTTGTGCGGCGCAGGCTTTCGTAGCGGGGTTCAATCTGGTGCAGCTCGAGATTCATCACAGTGAAAAATCATGCACTACGGCGCATCTCGTCTTTTGGGGCCTGGGGTGGATTTCAGTGGATTCCCCAATGATTCTAAAGACTTGGATGCGCATCTCGTCTTGGAAGTGCCGAAGGAGGACTTTTCCGAAAATGCTAATAAAATCAGCACCTTTAGCCCCTAACGCGTCTTGGGCCACGTCCCATGGAAGTATCGATAACGCATCGCAGCATTGCGCTGCGCTGTCGGAGCGCTCCTCCTCGCTCAGCTTTTCTCGCCGATCCATGTGGCGTCCCAATTCGTAGTCAGGGTGGCGCGCGCGCCAACTGGCCTGAGTACGCCGCCGCAGCTCTTTCCGGCAGGCCAAGTCATCACAGGCCCTCTGGCGGTTCCCTATTCGCAGATCAGGCAAAAACCATCGGCGGCAAACGGCACAAGGCCGCTTTCGTTGCATCCGTCATCGTCGCCTAAACGCGAAAGGCGCGCCTGCGGCGCGGCTACCCGTACAATTCAGACGACTGCGACTGGTAGGTTTCTCGCGAGCAGACCCCGGTCGTTTCTGGCGAGCGCTGAAGTATCAGTGTGCGAAATGGTTCGTCAAGAGGGAGGCGACGGTACAGAGCCTAGCGTGAAGCATGAGATGCCAAAACGAAACTAGCCCTGCGCTACGTCTTTGAAGCGGCAAACTTCGCAAGTGACGCCAGCGCGCATTGCGGGCAAGGCGCCGGAGCGGTAGCCGGCGCGGCATCGCTTCAGCGAAAGGCGATCAGCTTCTGTGCGCAAGCTGGATGTGCGGATCGCCCAGTCGCACCCGAACTTCATGGGGTCCCTTCGCGGAAGTCGCGGTTGGGTCGACATGGTTCGAAACCAGCTGCACACCGTTAAGGGTGATGCTCGCGACGCCGCGACTTACTGACTTTGGATTTTCGACGATAACGTGAATCTCCTCGGCGCCAACCCGGATCCATGCCTCGAAACCCTTCCACTCGGGAGGAATGCACGGGTCGATACAAAGCTGACCATCTTCCTTGCGCAGGCCGAGAATCGCTTCGATGCCAAGACGGTGAGCCCATGCTGCGGAGCCCGTGTACCAGCTCCAGCCGCCGCGACCGACCCAGGGGGCGTTGCTATAGACATCGCCGGTCAGAACGTAGGGCTCGGCTCGATAGCGCTCAGAATCTACGACGCTCTGGGTGCGCAATATGGGATTGATGATGTTGAAAACGCGCGACGCGCTCTGGCCGTCCCCAAGCGCCGTGTGCGCCCATCCTAGCCAGGTGGCCGCGTGGGTGTATTGTCCGCCGTTCTCCCGAACGCCAGGGGGGTATGTGCGGATATATCCAGGGTCGTGCACGGTGACATCAAACGGGGGACGAAGCAGTAAGACGAGCCGATCCTTCTCACGCACGAGTTGTTCTTCCGCGGCGCGCATCGCGAGCTTCGCCCGATCCTCATCCGCAACCCCCGAAAGAACCGCCCACGATTGCGCAATCGAATCGATCGTACATTCGCGCGCGGCCTTTGATCCCACAACCGATCCGTCGTCATGAAAGGCCCGGACGTACCATCCCCCATCCCATGCGCTCGCCTCGATCGCAGCCCGCAGCGACTCCGAGCGAGATCGCCACGCCGCTGCCTCGCCGGATGCGGACTCGGTATCTTCGCAGACGTCCGCAAAGCGGTTCATCGTGGCGCACAGAAACCAGGCGAGCCACACGCTCTCACCTTGGCCTTTCTCGCCAACCCGATTCATCCCGTCGTTCCAATCGCCGCCTGCCATCAGTGGCAGCCCATGAGTCCCCGACGTCAGCGCGCGATGCAGTGCCCGTCGGCAGTGTTCCAAAAGCGATTCTACCGCTTCAGAATGCGGAAATTCGGCGTATCGATCATGTTCGTTGTCGGCCAGGGGCTCGCCCTTAAGGAAGGCAATGCGTTCCGACAAAATGGACGCATCGCCGGTGGCCGCGACGTAGCTCGCGGCGACGTAGGGAAGCCACGCCATGTCGTCGGAGCAACGTGTCCGCACGCCACGCCCGGAAGGCGGGTGCCACCAGTGCAGGACGTCGCCTTCCTCGAATTGGTGGGCGGCGGCCTTTAGGATATGCGCGCGTGCGAGGTTGGGCGCGGCGTGCATCAGGGCCAGCACGTCCTGAAGCTGATCTCGGAACCCGAAGGCACCACTCGATTGATAAAAAGCGGTTCGACCGAAGATGCGAGATGACAAGCTTTGATAAAGCAGCCACCGATTGAGCAACAGATCCATCGCCGGCTCCGGGGTCTTTACGCGGACGCAGCCCAAGATGTTATCCCAAAATGTGCCCAGCTCGTTCCACGCGGCGTCTACGGCTTCTGCTCGCCGAAATCGCCCGACAAGCGCAATGGCCTCAGCCCGCGAAGACGCCTGTCCCAGAATGAAGTGGGTCACGATTTCATCCTGCACTTCCCCCGCAGCATCGAGCTCGACGTGCACCTGCAACGCCCCGCAGGGATCGCCCGCGCTTTCAACGCGCCCACTAAGCCCCCAACGCATGAGCGCGTCCGGCCGGGCGTAGTCACCGGGACGACCCAAGAACTCGGTACGATCAGTCGTGAACCCGTGCACGTCGAGTTCGGAGGCGAGGAACGCGACCCGGCCCGCAAATTCGGCATTCCAACCGCACGTGGCGAGCAGGCAAGCGCTGTCACGTTCGAGCTCGGATTCGATGTAAGGGCGCTGCTCTTCGCGCAAGCTTCCCAGCACCCACTCGACGTAGTAGGTCGCCGTGAGGCGGCGTTGACGCGGGAGCGTGTTCTTGAGCCGAAGCCGTGCGATCTTGAGCGGCGCATCTTGCGGCACAAAGATCGTGAGCTCCTGCTGTAGGCCGTGGCTTTCCCGCACGTAGGTCGTGTACCCGGCGCCATGATTAACCCTCGTTTCGACATCGCCCCCCGCCGGAAGCGGCGTGGCCGACCAGACCTCAGCAGTTTCCTCGTCCCTTAGGTAGAGAACTTCGGACGGGGTATCAAACACCGGATCATTTCGCCAGGGCGTAAGACGGTTCTCACCGGCGTTCTCGGACCAGGTCGAGCCGAGCGACGACTCACTGACCATGCAGCCGAACCCCGGGTTTGCAAGCACGTTGCACCACGGCGCCGGCGTCGGTCGGCCTGGGCGGACGGAGATGACGTACTCCCGACCGTCCTCGGAAAAGCCTCCAGTCCCGTTGTCAAAGAGCAGTGCCGCACGATCGGGGACAGGCGAGGCAACTATCTCTCCTACCAGGGTCGGATCGAGGCGCGGAAGCCCCGGCGGGCGATGTCTGTGTCGTCCCATTTGGTCTGCAAGAGAACCATCGCGCGTATCGAGGACAACTCTGGCGGTTGCCGCCAAGCGGCGACATGCCTCGTCATTGAGCTGATCGTCGGAGAGAAAGTAGATGCCCCCCCGCTTGCTCATCCATTCGTCCAGATCTAACTGCGTCAGTGTGTTGCGCAAAGTACCCGCGCCGTCCGCGATGTGATCCGGGGGCTCTTCGTCCATGATGACGAGGTCGAACGCAACTCCGCACGATCGGAGGTAGCGCTGCGCCGAAACGACTTCGTGGACGAGCATCGCGCCGGGGTTACTTACCCGCATGAAGACGATCGGAAGGTCGCCTGATATCCCCTGGTCCCAGAACGCGTTCTTGCGCGGGCGAGGCGCTTCGGCTCTCGGACCGGCACCCGATGGTGCGCGGAACGTCGGGTCCACGAACAAGAGGGCAGACAGCAGACGCTGGACGGCTGGCAGAAGATCTGGGTCAACCCCAGCGTGCGCCAGGCGCTCGGGGCTCCGCCTTTGTGCATCTTGAAACGCCCAACGAACGGCCTGCATCGACCCGTACTTTGCGGCGAGCGCGACTGCCGCGCTCCGCGAGCCGGCAACCGCCGTTACGAACGCGAAGGTCGCCGATTGGTTGGGCGCGAGCGCCACATCCGCAGTCACTGCCATCAACGGATCGATCACCGCGCCGACTCGGCCCTGGGCGGTTCTGGGGCTGCCCTCGAGCCAGTGGGGTGCACGAACACTTCGGCAGCGCCCGAAGAAGTCGGAGCGGTCCGTCTGGTAGCCTCCAAACTCAACCGCCTCTTCCTCTCTCACAAGTCGATGCACGAGGACCGCGCGCCCCTCTTTGTCGGACCGTGGGCGACGTGTAAAGACCAAGGCATCCAGCTCGGCGACGTACTCACTCTCAATGAACATTCGCGCGAACGCCGGATGGGTCGCTGCAGCTGCCAGGTCAAGCAGTACCGGCTCGCCCGCGCTCGTCAGCGAGAGCTTTCTGGGCCTGTCTGACTCGTTGTGAAGCGTGATCCGGCGTAACTCGACGTCATCTGAAGGTGCGATCCCAATGGCCACGTGAACAGAGATCTCATGGTCGCGCTGATGAAACTCCGCTTTGTGCGCAGCATAGGTAGTCCGTCCCTGGTCCGACGTCGCGAGCCACGTGTTGCCACGCTCCTCGTCGCGAAGATAGAACCAGATGCCGTCACCATCGCAGGTCGGGTCGGGTTGGTAGCGCGTCAGAGCGAGTTCCTGCCAGCGGAGACCACCGCCACCGCGATCGGTAAGGACGGTCGAGAGGCGGCCGTTGCCGAACACGAACGCTTGTGGTCTTCCCTGCGCGTCAGGTGACCATTGGGTCGACGCGGGTAGGGGCGTCGCCGTTTCATCATCGCCAAGGTTATCTATGTGCATTTGTGGACCTCTCACGTTCTTGTGTCACGTTGCGACTTGTCATAACCAACCGTCCGTAAAGCCCGCGCGCCGCAGTCCCGCGACCACATAAGGGCACGCGCGCATCAGGCGCCAGGGCAAACCCGACCGGTGGTTCTCGCACATGAGCACCACCGGACCAAGGTTGATCCCGAAGTGGTAGGGCGACGTCCAACCGGCGTCAGCATCGGTCTCGTTCGGAAAGCTGAGATTGAAGCTGCACCGGAAGCAGTACTCGCCGGTGATCGCTGGATACACGTCCTGAAAATGTCGGACGGTCGGCAGCACAATCTCCGGCGCGAACGGCAGCGAC
>JBBSJC010000533.1:0-5579 GCA_038257655.1 Polyangiales bacterium | reverse complement strand
CGTCCAACGTAGCTTTTCCACCACGGGCCAGATCTCGCCCAGCATCGCGTTATGGCGCGTCTTGCCGGAGTCGCGCACCACGACCTCGCACAGCTCATCGGCGTGCTTGAGCACGTAATCGAGCAACAGACGCAGCACGCGCTTACGTTCGCTGAAGGGCGTGTTCTGCCAGCGCTCTTGAGCTTTGCGCGCGCGGGCGATGACCTCCGGGATCGAAGCCGGTAGATCGACCGGCACCGTGCCCAAGCCCGCACGCGTCGCGGGCTCATAACACTCAATCACACCGCGGCCCTCGGCCTGCTTCACAGCCTCGCGTACGTCCGGATTTTTTCGCGCATTCACAAGCTCAAGCATCGGCGGACTCCGGCGCCTTACCACCGCGTTTACGTTTGACGGCCACAAGCTTCTGCGTCTCGAGATACTGCTCCCATTTGCGCACCGTCAGGCGCTGGTACGCCATGACCATTGGGTTGACCTCGGCTATCGGCTGCGAAAAATGGCGTTCGAACGCCTCTTGCTCGCGCTGCACGGCCCAACCGTCTTCGTCGAACAACGGTCGAACCAGCCACTTGTGCCCGAGCTTGACCAGGGGCGTCATCAAACGCTCAGGCACCTGCAACGGTAAGAACGGCACCTTGAAGTGGCGGTAGTACAGCAAGAAGAACACGCGCGTGGTGCGCTCATCCATGGGCAGCACGAACAGGAAGTGCTTGACGAAATCTTCGGTGTTCGACCACTGGTAGGGGTATTCGTAGCAGGACAGGTGTTGGTCGCCGGCGTGGGCCTTACGGTCGATCAGCAGGTCCATCACGCGCGCGGCGCCGATTTTGGCGTTGTAGTGCAAGAGCACGCGCTCTTCGCCTTCGTCGACGCTCAGCAGCTTGTCACCCTCGAACGGGCGCCACTTACGGTGCAAATGCCCATGCGTGAAGTCGCTGACGTTGTCGAGGATCATCGAATGATGGCCCTGCCAGGTAAAATCGAGTACGTCGTGGGACCAGGGCTTGGCCCCTGACAGCTCAGGAATCTCGGGAATCTTACGGTCTTCGGCACAAGCAGGGTTGCCCGGGAACACGAAGACCAAACCGTAACGTTCTTTGACTGGGAAGTGCTCGATCTGAATATGTAGTGTCTTCCCAAAGTCGTCATGGGGCATGTCGACGAGCTTGCCTTCGGCGTCGTAGGCCCAGCCGTGATAGGCGCAGCGCAGGGTGCAACCATCGACGTTGCCATCACTGAGCTTGAGCTGGCGGTGAGCGCAACGGTTCTCGACGCAGGCGATCTTACCGTCTTGGCCGCGGAAGATCGCAAACGAGCGCTTCCAAAACTTGACCTCTTTGACCTCGCCGGGTTTGACCTCCGAGGACATCGCCATGGCGTACCAATAGTTCGGGTCCATACCCGCCACGCGCGCACGCTGACGCAGGTTCTTGGCCTCTTCGAAGCTGGGCGGCGATGTTTGCTCGGCCCCGTAGTTGAAACTGACCATGGCAAAGCCCTCTGGAGCACGCGCGAATGCGGCTGCTCTCAACCATAGGCTCCGCCGAGAAACCGTCAACGCAATTTTTGAATTGACCATTTCAATTTTCGAGCCATCATTTTGCTATGAACGCCAACCTCACCAACACTCCACAGAAGAGCCTCGTGACCGGTGGCGCTGGTTTTGTCGGACGCGCCTTGGTTGATGCGCTCAAGAACCGTGGCGATCACGTAATCGTGGCCGAGCCCTTCGGTAGCCCATGGCGAGACGATATCGAGTTTGCCAAGGTGGACATTCGCGACACGTCCGCGCTATCGGCATTGTGCAAGGGCGTGAGCACGATCTTCCACAACGCCTCGCTCGTACACACCAAGCAAAATCGCAGCGAGGATGTGTGGTCGGTCAATCTCGGCGGCTCGCGCAGCGTGCTTCGCGCGGCCTACAGCGAGCAGGTCAAGAAGCTTGTCTACGTCAGCACCGCCAGCGCGGTCTACGAAGGGCGCGACATCGAGCATGGTGACGAGACCCTACCCTATTGCAGCAAATCTCAGGCGCCCTATGCAGACAGTAAGATTCAGGCCGAGCAGGAGATTCTCGCGGCCAACGGTCAGCGCGGCCTTGCCACCTGCGCCATCCGCCCCCACGTGATCTTCGGGCCCGGTGACCGTCGCTTCATCCCCGCCATCGTCAACAAGGCCAAGGCTGGCAAGCTTCGGCTCGGCGTGGGTCTTCGCAATCGCAAGCTCAGCGACTTCACCTATGTCAGTAACTTGATCGACGCGCTGCTCGCAGCAGACGAGCGCCTTTCGCTCGACTCGCCGCTCGCGGGCCAGGCCTACTTCGTGACCAATGGCGAGCCGATGCCCTTTTTTGGTTTCGTGGGCGAGGTGTTGCGCGAATTGGGTATGCCGCGGATTGTGGGCTCGGTGCCCTACCCGCTTGCCTATGCCGCAGCAGCCATCAAAGAGGGTATCGATACGCTGCGCGGCGGTACGTTGAGCGCAGAGGACGGCATGACACGCTTTGCCGTGCGCTACATGGTCAAGCACCACTACTTCGACATCACCAAGGCACGGCGCGATCTCGGCTATCAGCCGAAGGTCAGCTTGAGCGAAGGCATTCGGTTAACCTGCGCCGATCTCAAGCAGCACGGCTTGTCATGACGCTCGAAACCCACACGCGCGAAGTGTTCGCGGTGGATGCGCAGACCTACTGGCGCGAGCTGTGCTTGAGCCTTGCCTATCAGGAGCGCCTGTATCGCGAGGCCCTGGGCTGCACGCGTATGGAAGTGCTCGAGCTCGAAGGCAGCTACGAGACCGGGCAGACCCGGCGCCTGCGCTTTGAGAAGCCGATCCAGGCACCGGCCCCAATCCGCAAGCTGTTCGGCGAAGTCGTCACCCTTGAAGAAGTGAGCGAGTTCGACAGTAAGCTACAACAGTGGTCCTACCGCATGCTGCCGCCGCTGCTCGGCGATCGGTTGGAAATCCGCGGCGTGCTGCGGCTCGACAACACGCCAAACGGCGTTGAGCACCTGAGCGTGAGCACGGTGACCTGCAACGTGTTTGGTATCGGCAGCGTGCTCGAACGGTTCGTCGCGAAGTCCGCTGCGGAAGGCGCGTCCGACAAGGCCGCTTTCACGCGCCGCTACATTGCCGAACGCGGTTTAGTCGCGCGCTAGCGTGCTGCCTCGCGCTCGAGCAAGGCCCGCCGACCCGAACCGCCTACCACGCTAAGACATGGCCTTGTCCAGGCTTAGCTGGCGACCCGGGGCAAAGCTTGCAAGGTAAGTCTCAAGCTCGAGCTTCTTGCGGGCGCTATCGCTGCTCATGTAGCGAACGACGCCAAAGATCGGGCGCTCGGGTGCCCACGGCCTGTCGTAGCGCCCGAGTACCCACAGCATGCCTGCGTAGGAGTTGGGGTCACGGCCATCAAGTGCGTACTTGTTGTTGAGGTGGATCATATGCTCGAGCGCAATGCGCGGGCTCTCGGACCATTCGAGGATCTTCTTGCCCCACAGCATGCGCAGATAGTTGTGCATGCGACCCTCCGTGATTAGCTCCCGTTGCGCGGCGTTCCACACCGCGTCGTGGGTGAGTGCTTCTTCGAGGATCGGCAAGTCGTAAAGGTAAGGTCGCTTATCCTTGTCGTGACTATCCAGGCTTGCACGTGCCCAGTCGGGCAACGATTCGTAGCGCTCGTAGTTGGGTAGATTGGCAGCGGTGTTGAAGGCAAGCTCGCGCCAGGTGACGAGCTGCTCCATGAAGGCGTCAGCGCTAGGCGACATTCCCCAGAAGCCGTCGCGCGTGCCGTCTGACCTTGCATCGTCCGGTAGACCTCGAAAGCGCTCGGCCTGAGCGACGGCATCGAAGATCTCATGGGCAGAGATGTGCCCGAAGTGTAGATGAGCAGACAAGCTGCTCGTGGCCTGCTCGTCGGGATGATTGCGATTGACGACGTAGTTGCGTAGCTTGCGTTCGATGAAGCGGTGCAGCTGCCATTGCCCAGTGATCCAGCCCCCTTCGAGCTTTACCGGGGCAACGTCCTGGTCAATGGGCAGCCCTGCGACGGTTGCGTCCGCGCTACACAGCTGAGCGTGGGTCAGCGCTGGGAAGCGTAAGCGCAAAGCCGCGGGCAAGGACTTGAGCCGCGGCAACTTGAGATCGAGCAGTGGCTCTGCGATCGGCATGTGCGCAAGCTCGCGCCGAACCTCGCGCTGCACGAATCGTCGAAAAGAATACGCCGTGGTAAACGCGCGACCGTTTGCGATCGAGATCGGTAAGATCCCGTTCGTGTCGACCGCTTCGAGCCTTACCTTCACGCGCGTCGCCGCGGCCTTCAACATCTTAGGGATGAAGAACCCAGGGTAGTCGTCGGTGACGATTAGGCATGCCCGCTCGCCAAATGTCGTCAGAAGCTCGCTGCCGGCACCATGCCGCGGCTCAAGGTACGGGTAATAAGTGACTTCGGTGTTTGAAAAGCACGCCGCATTCGCGGCCATGCCTTCGACCACAAAACGGTGCATACGTTGCGATGCCCACGGATAGCTAGCGCGCAACGGTTCAAGCACAAGCAAGGGCTTATTCAGCTCCTTGGCCCAGTCGATGGCGCGCTGCAGGGAGAAGTTTCGGTGCGGCCTGCGCGCCGTGATCATCCAGTAGAGGACGTACCGTCCTGCGGTTTGCACCGGGGCTTGATTCAGCACTCGCCATCGCGTGCCTGGGACGGTCATCGCAAACGCTTTCTGCTCGCCCGGCTCTCAGTTCGAGCGGGGTCGCGTGTCGCGGGGACGCCGCTTCACAGGATGGCGCGCTTCCTTGGGCGCGATTCCCGAGAACGAGATCGCGAACTGAAACGCCGAAATCCATGCGCGAATCTTCCGCATACCGCCTCCTTCAGAGCCTGCGTGCTTTCAACTCCCACAAGAATAGAAGCAGGGCAGCACGGACGTCAATGGTTTATTCATAGTTTATTAGTCAAAACATGTACACGCAGATGGCCTTCTGTAATTGCAGCGAAATCCGACGCTAAGATCGCGCGGTCGGCTCTGCTATGACTGGCCCGGTGCTGTTGCTTTGGCGAAGATTGCGCGTTCGGCTTTGGGGCGTTCGCTCGCTGGCGCGAGTCCCTCTACGTCACCGTGGTTGGCCCACGTGGGATTCAGTGTGCCTGCGGCACGCGTGCGTGAGTTCGCGTAGGTGATGCGGGAGACTGACAGGGCCGAAGGCCGTGTTCGCTTGCCCCACTGCTGCTACCGTTGCCGCGCGGCCGCTTGTGGGCGCCACGCCCGCGTTCGCATGCTGGGCCGGTGGGCTGCGGGCGGCGCGGCCTCACCTACTCGCTACGCGGCAGCTCCGCGCTGCTCTGCGACACGCGCGAGCGTTGCGCGATAGGTCCATGGCATCCAGTCGGCGGGACTCGCTGCGACGGCCTTCTCGTTGCGCAGCACGGCGGTCAGATACTCGAAGGGGTTTTCGCCGTGGAGCTCGGTGGTGTGGATGAGCGACATGAACATGTCGCCGATCTCGGCCCCTCTCTCGCTGCGGTAGAAGAGCGAGTTTCGACGATGGCGAATCGCCATCTTCAGGGTTCTCTCGCAAAT
>JBBSJC010000532.1:0-5613 GCA_038257655.1 Polyangiales bacterium | reverse complement strand
GGCGACTTACTCAGATCGATCGAAAGAGACTCACGCTCACGCGTGGCCAGACAAGCGCGCAATGCGTACGGGTCGAGGGCTTCGATGCCTTCGAGCTCAAGCTCGTCTACGCCGTAGCGGCCGGCGGGGATCGTCGCGCATCCGGCAAGCGCGATCCACGACAGCAGATACAGCGCTCGAAAACACGCGCGCGTTTGACCCACACACTAAAGGCTCAAGGCCCCTTTACGTCCGAGACGGCGGAAATCGTCGCAAGGTAGACCATCATGCCCCGCATCTCCTCTTCGGGCAGCTTGTCCGGGCCGATTGGCTTCATTCGCCCTGAACCGTCCCTGATTTGCCGGGTCATGTCCGCCATCGTGTACATATGGCCTTTGAGCGCAGGGCCTAGATCGGCCTCTCCGCCGGGATGACAGGCGCCACAGGTGCGGTCGTAGCTCTCCTTGCCAGAAGCGGTCAGCGCCTCCCACTCGGCCGCATCGGTGATCACGATGGCGGGCTCGCCACCCGAAGCTGGGGCGCCCCCTGAGGGCTCGGCGCTACCGCCGCCGCATGCGGCGAGCACTAACGTTGCAGCAGACATCGCACGCGTCATCCACAAGAAACCATCCGTCATCTCGCCTCCGTCAGGGTCTACTTTTTGGCCCGCCGCTAGTGTGCATGAAGACGCGCCGTCCGGGTACAAGTCGGCGTTCTTTATTGGGAGCGTGAGGCAGAAAAGCGAAAACACCGCGCCGCCCCGACGGGAACGCGGTGTTTTGAAGCAGGAAGCCCAGTTGGGCCAGTCGCTTTCGACTTTACTTGCGCTCGGCGGTACCTGCTGGCCCATGTCGGAGTACACGCCTGCAATGCACGTTAGGCCATCTGGCCCGAACTCGACCACGTTGCCAGCGAGATTAGCTAGCGGACACCGTAAGGTAGACGCCACGGACTCTCACTGCGCGCGCTGTCGATTTGTGGGAATTCAACCTTACCAAGTGCATCCGGGTGGCTTACCAATACGCGGCCATCGGTAAGCACGAGTGCGCGCCAAGTGGCAAAGGGAGGCTTTTGTGTGCGAGCGCCTTGCACCGCTGCCGAAGGCGCAGGCTGCGCGCATCGCGTTGAGCGCTTGGCACGCAGCCCCGCAGCGGCATTGGCGCGCGTTAGTGGCTCCTTGGAAAGGAGCAGCGCACAAAGCGCGTCGCTCGATGTCTGTTCACGCAACACCAGGGAAGACAAAGCAAAGGCCGCCACCGGGCCAAGCGGCCAGGCTCCTTCTTTGCCAGCTTTCTCAATGCTCACAACGTCTCGTGCATCGCCAGCCAGTCCGAGAGCCGCGACCGCGGTGGCGCGCACGGCTAGGTTCTTATCTTCAGCCAGTGCGCGCAGCACGGGCAACGCTGAGGCGGCATCGGCGCGTAGGAGGGCACGGGTCGTAGCAACCCTCAGACCCGGGCGTGCGTGCGGCGGGGTGACCGACAACGCCGAAACGGCCGCAGCATCGCCAAGCTCGCCCAGGGCACGTGCGGCTTCGGCCGAAAGCTCCGCTTCCGCGCTCCTTAGGTTTGTCTGCAACACACTCAGCAGGCGGGCCTTGTCATCGGAGGCAAGCTCGTTGCGCAGTCGTCTGACGCTGTCCGCGAGGGCGCTTAGCAGGGACGCTTGACGAGCGCGCAGGGCGCCTGTCTCTGCACGCTTGAGAAGCCCACGAAATGCTTTGGCACCGGCCAGCGCGCCTAGGGCGTCCGCCGCGGCTGCGCGAACTTGCGCCGAACGGTCGTCGAGCAATGGCAGCAGATGCGGCACCGCTGCCGCGCCGCCCGACTGCGCAAGGGCATGGCTGGCAGCCCTGCGCACCGCAGCATCCGGATGGTCGAGTAAATTGACTAGGTGCGGGCCTGCAGACGGGGCCCGTGTGCGCCCGATCAGCGCCACGACGCGCGGCCTCAGCGCTTGCGGCACGCTCGGCAGAAACAAGAGCAACGGATCGAGCGCGAGTTGCTCGCTCTCAGGCAGCGTGCTCTCAAGTCCTTCGACGATGGCGTGGGCATCGGAGCTGGGGTACGCGGTTCGCTCAAGCCAGCTCATCCAAGCGGCGGGCAGAGCAGGCACGACTGGCGCGCGAGGGCTTGCATCGGACGCTGCGGCGCTTTCCACCTGCTCAAGGCTCAGCGCTGCCGCCGCCGCAACCCGCGCCCGGGGCGAGCGCACGAGGGGCGCAATGAGCGCGCGTACGTCCACCGCGCTGGCGGGCAGCGCACGCAAGCCACGCAGCGCTGCGAGCACGACGGTATCCGAGCTGTCGTCGAGAGCTTGACCAAACGCGAGTGCCGCCCGTGGCTCGCCGCTGCCCGCAATCGCATCCAGTGCCTCGGCGCGCACCTCCGCCGCTGAATCGCGCGTCTTGCCCAGCAACGCGTCACGTGCTCGCTCTGACGTCGCTGATGCGAGGTTTCGTACCGCCTCCCTGCGCACTTCCGGATCCACATCGTCGAGGGCGGCCAGCAATGCCGGCTGCTGTGTGCCCTGCGGCAGCTTGGCGAGCGCCTCAACCGCCGCGAGCCGCACGGATGCTTCGCTATCAGCCAGCGCACGCGAAAGCGGCTGCATCGCTTCGTCGACCGCGAGTGCGCCCAGGGCCTCTGCCGCTGTGGCACGCAGGCTTGGATCGGGGTCGCTCAACGCTCTGAGCAAGATCGGTAGCGCTTCGATCGCGCCTATCTGGCCCGCTGCGCGCAGCGCTTCACGGCGCACGCTCGGGTCTTGGTCGCTGCACGCCTTCAAAATCGCAGGCCGTGCCTCTTCGGCGCTCGTCGCGGCGAGCAGACGCACGATCTCACGTCGCTCGCGGGGACCGGCCGCATCGAGATCAGCGGCTAAGCGCTGCGCTTGGCCTGGCCAATCAAAGCCGAGACAAAGACCCAGCGTGCCGATCAAGATCCTGCGCGTACGTGCGTTCACATGGGAGTTGTAACGCAGCTCGGTGTTAGGCTCTATCGAATGGAGCGGGCCCTCAGCGAGCTCTTGGCGACGGCGCGGCGCGCGGGTCTACGTGTCTCTCCAGCAGAGGCCCTCGACGCGGTACGAAGTCTGCTCGTCATGGGCGTCTCCGATCGCGAGGACGTGAAGCGCGCGTTAAGCTGCGTTCTTGCCAAAGATCGCGCCGACCGCGCGCACTTCTCCCGCATCTTCGACGCCTATTTTGCAGCGAGCAGCGCAAGTCACGCCGACCTGTATGTGCGGCTGGCAGCGGGTGGTTTTTCCGAAACAGAGCTTTCGACATTGCGGGCACTGCTCGAAGCCACGGCGCGCGCCACGCGTACGGACCAAGTCTGGACGGCGGTGATGGGCGGCGAGCACAGCATCGATCGCTTGCTCGATCTAGCTCGCGCGCGGGTCGACCTTGCCCACGCCCAAGATCCTGCACGCACAGGTTTCCTCGCCATGCGCCTGCTCGATGCCGCCGGTGTGCCGCGCGCTGAGAGCTCGCTTGCTGCGTTGCGTAGTCGTCTGCGTGACGCGCTCGGCGCACGCGGCGATTCATTGACCGACGCGCTGGGCGAGGAGCTCGCAAGCTTGAGAGGGCGCGCACGGGAGCACATCAAACGCGCGGTGCGCCCGCAAGGCGTTGATGGCTCGAGCGATCACGTGCCTTTTGCTCAGCTCGACCCCGACGAGGCACGAAGCGTCGAGCGCGAAGTGCAACGACTCGGCGAGCGTTTGGTCGGCCGCGCGATGGTGCGCGCGCGCAAGGCACGGCGCGGTCGGCTCGATATGCGGCGTACGCTGCGTGCGAGTCTCGCCACGGGCGGCGTGCCCATGGTGCCTGTGCATCGCAGTCGCACGCCTCGTCGCGCCAAGTTGGTCGTGCTCTGCGATATCTCTGATTCGGTGCGCCATAGTGCGCGCTTTACCCTGTTGTTTGTGCACGCGGTGCAGCGCCTGTTTGATGACTGTCGCAGCTTCATGTTCGTCAGCGATGTCGGTGAAGCCACCGAGCTCTTCCGACGCGAAACCGCGCAGCGCGCGATCGAGCTTGCGACCATGGGTGCGGTCGTCAACGTCGCCGACAACAGCCACTACGCCAATGCTTTGGCGCAGTTTTTAGCCCGCTTCGATCGAGCGCTCGATGCGCGCACGACGCTGCTGATCATCGGGGATGCGCGCGTCCATCACTTCGGCGCAGGGGAGCGATTTCTGCAGACGATCTCCGAGCGCGTCTCCAAGGTGATTTGGCTGCATCCCGAGCCCGAAGGGGCCTGGTCCTCCGTGGATTGCGCCATGGCTCGCTATCGCCCCTTCCTCGACTTGGCGTTGCCCGTGTACGACCTGGCCACGCTGCGCAGTGCGGCCCGGCGCATCAGCGGCTGAAGCGTGAGCTAGCCCACGAGCCCGCCACGTTCGCCCCGCCGAGTAGAGCGCCGAGTAGGGCGTGCTAGAAACCGCGCCTCGTGAAGCGCTACCTAGTCCAGACCTTCGGTTGTCAGATGAACGTCCATGATTCGCGGAGGATCGAGGAGGTTCTCCACGACCATGGCTACGAAGCCACCGAGGAGCCCTCGCTAGCGGACGTGATCGTCTTCAACACCTGTAGCGTGCGCGAAAAAGCCGAGATGAAGCTGCGCAGCGCCGTCGGCACCTACAAGGAGCTCAAGGCGATCAAGCCGGATCTTGTGCTCGTGGTCGCAGGCTGCGTCGCGCAGCAAGAGGGCGACAAGCTCTTGCGCCACGTGCCGCACCTCGATGTGGTGATCGGTCCCGACAACATTCCCGAGCTGCCGGCACTGGTGGAGCACGTTCGCAACGGTGGGCCGCCGATTTCGCGCACCGTTTTCGACATGGAGGGTCCGCAGTTTCTCGTAGCCCGACCGCGCACCAAGGATCGCGAGATCACCACCTTCGTGACGGTGATGAAGGGCTGTGATGAACGCTGCACCTATTGCATCGTGCCGTATACGCGGGGGCCTGAGCGTTATCGCGCGGCCGACGAAATCGTGTCCGAGGTAGCGCGCCTGGTCGCAGGCGGCGTACGCGAAGTCACGTTGCTCGGCCAAACCGTCAACTCCTGGCATTCTGGCGGACAAGGGGAGGGCGAAAGCGAGTTTCCGCAGCTTCTGCGCCGGATTGCCGCCGAGGTGCCCGAGCTTTTGCGCCTGCGTTACACCTCGCCCCATCCGCGGCATCTGACCGACGCGCTGATTGCAGCCCACGCCGAGCTTTCGGTACTGCCGCGCCACGTACACTTGCCGGTGCAGTCCGGATCCGATCGCATGCTCAAGCGCATGCTGCGTCGCTACACGGCCGCGGATTATCTAACCCGCATCAACAAGCTCAAGGCCGCCGTCCCGGGCCTTACTCTGTCCACGGACATGATCGTAGGTTTTCCAGGCGAGACCGACCAAGACTTCGAAGCTACGTTGACGCTCGTACGTGAAGCCGGTTTCGTTGCCTGTTTTGGCTTCAAATACAGCCCGCGGCCGTTCACGCCGGCGCTCAAACTCGAGGATGATGTGCCCGAGGAAGTCAAAGACGAGCGCCTTGCCCGGCTGTTCGAGCTGGTCGCGACCCAACAGACGGCAAACCTGGGATCGCTCGTCGGCACCATGCAACGCGTGCTGCTCGAGACGGCCG
>JBBSJC010000531.1:0-5639 GCA_038257655.1 Polyangiales bacterium | reverse complement strand
GTTCAGATCCGCAAGCATCGCCACGAAGCGCGTGAGATGCTGGAAAGCGTCGAGTCCGATGGCGGCGCCGGCAAAGATGACGTCGAGCGCGCGATGAAGAAGGTCGACGAAATCGTGCAGGGCGGCACGCACACGGTCGACGAGATCGTCGCGCGCAAAGAAAAAGACATCATGGTGATCTAGCAACTGCCCGGAACGGCCTGCTAGAACGGCCTGCTAGAACGGGCGCGCGATGCTGGTGTACCACTGTAGCTCGCCGCCCGCTGTCAGACCCTGCGCAACGCCCCCGCGGAGCGTGTACTCGGTGCCGTACGCCACGGACCAATCAAAGCGCAGCTCAGCGCCTACGCCGACCGCCAGCCTACGCGGGTCGAATCGGCCCGTGTAGGCATCGCCGATGTCGCTAAACATCGCCACGTGAACGCGTCGTGCAAACAACGGCAGCGTGTCGAAGCCCTGATTGATGCGTGAGATGAGCACGCGGTATTCGAGCTGCAGCACTTCAAGTTGATCGCCGCTTCTACCTGTAAAGCCACGCAGCCGCGCCACGTCGGCAGGCGCGGGCTCTGTGCCGATCACGTAATCGAAAATCGGCAACGTCTGCGCCGGGAAGCCGCCGATGCTCACCGGTGTCTGCCAAGCGCCCGTGTACGCCAGCGCAAGCACGCTTTCACGAAAACCGAAACGCACGAACTGCTCAGCACGCCAACTCAAGCCGACATCATTTTCGCGGCTGCCGACCATACGGTTGCGCAAGCTCGGACGTAGCGTGAGCGATTGACCCCAGGATTGGCTGATGTCGTAGGACTGCCTGCGCGCCGTGGAATACGTGAAGGTGAAGTTGAGGCGCGCATCTGGGCCCAGCAAGGGCAACGACGGCGGCGCGTAGTTGGGATCGAGCGGTACAGCGAACGCGGCGGTTTTCTCGAGGTAGCTCAACGCGTACTCAGGCCGCACCGCAAACGCGTGCAAACCGCGCGGGAACGCGAAGCGCGTGCCTAAGCTGCTCGACCAGGCGAGGGCTTGCCACTTCCAACTGCGGCCGCTGACGCGTAGGTCGCTTCGATCCTGCTGACGCACGCTGCCGCTGAGCAGCACCGGAAAGCGCGGCTTGCGATAGGCGTAGCCCACACCCGTGCCGACGTTTCCGGTCTCGAGGCTTACCGTTGTGGTCAACGTGTAGTTGTGAAAGCCCACGGCGTCGCCGCCCGCAGTCGTTGCAACCAGCCGAACGCCATCGACGTCTTCGTCTTGCTCAAGCCGCCAGGCGCGAGGCAGGATCGTATGGAGCGGTTGGTAAGCCATACTTGCCATCGCCAGTGGTGCGGGCAAAGGGCGCGCAGTGGGCCGTTGAAACGAGGGTAGGGCTGGGAGGGTGCGCGCTGGGTCGACCGGCAAGCGATATAGATCGAACCCTTTGCTCGTATAACCGACGTAGACGATCGTGTTTCCATCGGGCGAAACGTCTGGTTGAAACGCGCCACCCATCACGTTTGTGATCTGCACAAGCTGATTCGTATCGAAGTGAAACGCGTACAGATTCGAGATGCCCGTGCGATCGGACGCGAAGTAGAGCGTCTTACCATCGGGTGCCCACGCAGGTCCACGATCGAGAGCGCGATCATTCGTGAGGCGCAGCCGTTCACCGCTCGCGACATCCACCACCCATAGATCCCGATAGCCGCCGCGACTGAACGCGCTGTACGCCACGCGCGATCCGTCCGGTGAAAAGCGCGGCGTGTATACCTGCTCGAGGCGCTGACTTTGTACGAGCGGTCTGCGCGTGCCTTCAATATTGCGCAGCTCGGCAAGCTCGAGGTGACTTGTGCCCGCACCATGCAGGACGTACACGATGTGCTTACCGTTGCGCGCGACGTCCGGCTCACGCGCCCGCAAACCGTGCGTCAGACGCGTCTTGTCGCTCCCTCCACGGTCGATGCTGAAGAGATCGTAAAAGACGTAGTTCGTGCGATGAAAATCTGGCGCGCTGTACACGATGCGTGAGCTGTTCGGAACGGGTGCGCTTTGAGCTATCGAGAGGGTACGCGTCACGCGTTCGCTAACGGGCGTGTGCGCGAGCGAGAGCTTGCGCAGCTCGGGCACATGCCGTTCGTCGGACACCGCATAGATCAGCGCTTCATTCGACAGAAACCGCGGGGTACGCGTCAGCTCGCCGTGTGATGTCAGTCGTTCGCCTTCGATTTGCCCGCGTGCGCTGACCGTTAGCTCTGTCGCGCGAGCCCGCGCCTGCAGGTCTCGCTTGAAGGCGGCGTACAGCTCGCTCACTGTCTCGCCGGTTGCGCGCTTCATTGCGCGACTGATGCCGTAGGGCACGAGTCGCTTGCCGTACTCTTCGACAAAACGACCAAGCGCACGTTCACCATGCCGCCGTGCAATGAAGCTCACGAAGGCGCTGCCGTAGGCGTAGCGGACGTTGCCGTGGGGCCAGGGCTCGCCCTCAAAGCCTAGCCAGTCGAGGGGCAAGATGCGGTCCTCGAGCGCATCCGTGCGCAGATACATGTCGAAGAACGTGCCGCGGCCGCGCCCGCCCGTGCTGTGTGAGGTCTCTTCGAGCACCGCCAAACCTTCCACCAGCCAACCCGGCAAGAATTGTTGCGGTGTGTAGACGCGACCGAAGATCCGTTGGACGAGCCGCGGCAAACCAGTCGCGTGCTCCAGATGCAAGATGTGGGTGTGCTCGTGCGTGAGCAGCAGCGTAGGCCAGTCGTCGTAGTCAGCCAGTGCCGACATGTCATCGGGCGATGCTGCCCGCAGGTAAATCGTGTTGTACGGCAGGGGGCCCGCGAGACCGTTGGCCGAATCATCACTATCGCTCAGCACCATCTCGATGCGCTGGCGCAGACCCAGCCCGAGTGCGCCGGCGACGCGACTATGAATTTGCTCAGCTTCTGCAGCTAAGTGGCGCGCCCAAATTCCGAGCGGCTCGTGATAGTGCAGCCGGAAATGGGTGGTCTCCAGCGTGCGCCAAATCAGGCGATTATCGCCCTGGGCAACTGCGCAGTGTGGGTCGGTAAGCTGAATGAGCGCGCACACCACGACGAGCGCCCACGTGAACCGGACCATTCGGTTGGCTTATACCATCCTCGCCACACTCTCGACTTTGTGTTTCCAAATCCACCCGAACCTTGACCAAAGGGCCTTGAAACTCCTAACCTTACAGAGGTCGCGCTGTTCGTTGCGTCCCGATATTAATGGAGCCACAAGCCCCGAGAAAAGCCGCCTCTCCGGTACCCACTCCGCAGCACGGCTACGCCCTGCGCTTTATCTCGGGGAAGTACCAGGGTGGCGAGTTTCCGTTGCCTTTGAATCGGGAGATCGTCGTCGGCCGCTCGAGCGAGCTCGACATGGTCCTGGTCGAAGACATGGTTTCGCGGCGCCACGCCAAGATCATCATTACCGATGATCAGATCTTCATTCAGGATCTGGGCTCGACCAACGGCACCTTCGTGAATGGCGAAAAGATCAAGCGCGCCAAGCTCAACGAGAGCGACCGCATTTTGATCGGCACCAGCATCATCAAGCTCGTCGCTGCCGACCCCTCGTCTACCGCGGCCAGTCCGCAAAAGATGGAGGCCGTTGCCAAGAGCCGGCCCACGCAAGCACGCACGATGTCAGGCTCGATCGACGAAGTGCCCTTGCCCGATCTGATGCAGCTGTTTTCAACGAGCAAAAAGAGCGGCGTGCTCGTCGTACGCACCGACGAGGGTGAAGGCAAGATCTACCTAGAAAAAGGCCAGATCGTCTTCTCATCAGTCAATGATGCTGACGAAGTTCAGCCGCTCAAGAGTCTGATCCGCATTCTCACCTGGGAGCACGGCACCTTCGACATGGATCCCGCCGAAGAGCGCGAGTTCCCGACAAAGATGGAGATGTCGACTGAAGGCATCTTGATGGAAGGGTTTCGCCAGATCGACGAGCTACGTCGCATTGGCACCGAGCTTCCGCCCCACCACGCCACGTTGTCCTTGGCGATGCCGGTTGTCCCGCCGCTGCGCGACCTTTCGCCCGATGAGCTCGACGTACTGCAGCTCGTGATCAACTACGGCACGGTCGAGACGATTCTCAACAAGAGTCTCGCCAGCGACCTCGAGACGAGCGAAGTCTTGCTCAAACTCGTGAAGTCCGGCTACCTGCGCGCCGTCACGTAGCGGTTGAACCGTAAGCTACGAGTGGCGCATAGCCACGTAAGCACGAGCGCTTCGACTCGGCGAGCGAACAGCTCACGTACACCTTACTCAGTCAGTCTGCTGAAATAGGCAGCCGCTGGGTAAGCAGGCGCGAGATCAAGCGCTGGGAGTACTCGTTCAGCTCGGTGAAAACCACGCCCATACCCGGCGGGTCGGTCTCCACGCGCACGACCTTACCCGTGCCTTCGATGCTCTCGACCTCGTCCATGATCACGGTGAACTTCAGGTTCACTTCCGTACCGATCGCAAGTGGCGTCTGCGATCGCACGAACGCGCCCGAGCGCGAGACGTTGGTCACGTACTCGTGTACGAACGCATCGAACGACTCGAATTCTTTGTTGATTGTCATGCGCGCCTCGCGGCGCTGCTTATCCCCGTCGGCCATGTGGGCCGAAGCATATCACGGGAAGCTGACCCGGGTCCCGGGTGAGCCTTGGCTCGGGTGACCCTGACTCTACTTCGTTCGTGGTGGCGGACCCCCTGCATCCTCTGTGGGCATGAGTGGCATGGGCACGCCATAGATTGGGTGGGCAAACTTGCGATCGTGGCAATCAAATCACGTTAGAAGCCCTCTGGTTGCTAGTCTGTTGAGACGCGAAGCTGTTCGCCAAGGTACGGGAGCGAATGAACGACATCCAAATCGAGCTGGGATGCCTGCCTGTGGTGATGGTTACTCTGCGAGGGTTGGCCCCCGACGAAGCGTACCAGCGGTACCTACGAGACATGGGCGAAATGATGGCCACGAAGCAGAGCCTGATCGCGATCGTCGACGGCCGCCAGTCAGAGATGAACTCGCCGAAGCATGCCCGAATGCAGGCAACTTGGCTCCGCGAACAACGCCCGGCCCTTGAAGCGCTCGACTTTGGCACAGTTCTGGTGATCGACCGTCCGATCGTTCGCTTTTCCTTATCGGCCATGCTGGCGTTTGCGCCTATACCCGGGACCTACAAGGTCGTGAGCACGCTCGCTGACGGAGCCGCATGGGCGGCTGCACGTCTGCGCGCGCGGGGCCGAACGGTGCCTCCGGCGCTCACGCGCTTCGCCTCTTCAATCGATACGATGGATAGCTTCAAAAACGATGCGGCTTAGCCGGGTTTGTTGGAGAGCATTCCCTTGATCCGCGAGAGTCATCGTCCCCCCAAGGAACTACCGGCACCGGGCACCAGTCCGTTTCGCTGCAAAGGTATGATGTATCGGGACCTGTCCCAAGACATCGTGTCCGAGAAGAGTCCCGACCGTACGCGATTCTTGGAAGCTCTCGGAGACGACAGCCTGCGCGCATTTGCGAGTCAGATATTCCTCGCAGGGAGCTGGTACGACATGGTCCCGATCTTAGTCATGAGCGAGGCTGCTGCAGCGCAGGAAGGCGTGCCCCTCGAGGAGTACCTGAAGACTCGCTCACTGGCTGCGGCGCACCGTGACCTTACTGGT
>JBBSJC010000530.1:0-5658 GCA_038257655.1 Polyangiales bacterium | reverse complement strand
GGCCACTTGACCTGCGCCTGCCCGGCCCCGAGCGCTGCATCCACGGCGTCTGCGACGGCTAAACCCACCGCCAACGTCAGCGGCGGCAGCTGCACCAGGGCCACCGGGACGCGCGCCACGATCGAGAGATACAAATCCTGGCCCGGCGGCGATAACCAGGGTCGACCGCGTGATCCGCGCCCTGCGTCTTGGGTGTCGGCGACGATGGTATGACCATCCGCTACGTTCGCTAGCGAAGCGCGCTTGGCGTCGTCGTTGGTCGAGCCCGTGCGCGCCAAAATCTCAAGGGAGCGTCCGTAGCGGGTGGTGCCTAACAGCTGCTGCACGCGCGCGTACGAAAGATCGCCGACGTCATTCATGGTTCAGCCCTCATCCCAATCGAGTCCGATGTCGGCCGAAGGTGCGGAGTGCGTGAGGGCGCCTACGCTGATCACGTCCACGCCCAGCGTCGATAGCTTGGCGATGCGATCCAAGGTGATGCCGCCTGACGCCTCTAGGATCGCGCGCCCGGCGTTGATCGTGATCGCCTGCGCGACCAACGCGTCATCGAAGTTATCGAGCAGGATGATGTCCGCGCCTGCCAGCAGCGCCTCTTCAAGCTGCTCGATCGAGTCGACCTCGCATTCGATGCGCGTGGTGTGGGGCGCCTGGGCGCGACAGCGCGTGACCGCGGGCGTGATCCCGCCGGCAGCAGCGATGTGGTTGTCTTTGATCAACACTGCCGAGCCCAAGTCCTCGCGGTGATTGAAGCCACCGCCTGAACGTACCGCGTGCCGTTCCAGTGCACGTAAGCCAGGTGTCGTCTTTCGTGTGTCGACGATGCGCGTATGGCTGCCCGGTTGAAGCGCGTCCACGTAGCGCCGCGTCAACGTCGCCGTGCCACTCAATCGCTGCATGAAATTCAATGCCACTCGCTCACCCTTGAGGATCGACGCTGCCGATCCGTGCACGCGAGCTATCACGCCGTCGCGCGCTATCCGGGTCCCGTCACTGACGGCATCGCTGACGCGCACCTCGGGATCGACCACACGAAACACCTCGCGCAAGAGGTCGATACCGCAGCTTACGAGCGCCTCCCGCGCCCGAAACGCACAACGACCGAGCACAGTCGGCGGAACGCACGCATCGGTGGTGATGTCGCCGCGCCCCAGGTCTTCCTCGAGGGCGAGCGCAACGGCGCGGGTAACGTGGATCGAGATGCTCACTTCCACTGCTCCATGGGATAGCCTCGGCGCAGAGCCAGCAGGCGCAGACGCGGATCGGGATTGATCACGCGTGGCGAACCGACGGCCTCGAGCACCGGCAGGTCGCTGATGCTGTCGGTGTAGAACGAGCTGCGTTTCAAGTCTACGCCATGAGCGTGAGCCCAGGCCTTGGCGCGCGCGAGCTTGCCCGCGCCGTAACATAGCGGCGCTTCCCAGCGGCCCGTGAACTTGCCTTCCGCCACAGAGAGGCGCGTGCAGAGCACGTGTTCGATGCCGAGGTCCTCGGCCAATGGCTCGGTCAGGTAGGCGGTCGACGCGCTCAGCAATGCGCACACCATACCATCTGATCGACAGCGCTCGACCTCGCGTTTGCCGAGTATCGTAATGTGCGGCCGCACGACCTTACTATACCAGCTCAAGCATTCCGCACGCATCTTGGCTTCGCTGTAGCCGACGATGGCGCGAAAGCCCTGTTCTGCGGCGATTTCCGGGTCGAGCGTGCCAAATGCGTAGGAGGCGAGCACCTTACTGAACTTTAAGTAGTCAACGAAGCTGAGCTCCCTGCGCGCGACCCGCCACTTCACGTATAGGCGTGCCGTGTTGACCGAAACCAACGTTTTATCGACATCGAACAGCGCCGCAGATTTCACAGATAGCCTCGGCTCAAGATTTCGGACAACAGGTTGCATAGCGCATGAAACCAGATCGCAGCGCCTATGCCGCCGCGAAGGGAACGCATCCAACCGAAGACAAGGCCCGGAAAAAACACGGTCAGCCGGCCAGGATCGAACGCGACGAAGAAGTGTAAGAGCGCAAACAGCAGCGCCTGGATCACCAGGGCAGGCAGAGACAGCGTCACTCCCAGCAAACGTATGCGGGTTGAGAACAAATCCTGCAGCCGGGTCTGAAAGTAGCCACGAAACAGCGCCTCTTCAGGCAAGGCGACTACGAGTACCTGAGACAATACGAAGTCCGCCGGATTGTGCGGTACTTGCCAGGTAAAGGGGTGCACAGGGCTGTGCCAAAGCCAAAAAGCGAGCACGAAGGGCGGAAACACGATCAGCGCCACAAGAAGCGCTACGCCCAGCTCGCGCAGCAAAGCGGGCAGGGCGCGTCGCAGGGTGTCGCGCACGCCGCGTAGACCGGGTGCCTCGTCTTCGCGCGCCTCCAGCACGCCGCACAGGTCGATCCCGTAGCGCTCTGCGCCGCCTGGCTCGCGTCGCGCGAGCGTCAGGGCCACCCCGAGAAACGCTGCGGCTAACGCGAGGTGACCATACTCAGACCACGGTGTCGGTGCGTGTGTGACGGCCCACGTCAACAGCGCAAGAGCGACAAAGGCTCCCGAGATTTCTCGCACAACGCTGGCACGCGACACGCTGCCCATTGTAACAACGCAAGGCCCGCATGCACCGCGTTGACCGCATTGCTGCTGCGCGCAGATGCGGTTACATCGATCCTCTGCCGCGCGATGTTGAGTGACGACAAAATTGCCGAGATTCGAGACAGCGTCGATCTGGTCGCGCTGATCAGCGAGTACGCGCCGCTACGGCGCCAAGGTGCGCGCTTCGTCGGTTTGTGCCCGTTCCACACGGAAAAGTCGCCTTCTTTCGGCGTCGCTCGCGGCCGCAACTTCTATTACTGTTTCGGCTGCCAAGCGTCTGGCGACGCGATTAGCTTCCTGCGTCACGTGGAGGGGCTGAGCTTCATGGAAGCTCTCGAAAAACTGGCCGAACGTGCGGGAATCGAGATCCCGCGCAGCGATGATCCCGGGCAGGCGGCGATGCAGCGTGCGCGACAGCAGCGCGAGCAGCTCGCTGAAATCATGGGTCTCGCCGTGGAGTTCTATGAAGAGCAGCTCACGCGTCATCCGCTGGGAGGCATGGCGCTTGCCGCGATCGAGGGCCGCAGCGTGCAGCCACAGATCGCGAAAAAGTTTCGCCTCGGCTACGCACCGCGCTCATGGGACGCGCTCGCGCAGCACTTCGAGAAGCGCGGCGTTTCCCTGCGCGATGCGGCCGAAGTTGGCCTTATCGCCCAGCGCCGCCAGGGCCCGGGCTACTACGATCGCTTTCGCCACCGCTTGATGTTCCCGGTCGCCGATGCCCACGGACGCGTGATCGCCTTCAGCGGCCGTGCCCTCGATCTGCCCGAAGGCGAGCCAGCCGAAGATCCCCCGCCCGCCAAGTACATGAATTCGCCAGAGGGGCCGCTCTATAAAAAAGGACAAGTTCTGTTCGGACTGCACGAGGCGAGGGTCGCGGTGCGTAAGGCAGGCCAGGCTCTGTTGTGTGAGGGGAATTTCGATCTGGTGGCGATTCACCAGGCTGGTCACGAGAATGTGCTCGCCCCCCTTGGCACGGCGTTCACCCTCGAACAGGCCAAACTGATCAGGCGCTTTGCCGAGGAAGTGATCGTGGTTTTCGATGGCGATTCGGCCGGCCGTCGAGCGACCCGCGCCGCCTTTACGTTGCTCGAGGGGGCGGGACTGCGCGGGCGCGTGGTCAGGCTCGCAGGGGGCCAGGACCCCGACACTTTCATCCGCAGCCATGGTGCCGCTGCGTTTGCCGGTTTGGTCAAAAACGCCATACCGATCGTGGACTTCCTGATCGACGACGCGGCGGATCAAGCCACAGACGCGGCCTCTCGCGGCAGCGCGATCCAGTCGCTTGGACCCTTACTCGTACGCATCGAGAGCCCCGTGGAACGCGGGCTTTACGTCGAGAAAGTGGCCAGTCGGTTCAACATCCGAGACCTCGCCGCAGTCAAAGCGGAGCTGCGCCGCGGAGTGCTTGAATCGCGTGTAGGTAAGGATGCGCGGAGGGATGCACGATCGAACCAGCCAGCGGGGTCTTCCGCTGAGCTGAAGCGCCCTGAACGGCCCGCTTCCGCGCCCTTGCGACGCCCCCAGGATCTGCCGCCACTGCAGTGTCAGGTCCTCTCGGCCTTACTCGATCAGCCCAGTTTGTTCGCTACCGCGGAAGCTCAACGATTGGACGGGCTTTTGACGGATTCCGATCTTCAAGCCATCTTTCGAATCACGGCGCGGTTGTTCGAGGAGCGAGGGGAGGTCGATGCGTCGGTGTTGCTCAAAGCAGTAGAGAGCAATCCGGCGCGCGCGTGGTTAGGTGAACGGCTGTCTGTCGCTCTAGAGTCCAAGTACGACCTGGAGTTAGCGCAGGCAGCGTTGCGGGATGGTCTTCCGCGTCTCGAAGAAAAATATCGAGAGCACCAGCGCGCCGACATCAAGCGCGAGATTCAGAGCGCGTTGCGAACAGGGGATGAGCAACGCGTACAAGAGTTGATGCGATTACGCGACGAGATAGCCAAGCAGTGAGCCAGTGACGACGAGCACGTGAACTACAGGTTGCCTAGGGGTGAGCATGGCGGATAAGGAAGCGGAGCGCGCCGGACGCAAGACGGACAAGTCAAAGGCTAGCAAGGCAAAACCTGCTGCTAAGACTGCGTCTGCTGCGGGAAGTAAGTCGATGCGACCAGTAGCGAAGAGCAGTGCGCCTCCAGCGAAAGCTGCAGCGAAGGCAAACAGTAAGGCGGCCAAAGCGGCACCGAAGGCGGCCGCCAAGGCCGGCAAGTCGATGAGCCCGAAGAAGGCCAAGGCGAGCGCGAGAGAAGTCGACGACGACGAAGACAGCGATAGCGATGACTTCGATAGCGACTTTCCCGAGGCTGAAGCCGAAGCGGATAGCGACGGGGATGGGGACGGCGACAACGATCTCGACAGCGACGCGCCTCCGCCTCCAACTTCAAGCAAGAAGGGCGGCAAGCTCAAAGAGAGCGCCGACATTAAATCGCTGATCGCCAAGGGCAAGGACAAGGGGTTCGTCACCTACGATGACGTCAACGACTCGCTCCCGGACGATATTGCGTCGGCCGATGATTTAGATGATTTGATGGGTACGCTCGCCGACGAAGACATCAATGTCGTCGATGGCGTGGCTGCACCTGCAGCCGTGGTGGCTGCAACGCCCCGCGGGCCGCGCAAGTCCGCCGCTTCCGAAGAGCGTCGTGCCCGTGCGTTCCGCCGTGCAACGACACTCAGTGATCGCCCGCCGGTCGACGAAGACAAGGTGTCGTCGATCGCGCCCCCGCCGTTTGCCGAGCGCTCGGGCAGCGACGACAGCTACTCCGGCAAGTCCAACGATCCCGTTCGCATGTACTTGCGCAAGATGGGCTCCGTTTCGCTGCTGACCCGCGAAGGCGAAGTCGAGATCGCCAAGCGCATCGAGGACGGCGAGATCAAGGTCTTTGAGGTCATCCTCAAGTCCAAGGTCGGCCTCGAAGAGATCCTCGACATCGGCGAGAAGCTCAAGAAGGGCAAGATTCGCGTCAAGGACGTGGTCAAAGACGGTGATGACGAAGAAGGCCAAGAGTTCGACGAAGAAGAGGTCACCAAGCGCGTGATCCGCCTGCTCGACAAGGTTCGCAAGATCGAAGG
>JBBSJC010000529.1:0-5688 GCA_038257655.1 Polyangiales bacterium | reverse complement strand
CACAACGCGCGAGCCTGGCAACTTTTTGACAAAACCGCCCCTCCCGCCCGACATCGACTGATCACCTACTCTGGGGAGCTGTACTTAGCGACCGCCGCAAAACAATCAGATCGCCTCGACGCCGACGCATCCCCGTCACCGGCGCTGAAAATTCTTCAGATACAGCGAGTATCCTTGCGAATTTTCATCACCGCCGACGGGGCGTCTCGACGCCGATCCGACCTGATTCTTTTGTGCCGGGCGCTTAGCGTCAGCCAGACACCGTCAAGATCGATCTCAAGGTAGTCCGCAACGAGCCATCATTCAGGTGTGCGGTGACCTCGGCATCGAGGTAGTCGCCGAAGGCGTTGAGACGATGGAGGAGTATCGCTGGCTGACTCGCGCGGGTGTTCACTTATTGCAAGGTTACCTTTTCGCGAAACCTGGCTTCGAGTGCTTACCGGGCATCGCGTTCACAGCGTGGTAAGCACGCGTCATCTGCCCATGACAGTGTGCGGCTTTCGGTGACGCGCACATTGCCAATCTGAGCCTCGCTCGGCATGATCAGCTGGTTATGACCGACGCGCGCGGGCCACTTGTACCGACGTGCCGCACGCGGAGCAGGCCGCACGCGGGGCCCGTCGCCCAAGTCAACGAGCGCTACGCGAACGGCCACAAGCGGAGGCGTGGATGATCCGTTGGTGCGCCTATTGCCAACGACTCCTAGCCGAAGTTCCGCCACTTACGAACTTCGACATCAGCCACGGCATGTGCGCCCGCTGCGCGGCTCGGCTGGAGGCCGGTGAGTCCCTGGTCGAGCAAAACCAATCCGTGATCCATTTTTACCGCGCGCTCTTTGATGCTGCGAGCGCGGGCGATCAGGACACCTGTGCCGTGATGGTGCAGCAGGCCCATGCGGCTGGGTTCAGCGGGGCTGAGCTTCTGGTCGGTCTCGTGCAGCCTGCACTCGGTAAGATCGGGGAACTCTGGGAAACAGGAAAAGTTAGCGTCGCGGACGAGCACCGGTTCTCGGCCTGGTGCGCAAGGATGCTAGCGATGCTGGACAGCGCCGCCGCCATCCCCGGGGCGCTCGATTTGCTCATCGTGCAAGCGCGGGGCAACCGCCACGAGCTGGGCCCGCGCATGGCGGCTCAGGCACTGGCGGACCATGGCATCAGTGCGCACGTGGCCTCCGAGCGTGCAGTCCACGACCTGCTCCGCCTGTCTCGCGAACGGCAACCCGCTTGGATCGGCTTCTCGTGCGCTCTCCCTGAGCATGTCGAGTCAGCGCTCGAGGCCATGTCGCAGTTGGCGCACGCCGGGTTCCAGGGTGGCGTAATCCTTTCAGGCCAGGCCCTGCGGCGGCACCCCACGGCTTGGGTCGGTCGCGGGGCAGAAGTGTGTCTGACGATCGAAGACGCGCGTGAGCTCATACTCCGCGGTCGCGAGCGCCTCTAGGAGCCAGAAGCGCACTGAAGAAGGGAGTGTTCGCGACGGCCTCTTGCTGTGCACGCGTTTCGTCCCGCAGCAGGTGCATGATGCTGGTCATGACAGGCGGCGACGTTACCACGGCCAGGGCCAATGTGTCGGCTCCCCCTGTCGGACGCTGCTTCTAGCGCGGGGCCCTCGACAAAGACGCGCCGGATCCCGAACCGAGCGTCACACCGTCCAACAGTAGGTGGTGATCGCACTCCCCCATGTCGGCGTCCTCCATCACCGCTAGTAAACGCGCGCATGAGGGGCTGGTTTCGATGGCTCCTCAATCACTCTGCGAGGGCTCTCTTGATGGTGCTGAGCAAGAGCTCGGCTGTGTACGGTTTGCGCACGAAGTATGCCGCTTCCGCGCCGTGGCCTCTCGTGAGGCGACCGTCCGCTTCGAGGCCGCTCGAGTTGATGGTGCGTACTTCCGAATTGCGGCAGCGCAGCGCGACAATGGTGGCGGGCCCGTCCATCACGGGCATGGCCATGTCGGTGAGAACGACGGCGACCTCCTGCCTGTGCTGCACGTAGAGTGCGATGGCCTCGGCTCCATTGCCCGCCGTCAGGACGCGATAGCCGAACTGCTCGAGGCATCGCCGCACCATGGTGCGGATCGGCGCCTCGTCGTCGACGACCAGCACGAGCTCGCCTTGGCCCATTGGAAGGTCTGGCCGCTGCGCACTGGATGCCCGGCGGCTACCCTGGTTTCCTTCCAAGGCGGGTAGATAGATCTGAAACGTCGTGCCCTGACCGAGCTCGCTCGAAGCGAGGATGAATCCGCCGTGGCTCTTGATGATCGTGTGACTCGTGGAGAGGCCGAGACCTGTGCCCTTTCCGATCCCGGCAAGCTCGAGACGAGATCTTTGCAAGCAACGCCCGATGGACGATCAGAAAGATGCGGGGTGATGCTCATCGTATTGTCGGGTCGAAGGTGCGTGCGGACGCTGCACGGCGCGCGCGAGCGTATGGCGCAAGGCTCGTTCTCTGCGGCCACTCGCACGTTCCTTTTCATCGGCAACGATCGCGGCCTGACGGTCTTCAATCCGGGCTCGATCGGACCGAGACGGTTTCGGCTTCCCATCTTGTTCGGCGTGCTCGAGATCGCCGCCGGCAAGCTTTCGATGCGCCACGTAGACTGTGAGACGGGTGGAGACGGGACGCCTTGAAGTCTGCGCGCTCCCGGCTCCCCAGCAAGTGTGGATGTGGGCCGAGCTTGGGTTGCGAGAGGGCGCCGAGAAGCTCCCGCCCCCGCTTCCGCACGAGCGGCTCGGGCAGTTCATCGAAGGGGCTGGCGCGCTCATCGCCGAGGTGGCGGAGACTGTGCGGAGGAGGCCGGGCTTCGACGACGCTTCGACCGTGCTCGCGCGTGACGGGGGCCGCGACATCCTTGACGTCCAGCGCTTCGCGAAGGAGCACGCGCCAAGGATCGAGGCTGCGCAGGGCCCAGCCTGGCAGCGCCGCGAGCTCATGCCGTACGTGGACCTCGCGCTCAATTTTGCAGTGCATCGCCGCAAGGCGTTCTGGGTCGACGAGGCATTGACGTACATGCTGGCGCAGACCGACATCGAAATTCCCGGAAGCTTACTGCGCGCACCATTTGCTTCGTTTGCGCTCGTCTTCACGGACCGACACGTGCTCTCGCTAGGCGAACGTCTGCTGTCGAAGCGCACGGGCTCACCGCTCGCGGGCCTCATCCTTCGCGTGACGACGGTCTACGTCACGGAGCGCCATGGCGAGGCTGGGCGCACGCTCGATCTCTGCTTCGCGTTCGACGCGTTGGGCGACGACTTGCCCGAGCTCGTCTACCACACCCTCGTCTTGGCCGATGACACACAGGTGCAGAGCCTTTTCCCACAGGACGACCAAGTGCTCCTCGTGGAGCCGGCCATGAAGACGACAAGCCCGCTGCACGGTCTGTTGCAAGTTGTCGTCAACGCGATGCTCTACGCCACGAGCTCTGGAGTGGAGCCCGAAGCTCGTGCAGGGGCGCCGAGGCCCGCCGCGACCGCGCGGTCCAAGGGGAGCCGCGTGTTCACCTCCGAGAATGTCTTCTACCTGCCCGGCGCGATCGATATCAGGCAAGTGCGCGAGCTCGAGGAGCTGGCGCGCGTTGGCGAGGGCCGAGAAGCGCTGCGTCGCTGCATGGTGCGCGGACACTGGCGCAAGGCGGCGAAGAGCTGGAACGACCAGCGGCTCCGATGGATCGCCCCCTACTGGAAGGGGCCGGACATGGCCGCGGTAATCGAGCGGGCATACCGCCTGAAGCCCTGACTCGACCTGCCTTGGCCACGGAGGGGGGCTTTCGTCGCTCTTCCGCCGCTCTCTACCTGCCGGTAATGCACTCGAAATCAAACGGCTGTCCGCGAGCCCGAACCACACAAATCCCGCCCCAAAAGCACAAAACCCGCCCCTGCAATCGCAGAGCGGGTCCTGTAAACCGCGAGTTCGCGGGGTTGTATGACGGGCTCCGGGAGTAGGACTCGAACCTACGACCATTCGGTTAACAGCCGAACGCTCTACCAACTGAGCTATCCCGGAAAAGGCTCGCGAAATTAGCGTATTGGCTCTGCGTGTCAAGGCCGGGGGCGTCGCCTTTTTCGTCTGGGCTCCGCTTTGGCTCCGCTCCGCCCGCGTTCTGCAATTCTACACCTCTGTTTGTGACTCTTCCGCAACGCGCCCCAGTCCTAGCCCGGCAGTCTTGTCGTCAGCGCTTGACGTGCGCAAAGGATTAGGGAAGCGTCCACAAGCGCACGCCTGAACCGTGCCGCACGAGCTTGGCTTTCCTGGGGAGTAGATGATGAAGCGTATGCAAACGAGCTGGCTTATCGCAGCGTGTCTGGGTCTGTTCGCATGTGGAGATGCCGCAAAGAACGCGACGGACGACGATAACGGCCCCGTGACCGGCCAGACCGCGGGCGACAACGGGGGCGCAGCCAACGGCGGCGGAGATTCCGGCTTCCAAGATGGCGACCCGGTCGATCTCGACGGTGATGGCCAAAAAGACGACGGCGTCGCAGTCGACGAAGACGGCGATGGTAAGGTCGACGGCGTCGACACCGATGGCGACGGTAAGGTCGACGCAGCGCTGCCCGGCGGCTCCACGAGCAGCAACACAGGCGGCGGCAACGGCGGCAGCGGTGGCGCAGCTACTGGAGGCGCCGGCAGCAGCAGCGCAGGCGAAGATGCCGCAGTCGACGAGCCCCTGTCATGCGACGGCGTAGGCATCTGCGACGACAACTTCAAAGACACCTGCGACGCCATGCCCGACACCTGCCCCACCACGCAAGCAAGCGGCATAGACGAGCCCACCTGGGATTGCACAGGCGAGCCCCCCGCCAACGTCTATGCGTACGCGACGTTTGCAGACGGCACGACCGTAGCGGGAGCTAACCTCGCTCCCGGCGCCTGCGTCGTGTTCTTCGAGGGCGCAAAAGATTTGTTCTACGCCAAATGGTTCAAGTTCGGCCCGAAGACGTTCTCCCAGGACTGCACCGAGTACGATGGCTGCATTTGCCCAAGTTCCGGCGGGGTATTCGGAAACAATTGGGACCGTCGTCTGTACGCGTTCACGTGGGATGGAAATGAGAGCTGCGCGAAGATCGCGCTGATAGACCACGACATGAATGCTGCAGGCGGAAGCACGAACGATCAGGCTGTCTCTAACGACTGTCGAAAGTACCTTTACGCGTTGCATGGTGACGGCGCCGTCGCAGCGATCGCGCCGGACGGACAACCTGCGTTCGATCTGCCGTTCAGCTATGTCGCAGGCAGCCTGCCGGCTCTCAAGCGCCGTCTTACCGACTTTCCCAAGGTCGAGGTGAGCTGCGTAGAAGTGAAGGGACCGGGCGTTGCCGGAGCTCGACTCATGGCCAGCGACGTGAAGACGAACGCGGGCTTCAAACAGAAGAAATGAGCTATCAGGCGCGCAACCTGAATCCTGCTGCTGTCTGTATAGGGACACGCGATTGCGCTTCAGCGACAAACGATAGGGACGCCGTAGCCGGAAGCGCAAATCGTAGCGCCACCACGGAGGCATCGTAAGGGCCCCACTTCCAATGTATCCATAAAGCCGCTTTGAACTGTGAATGGTGTGGTTCCGCACGCGCCCGCGTAACCTGACCGTGAGTCGTAGCAAGTCTCGTCCATTTCGGCGATCATCCACCCAAGCGCCTGGCTATCACACCCGCTGTTGCCCGTATTCCTGATGCCTGGGACTGAAAAATCGGGTGT
>JBBSJC010000528.1:0-5691 GCA_038257655.1 Polyangiales bacterium | reverse complement strand
TCGCTCGTGGATGGCGCGTCAACGTCCTCACCCGTCTCACCGGACATGACGCAGGCACCCAGCCCGATCGCGATCATGGCGACAAATAGGAGGTTCAAACGCGTGCGCAACAGGCAAGGCATAGATCGCAACATGGCTTTCCCTATCGTGAATTTGGGGTTCATCGTGCCCTCAACGAGTTTCATCGGAATAAGCTGGTTCAACCGCGGCTACAGTCTGGGTCCGCCCATGCACTCAAAGCGGTTCAAGGCACAGAGATCACAGGCGCCGTTCGGAGCACGTTTGCAGCAGTACGGTTCAAAGCGTGGGCAGTTCTTGGACACGAAGAATGCCGACACACTTTGGTTGGAGCTCATCTGCACGAAGCAAGTGGTGCCGCTGACGCGCGTGCAGCCGCTCCACTTGACGAGAGAAGTGCTCGGCATGGTGACCGTAAGGGCCAACTCTGTGTTCTTGTTGACCTGGTAGGTGCAGTTGCCGGTGCATGTCGCGCCGCTGGGCAGCAGCACGCTTCCAGCTGCGCCATCGGAGGAAGTGCGCGCGGTCAGCGTCCAGCGCTGGCTCGTACAGACGCCATAGGAAGCGGGGAGACCGTAGCTCGCGCCTATCCCATGGGCGCAGTAGAGACCGGGCTTGCACTCACTGTCAGCGTCGCAGTCGCCTTCGCCTTCGCCGCATCCCCATTTGGTGCAGTAGCTGGGATCCGGCGTGCTCGGGTTGAAGGGGGGTTCGCACACGTCCCAAGTGGGATCGAGCTTGACCCACTTGCCTACGTCGTGGCGACATACGGTGCCCGGCTTGCATTGATCGTCGCTGTCGCAATCCCCATGTCCCTGACTACATGGACACTGCGCGCTGCAGAAGCTGCCTCCGGGTAACTCCAGATCAAAAACGGGGCAGCTGCTCAGGCAGATGTCGTAGGTGGCTGGCAGATCGGCGAGGTAACCATAATCCTGGCCGCAAAACAGCCCGGGCTGGCAATCCGTGTCGTTGTCGCAGTCGCCCCAGCCCTCCGGACACGGACACTGGGGAGTGCAGGCGGATCCGTCGGGGGCGGCGGGGCTGATAGGGAGGCAGCGGGCAGCAGTGCATACCCCAAAATCGGCAGGTAGTGCGAAGCGGGCGCCCGCTAGTGGACTGCAATAGCCGCTGAGGCAATCGCTATCGCCATCGCAGCCGCCCTGGCCGACGGCACAAGGACACTCAGGCGAGCAGAAGCTCTCGTCCGGCTGGCCGGCGGAGAACGTAAGGCACGAGCCCGCTGCCTCCTGCGCTTCAGCGCTCGATGTTAGTCCGTACGAGCTGAGTCCGTACATGGACAGCAAGCAGCCAAGGATTTGCAACCAGGACGTGCGCATCAGTTCATTCTCCTTGTCGAACGCGAAGGTCGCGCTTCCCCACAGGCGGAGCAGCGAGTTGTCACAGCGGCGGATGCATGGCCTCTGACGCCGGCATCCCAGGTACAACATGCAAAAGGGGTGCCTCCCCCTAGCCGGTTTGAGGCGTGGCCTCTAGCACCAATGAGCACATGCTTTGCTCTGTAGCCGAAGGAGACACTTTGTTGTGCGTCCATTCGCCACGAAGGCTAGGTACGCGCGCAGGTCCCGGAACCTGACTCAGAAATGTGATTTACGTATGCTGACTGCACGTATGGCACGGGCGAGCTCGTTCTGGCGACGCGAGGGAGGATCGCGGGCTCTCACGCCCGAGGGACGAGGAACGCCACTGACTTCTTGAGATCGCTCACTCCCTGACTGCCTGACCAGGCCTCGGCGCTCGCGATGAGGGTGGCGCCTTCGTCGTCTGCTAACAGCTGCCCCAGCGCGCCCGAGAGGGCCGCGGCGTGCATGTTCATGGCGTGGGTTTTGGCCGCGGCCAGGGCGCGCCGTAAGTGCGCCACTCCGTTTTCGCGTTCGCCGTCGATCAGGCTTGCGCAGCCAGCGAGCGTGTCGCGAAGGACGGCGACCCAAGGGTCTCGTTCGGCTGCGAGCGCTTTGATACAGCGCGCGACCACTGGGCGCAGCTCGGGCTGTCGCGCTTTGTCGGCTGCGGCAATGGCGAGCGCCGCGCGGCCCAACGTGTCGTGGGAATGAATGCGAATCAGGGGCACGCGCAGCAACATCGATCGCTTCAGCTTTGGCCAAGCCTCAGCTATCGACCTGTACGCCGCTTCGGGCTGTCGGTGATGGATCGAGACCTGCGCGCGAGCGACGAGCGTAAGGTAATGTTGTACGTGGAACCCCTCGCGGGTGAGGTGTCGGTCGCATTCGTCGAGATGCGCACTGGCGTCGGCGGCGCTGCCCGTGGCGAGCGCAACGATCGCGTGGGTCGTGCGCAGGTTGATCAACGTGTACAGGTCGCCGCGGTCTATGGCTTCGCGGGTGTAGGAGGGTAGGCAAGCAACGAGGTCGCCCAGCGCACCGTGCTGCAGCAACATCCGGCACAGCATGAAGCGCGCAGAGTTGAGGTTGAAGCGGAAGCCGATGCACTTGTCGCGAAACAGCGTCGCTGCTTTCTGCAGGAACGGGATCCCCCGCTCGCACTCTCCCCAGAAATAGGCGGCCCTCCTTCACCGAACGCCACGAGCCCATGGGCTACGGGCACGTCGATTTGCTCCGCGAGCTTGGCTGCCCGCCCAATAAGCTCCTTGCTGCGGACGATGTTGACGGCTCCTCCCGATAAAGCTTCGCTGACGAGGCCGCGCACGACTCGCTCAGGCTCACCGAGTTTGAGCGCCTCGATCAATTTGACGACTAAAGTAGTAGTTACCTCGGATCACGTCGGTCATCGTCAGACCGCCGCCAGCCGACCACGAGGTATCCACACGCAACGCGCATCTTCGTTTCGATAAGCCGCTGGTCTTGCGTTGCGATCCGCTGAAGCGCTGACGCGACGGCATGTCCTTCGCGTCGCAGGGCGTGAAGTCGGTGCCGCGCAGCTTGAGCTGGAGGCGTCGGGCCACGATGCCGATCAAGGCTCGTTCAGGTGTCTTGGGATAGAACAGGCCCGCATCGGCGACCATACGCCCTAGCAACGCTGTACTTCAAACGCTCAGTGTTCAGCAACCTCAGACTGCTTTTGCTTCCAACATGGCGCGCAATACCAAAGCAATACCTTTTGGCCGGACGCGTCGACGTGCTTGACGCAGCGCCATGCGTGTCGGTTGCTGATTAGCGTGTAACCAGTTTCGGTCTCGGGCGCGAGCGCGTCGCACTTCGCGCAATGCTTCGGCTTGCTTCCCTGCTGCACACGTCCCCCAACGCCCGTCTAGAGTACCCCGCGAACGCTCGCTAGTAACCTATTTTCGTCCTGCCCCCGCGACGGTGGCGCGCATGTACGCTCGTGCAGGGTCCTATGTCCGCGGCACGCCGGAGCTTTGATTCATCGCCACACCTCGGGGCCGCGCGGCACGATTCCGCTCGGATTGATGGTGCGGTGGCTGCAGAAGTAGTGACGCTTGATGTGATCCAGGCTTACGGTCTCTTCGACACCAGGGAGGTCGTAAATGCGGCGCAGTAGGGCGCGTACGTTGGGGTAGTCGGCGATGCGACGCACGTTGCATTTGAAGTGCGTGACGTACACGGCATCGAAGCGCACCAGGGTCGTGAACAGACGGATATCGGCCTCGGTGAGCCGATCGGAAACTAAGTACAGCTTGCCCTCCAGACGCTTTTCGAGCCAGTCGAGGCTCTCGAAGAGCGCGACCACAGCTTCGTCATACGCGACCTGCGAAGTGGCAAAGCCCGCCTTGTACACGCCGTTGTTCACGGTGTCGTACACGCGCTCATTGAGTGCATCGATTTCTTCGCGCAGCGCCTCCGGGTAGTAGTCGCCTGCGCGCGCGCCCACGTCGTCAAAGGCTTGGTTGAGCATACGGATGATGTCCGCTGACTCGTTGCTTACGATCGTGTTTTTCACCTTGTCCCACAGCACGGGCACGGTGACGCGGCCCGAATAGTCCGGCTTCGCACGCGTGTAGATCTCATGCAGGAAGGCCGCGCCAAACAACGGCTCAGGATGCGCCTCGCTGAACTCCCAGCCGTTTTCGAGCATCAAGGGCTCGACCACGCTGACGCTTAGCGCGGCCTCTAGCCCCTTGAGGCGCCGCATGATCAGCGTGCGATGTGCCCAGGGGCAAGCGAGTGAGACGTAGAGGTGGTAGCGGCCGGACTCAGCCGGATGGCCGCTTGCGCCGTCCGCGGTGATAGCGCCTCTGAACTGCGTGTCCGAGCGCACGAAGCGCCCCCCGGTCGACTCCGTGTCGTACCACTTGTCCTGCCACTTGCCGTCGACCAATAGACCCATGTTTGTCCTCCGCTTTCCGAGCCTTCCGCGCTTTGACTGGGCGCGCAAGCGCAAGCTGAGTTCGTTTGTTCGCCCACAGCATTTGCTCTTGCGCGTGCTTCGGCAGCGTCGGGCAGGTCCGACATCCTGGGCGCGCTTACTGTTGCAAAGTCGACGAGGTGCGTGGCTGCGGCAAAGCACGATGGTGCCGAAAGCGACTAAGGGTGAATGCCTGCCGATGCCCGTGGGTGAACGTGACGAGTCCGGCCATTTTATGCCAAGGTCGTCGTCCGGCATGTTCCTGCAACTACTTCTGATCACCGCGACGGTGCTTACCGCTATTCCCTGCACAGCCCACGCCCAGAGCGCCGTAAACGCGAGAGCGACCGATCGCGGGCGCACGATGCTGGATGGGGCAATCGCCGGCGGCTGGTCCGACGACCCGTTCTATCCGGCGGGCCCTCAGAAGCTAAAGTGGAAGGTCTACGTACAGCCAAGTATCAGCTACTTCGTGGCAAATCGGGTCGGTCTTGGCATCTCCGTCGGCGGGGCCGTGGGGCAGCGAGAGGGCTTTATCCGCGGTGGGCTCGCGAAAACGCGCGCGTTCGAAGTGTGGGCGGGGCCGGTGGCCCGGCTGGAGTTCCCCTTTGTTGAAAGGGTAAGCCTGATGCTCTTGCCCGGCGTCTACTACGTACGTTCGTGGCAGCGCGTTTCTGGTGCCGGTGCGGAGCTCGCAACGGACTCCGCAGAGGAGCGAGATCGGGACGAAGCCGCCCGGGAGCAGCCCACTTCATTCGTTCGCTTCACCCTGAGCACGCCGCTTGTCGTTCACTTGTCGGCACTGACGTTCGGTGTTGGACCCGCCGTCTGGTACGATCGCGTCGCTGCTGAGGCGCCGCGCCCAGATCGTAGCGCGGCAATCTCCCCCAATCTCGAGCCCCGCACGGCTGAAGCTGAGACGCGCCCGAGCATGCGCTTCAATGTGGGCGTCACGTCCTGGGTTGGCGCGTCTTTCTAGAGCAGCGCCTCCTGGACGATGGGCGTGGTGAGCCGCAGCATGGGCTTACGATGATGGGTCGCCTGAAATCTGCATGGGTTACCGCCGCTACCACCGCCGCCGCCGCCCTGCTCGGACTCGCGTTCGCCGGCTGTTCGAGCCAGCAATCGGCGAACGCGCCCAGGGACTGTCAGCTCGATAAAGCAGTGGAAGTTGCGCGCGTAGACGCGACGCGCTTTGACGCGATCGCGCTTGCGCCGCTCCGGGCCGGTGCTCTCGCGGCTTGGTCTGAGCCGTCCGGCACGTACAGCCGAGTCTTGGATGCACATGGTAACCCACGCGCTAGCGTCATACGCGTCGGGGAGCGCTGCAAAGGCGGACTGGACCTTGGCGCGATGAAGGACACGATG
>JBBSJC010000527.1:0-5696 GCA_038257655.1 Polyangiales bacterium | reverse complement strand
CGGTGAAGACGAGCTTCACATCGGCGTCGCCCGCGCGTTGTTTGACTTGGCTTACGAAGTCGAGCGCGAGAAGTCGCAACGACCGATCGAGCAAGGCTTGATCGTTGCCGATCTGAGCACTCACACGATTCGAGAGCTGTTGCTCTAGATCGGACCGAACTACGAAGTACGACACGAGCCCTAGCAGCAGCACGGCGACTAGGTTTCCCGCGATGATCTTCAGCCGCATATCGGCATTTCCCCCGGCTCGGTGGTATCACCGACGCTTGAATCTGGTCAAGAGTGTCAAGAGCTTAGGGGTCTTCGCGGCGCGAGGAAACAAATCGTGCAAGGCCGATGTCATTCTGCCGCCGTCCAGGGGAGCTTGTTGGGGAAACAAGCCCCGGAAACTCGCGCAGCACGCAAAGCCTTGACTAAACTGGCGCTTTGCTAATTCGCGCATGAAAAAGCCCTGGCCCGTCTATTGCGAAACTGCCGAGCTTGCGGTCGAAGCGAGCACCTGTGCTGAGGCGCTGGGCCTGTCGATTGCACCCGAGGTAAGCAGCAATCCACTCGATGCCGCGGCCCACGCGGCGCGCGCGGCCCGGCCTGTGGTGTGCCTGCTGCTCGGTCCTCCGGACCCGCTGCAGCTGATCGCAGCGGCCGATATTGCGGGGGATGGCGTGCGCGAGTTGGTCGTCGCGCTGATTTCCGACGGCGATGGTACGGTTCGCGGACTCGGCCTGGACTTGGGGATTGCGTGTGTGCTCGAAGTGCAAGCGGCCCTGACCTGCGCGGCACTGTTGCCGCACGCAGACGCTCGGCCATGGCGTGCGCAGGCGCGTAGGCTCAGCAGCGCCGATCGCTTGCGGGTCAATCTGATTGCCGCCGCCCCCGAAAAGCGAGCGGGTAAGCTTGTCCCGATGGCGACCGCCCAAATCGGCTGGGAGAGCGGCGAGGCTGTGCTCCCGGTCGCGCTCGGGCACGCAGCGGACGTGGGACGCGCGTTTTACGCCCTACGGGCGCGCGAGCCTATTTCACAAGCTGCACAAGCTGCACAAGCTTCGCCCGAGCCCGCGCGGGTGGATGCTAGTGCCAGTCGCGACGTGCTGTTCGGGCCGCAGCGCTTATTGTCGGATCCCGCGAGCAAGGCTGCCCTCGCGCCTTACGGTCTGCCCATGCCACAAGAAGAGCTTTGCGCGAGCCCTTCCCGTGCTTCTGCAGAAGCTGCGCGCATCGGCTTTCCCGTTCGTATCTCTCTCGCGTCCCCCGACCTGCGCGTTTGGGATCATCCAGACCTATCGGTCGATGGTGTCGACAACGCTGCGCGCGTCCGCGACATCTATCGACAGCTCACCAACGTCGCCGAGAAGCGCGAGGCGGGCGCGCGGGTGCTCGGCGTGACGGTCACGGCGACCACGCTCGCGCGAGCTTTGCTGCGCGTGCAGGCGCGTCCGGTCGGAGCTCGCGTGCTGTTGCGGGTAAGCTTTGCCGATCCACACGGGGCGGTCGCGCGAGATGGAATTCTGACGGTCTGGCCCGCGAGCAACGAAGCCATCGGTCGCAGTCTGTCGCGGCTCGCTGCGAGCGCTCTTGTGTTAGGCGACACGGCTGCAGAGCGCGCACGCAATGCGAGCGGATTGACCACCATGTTCGGCCAAATCGGCAGCTTCTTCAGGGATTTCTCCGCCGAAGTTGAGCGCGTTGACCTGCATCCTGTGGCGCTGCTCGTCGGTGGGGGTGCAGAGGTGCGCGAGGCGGCGATTCAGGTCACCGACGTGTTCAGCCGCGGGCTTGCCTAAGCACCGGAGCGCGTCGCAAGCAAGGGACGCAAAAAACGGCCGGTATGCGAGCGCTCGACCTGTGCCACTTGCTCGGGCGTGCCTTCAGCCACGAGCTCTCCGCCACGCGGCCCCCCCTCGGGTCCAAGGTCGATAACATAGTCAGCTATCTTGACTAGATCAAGGTGATGCTCGATAACGATCACGGTGTTGCCAGCGTCTACCAGGCGCTGCAGCAGATCGATAAGCAAGGCTACATCGACGAAATGTAGGCCCGTCGTCGGCTCATCAAGTACGAGTAAGGTGCTGCCCGTCACGCGTCGCGCAAGCTCGCGCGCGAGCTTGATGCGTTGAGACTCGCCGCCTGACAGCGTGCTCGCCGACTGGCCGAGAGCCACGTAGCCAAGGCCCACATCCCGCAAAGCAGCGAGTCGGCCGCGCAACTTGGGAATCGACGTGAACAACTCTGAGGCGGTATCCACGCTCATCTCGAGCACGTCCGCGATGCTGTAACCACGATACAGCACCTGCAGCGTCTCGGCGTTGTAGCGGCGCCCCTGACAGCGATCACAGCGCACATATTCGGCGGGCAAAAACTGCATGTCGACGCGTACGACGCCGTCGCCGCGACAGGTCTCGCAACGGCCGCCTTTGACGTTGAAGCTAAAGCGTGCGGCGGCGTAACCGCGTGCACGCGCTTCGGGCAAGCTCGCAAATAACTCACGCAACTCGTCGAGCCCGCCCACATACGAGATGGGACTCGAGCGAGGCGTACGGCCGATGGGAGACTGATCGACATCGACGATCCGGTCGAAAAACTGCATCCCCTCGAGCTGTGGTGTGTCTTGGGGTTTGCCTCTCAAGATCGCTTTGGCCTGCGGTAAGAGCGCATCGACGATCAGCGATGACTTGCCGCTTCCGCTCACCCCCGTGACGCAAGTAATGGCTCCGAGCGGGATGCGGACACTCAGGTCCGTCAGATTGTGCAAGGTGACGTGGGAGAGCTCGAGGAAACGCTTGGCAGTGCGACGCCGCTGCGGAACCTGAATTCGATCCACGCCAGCTAGGTAGCGACCTGTCGGGGAGTTGGGTTGCAGCATCAACGCAGCCGGGGTCCCCTCCGCCACGATGCGGCCCCCGAGCGTGCCTGCCCCGGGCCCCACATCGATCACGTGATCAGCCGCCCGAATCGTCGCTTCGTCGTGCTCGACTACGATAAGCGAGTTGCCTTGATCGCGCAGGCGCTTGAGGCTCGTGATCAGACGATCGTTGTCCCGCGCGTGAAGCCCCGCCGATGGCTCATCGAGCACGTACAGTACGCCCATCAGCCCGGAACCTATCTGGGTAGCCAGACGGATGCGCTCGACCTCGCCGCCCGACAACGTAGTGACGCTGCGATCGAGAGTAAGGTAGTCAAGCCCAAGCTCCACGAGCGCCGCTGCCCGCGTTGAGACATCGCGTACGAGCCTCGCGACCACCTGCGCTTTGTGGCCTTCGATCTGGAGGCTCGCAAAGAAGTCGCGCAGCTGCTCAAGGGGCATCGACGCCAAGGCGGGCAGCGTGGCTCCGTGTACGGTCACATTACGCGGCAGAGGCGCAAGACGCGTTCCGACACACGCGGGGCATGCGCCTTCACGGGCGAAACGGTGGAGCTCTTCCTCGAGATAAGTCAGCGCATCTTCAATCCCGGTCTTGTCGCCCTTTTTCAGGATGAGTTGTTCCCTGCGGCGCACAAGCCCTGGGATCACGCCCTCGTAATCGCTTGCCCCCTTCCCTTTGCCACGCATCACCCCCTGCAGGACCCGCTTGTGCTGCAAGGCGCTGAGCTTGTGCCAGGGCTTGTCAAGATCGACATCGAGGCTTCCGCTCAACGTCTCCAAGCAGCTCTGATAGTAAGACCCTTCAGGTCGACCCCAGGCGGCGATCGCGCCTTCGCGCAGGGACAACGCCGCATCAGGCACGATCCTATCGGGATCGAACTCCTGCGTAGTACCGAGACCTCCGCAGTCAGGGCAAGCGCCTTCGGGACTGTTGAACGAAAAGCTGCGCGGCGTCAGATCGGCATAAACCTCGCCCGTGTCTACGCACACGAGCCGCTCAGAAGCGAGCCAGTCAAAGCCATCTTCGACCGTGATACGAACGAATCCCTGCCCCTTCTTGAGCGCAAGCTCGATCGACTCGTTCAAGCGCTGACGCACAGAGCCGCGCACGCGGATGCGATCGACCTGTGCTTCGAGAGTATGGGCGTGCTTACCGTCTTTACCGTCTACGCGCGTAACCTCGCCCAAATCCACCGTTTGGCCATCGATTGATGCACGAACGAAACCATCCTTGCGCAGCGCTGCGAGCTCTTTCTCGAGCGTCCCAACCAGCTCGCGGGCGATGGGGGCAGCGATCGTCACGCGCGAGTCTTCAGGCAAAGCGAGCACGCGATCGACGATCTCTTGCACGGTGAATGCGCGCATTTCCTTGCCCGTGGCAGGGCTGTGCGGCGTCCCCACTCGTGCGTACAAAAGCCGCAAGTAATCGTAGATCTCGGTCAGCGTTCCGACTGTCGATCGAGGATTTCGCGAGCCGCCCTGCTGCCGCACGCTGATCGCGGGCGACAAGCCATCGATACCGTCCACGTCCGGTTTGGGCATCTGTCCGAGAAATTGCCGCGCATACACACTCAGCGACTCGACGTAGCGCCTCTGTCCTTCGGCGTAGATCGTATCGAACGCCAGGGATGATTTGCCGGAGCCGCTCGGTCCTGTGATCACGACCAGACGGTCGCGTGGAATATGAACCGTCAGATCCTTGAGGTTGTGCACGCGCGCTCCGCGAACAACGAGCTCAATCATCGACGTTCTCCGTCAGTCGGCGCGCCATCTGCAGCGCCGCGAGCATGCCATCGTGCTCTGCTGTCCCTGCGCGCGCCGCATCGTAAGCCACGCCGTGATCGACGCTCGTGCGCACAAAGGGCAGCCCCCATGTCACGTTCACGGCCGCTCCCCAATCGAGCAACTTGGAAGCAATCGTCGCCTGGTCGTGCAGCATCGCTACGACACCCTGAATGTCGCCGCGCTGGGCGCCTCGGAACACGGCTTCCGCGGGCTCGGGGCCAACGAGTTGCACCGTTCCATCCTTGAAAGGGGCCTCGTTTGCTAACAAACGCAGCGCGGGCGCGATCGCATCGATCTCTTCACGCCCGAACAGTCCGCCTTCGCCAGCATGGGGATTCAAACCTGCGACCACCAGCCGCGAATTGCGCGCAGCAGACCCAAGCGCAAGTAACGCCTGCGCCAAATGCCGCACGCTGCGCATGACACGTGCGGTGCTGACCGCTGCCGGCACGTCTGCCACCGCGAGGTGCGTCGTCACGAGCGCCACCCGCAGCTTGGGACCGAGAAACATCATGGTCACGTCGTCATCCGCGAGCCCCGAAAGCCCGGCGAGGAGCTCGGTCTGCCCGGTAAACGGATGGCCTGCGCTCACGATCGCCGCCTTGCTGGTCGGCCCCGTCGCGAGTGCGCGCAGCGTACCATCGCGCACGGCACAGGCTGCCATATTCAAGGTGAGCCATTGCGCTTCACCCAGCGCAGGGGCCGCACGATGTTCCGCAATCAGTGCGGGGTCGACCCTACTGGTGTCCACCACACCTACGCATCCGAGCTCAAGCCCGTGCACATCGCTCAAGCTCCTGCGGCGCAGGGCATGCGCCTTACCGTCTTGCTCCGCGAGCGTCTCGAGCTGAGCGGCATCGCCGAAAAGCACAAAGCGCTCTTCTGTGCGCAGCTCAAACGCAGCCCGCAGCGCGACCAAAGGACCCACTCCGGCCGCGTCACCCCCCGACACCGCGATGGGTCGCTTGCTCACGGGGCCTTAAGCTTGTAGCCCGCGCCACGTACGGTCTCGATGGGATCGGCTGCGATGCCGAGCTTCATGCGCAGCCGG
>JBBSJC010000526.1:0-5717 GCA_038257655.1 Polyangiales bacterium | reverse complement strand
GTGCGTTCGCGCCGTGTCAGCCGTCGTTCTTCGAGCACCTTACGGTCGCGCTCCTGCTGCTGGCCCTGAATCACGGTGAGCGCCCCGGCGAGCAGCTTGTGGCTCACAATGGCGCCCTGGCGTACCCGGTTGTCCTTGGGGGGACAGCTGGAAAACGGGCCTCGGCTGCGCCGTGGATATCGCGGCGACAGTGCGCGGCTACCAGGCTGCTATCGCTTCGCTCGACCGTGTAATCATCGACGAGAACCAAGACTCGGGCAGCGTAACCGGTGGGGTCGCGACGGCTGCGGACGCGGCCTTCGACGCGGGCGCGGTCGTGGTATCCACGGCAGGCAATTTCGGCCCCGGCTCTGGGAGCGTGAGATCGCCTGGCCTCGCCCACAAGGTGCTCGCGATCGGCGCCATCGACGTCGACAGCCTCGCGCTGCAGAACTACTCGGGTCGCGGCCCCACCACGGATCAACGCACCAAACCCGATCTCGTCGCACCCACCAATGTGTTCGCGGCAAGCGATCCTTCGAACACGGCCACGACATCCTTCGGAGGTACCAGCGCCGCGACACCGCACGCCGCGGGAGCCGCCGTCGCGCGCGAGCGCGAGGATGCTCTCAATGACCATGGCCACGGCAGCGGGATCGTTCGCCAGGCTTTGCGCCGACAGATCGACGTCCCGGGTAGGGCGGCGTGTGTCGTAGGCTGCGAGGAGCACCCCGCCTTTGAGCACAAGGTCGCGTGCCCACGCCGAGCTCGCTAGCCGATCGACGAAGGCCTCGAGCGCGTAGAGCTGCAGGAGCTCGTCGGTCGCACGCCCCTGCTCTCGCGCCAGCTTGCGCAGCGCGAGGTAGGCCGTGCCCGCGAACGAGGCGCGATTCGGGGCAGGGTTCATAGCAGGACCTCCAGCGCTCGCCGAAGAGGTGTTCGGCTGCGCGGCAGCCGCTCTGCAAGCTCGAGCAGCACCGAGGGCTGAGCCCCTCTGCGCCGCAGCCAACGCTTGAGCGCCTCGTTTGCAAGCTCGTGCCCCTCGCGACCACGCATACGAAACGCGTCCACGATGCTGCGCTCGGCCGAATAAAGCCCGATCGAGGTCTGCGCATCGAGGGCCAACTGTTCTCGCCCGAGCTCAAAGCTCGCTGCCTCGAACCAGTGCCAGTGCACTCTAACCTGCGACGTGGGCGCGCGCGCGCCGCGCGGCAGCGCCAGGTCGAACGCAGCGGGGATGGCGTCCGAGAGTTCGTGCTTCACCAGCGCGCTGGTCAGGCACAAGGTCACGCGAGGACTACGGGTGGCGAGCTCGAGCAACTCGAGGTCGGCGAGCTCGGCGCCGCGCCGCCGGTAGATGCCCCGCCCGAGCAGCTCAAGCTCGCCGCTTTCGCGCAGCCGATGGAGCGCGTGCTTACTCAGGCCTGCGACGCGCGCCTGCTGGGCTGTGAACGTGGCTGGAAGGGTGGAGGGGATCATCGGGAGTGCGCCCGGACAAATAGTATACAGATAATTCTATCTGTCAACGTTTCGGGCGGACTGACCGGGTTTTGAGGACCAGGGCTCCGCTGTCAGACTCTTATGAGTTATCGAACACTCATCCTGATCAAAGTGGGTAAGTGCTGGTTAACGTGGATCAATTTCGCTGTGGTTCCTTGACGGCGCTATTGGTCCGCGAAGTTCTGCCGCAGGTGCTCGTAGCAGACGACTACGACGCTATCCTAATGGTGGTCGAGTTGATTCTTCGAAGCCACGCCGTTGTCGTCCGGGCTTCCTCGAATCAAGAAGCCATTCAGTTGGCTCGCGACCGTTCGTTCGCGCTTATCCTCCTAGACGTCCATATGGGCCGCGGGACGACCGGAATCCAAGCCGCGCAAGAGATCCGGCGTGCGGGACCTAACCAATCGACACCGATCGTCTTTATGAGCGGTGATCACATGACGCAAGACATCTTGCAGAGTGTAAACGGCGCACCGTGCGGCGTGCTCGCCAAACCGTTCAAGGCTACCGAGCTGCTCCAGGCGGCCCTGCCCATCCTCGACTCGCCCGAAACAGCAATACGTGCTCGGCTTCAACATCCCCGCGCTACTCGAGACCGTTATGAAGGGCTCCATCGTCATCGACGAGGCGCGCGCTCCGCTCTAGGTGATCCGTTTTACAGGCTGCGTCTCTGACGCAGACTTCGAACACTACCTGCGCTCTCGGGGCGATCACGCTGCAACGCGAGCAACGGTCTTACCAATTTCGCCAGTCCGATCACGGCACATAATGCGCGCAGCATCTGATGCGATGTGAGCACCCGTGGACTGAGCCTTTGGTCGGACCGGACCATGCCTGGGTCTGACCGGACCAACGCCCACCGCACCACGGCGGTACCTCCGCTCGGCACGACGACACGCAAGTACCTGGATCAAACCACTTTTGCGGCACGATCGGGCGGCACGCTCGGTGCAACCTGCGATGCCATGACCCCAAGCATGCGCGCGGAGAGCTCCTGGCACGCCCCCATTGTGAGAATTCCGTCTCGGGCTACGAGCGACGCGGGCAGATTGCTCGCCGATATCGGGCCGACGGGGGTCGCTTGTGAGTCAGCCATCGACCAGATCATCAATGCGATCGAAAATGATGAGCGTGTGCGGAGCGAGCACGTGCACGCCGCTGCGGAGCGCATGCTTTGCGGCGACTTGGGTCCAGAGCGGGCGCGACGACTCGCAAGCGCGCTTGCCAACGTGCGTGACCAGGATCTTACGGAAGCTCTCGTGACCATTCTCGGAGAGAAAAGAGTAGAGGGGGACGATTTGCTGATCGAATGCGCATTGCGCGTTCTGCACGGTTCGGTCCACCGGCGCTACCTGACGTTGACGCAACGTCGTCTCGTGAGCGCGCAGGCACACGGCCGGACGAGGCCGGTAGTCGCGCCCGTCATCCACCTGCATCCTGGGGGCTTCGCGAAGGCAGAAGCAATGCTGACGCAAACCCGTTCTAAGCCCCCGGCCTTGCGGAACACTTCCCATGTCAACAATTGAACTCGATCTCACCGCCTGGCCCGTGGTGGTGGTGACCCCTCCCGCCGGGCTGGTGACAGACGCGGAACTCGATTCGTTCATGGCTGACTATCGCCGGCGCGTTACCGGCCGTCGCGAACTCTACTCGGTGGTCATCGACCTAAGAGTGAGCAGCGGCCTAACCCCGACCCAGCGCAAACGTTTGAGTCGAGAGATGGAAGAGGGGGAGCAGCGTGGCTATGCAAATTGTGGCGGAGCGTTGATTTTCTCATCGACGCTGATGCGAGGCATGCTGACCGCAATTCTTTGGCTGAAGAAGCCAAAACACGAGATGCGAATCTGCAGCACGCGCGAGGAAGCGGTGACATGGGCACGGGAACAAGTCGCGATCCATGCTCGAGGTCCTGGGATGATCGCGATCATCCGCTGGTCGACGACACGTGCTGCGCACACCCCTGCGTATATCGCGTGACGTGGACCGCTGACGCCCGTTGCTCTCGTTCGCGAGCACGAGGCCGCGGATGCCGCGCAAATGCAGACGGCGACTTCATAAGGTCAAGATCACGGCGCCACACCAATCAAGAAGATCCCCAAGCTTTGCGGAGAACCCCGAGTCAGTCAGGGAGGTGGCCACGAGAGCGTTCTGCTCCGGCGCACCGACGCGTTCGAAGAGAGCGACCGACCTTACGTGAGGAGCGTTGCGCGCAGGGTAAATGATGCCGTCGACCATGTCTGGATGGTCGTGAATCCAACGAGACCAGCGCTGGCAGAGTGGGTAAAAGTCGCCGCTACAAATTCGAGCGTCCAATCCCAAAGGGGTCAGAGCGCGCCCTGCGAAGTCCACCAAAGTCAGCGGCCTCGACCAAGCGAAGCGGCTTAGCGAGTACTGCGAAAGCATGGTCCAATCCACGACCGGCGGCCTGGTTCGATGCCGAACGAACGTCTCGGCGAACGCGCCTTCCTCGCTCTCGGAAGCGTACATCACGCCATATTCGCCTTCAGGCGCGTTGAATCGTGCGATGTTCGCGGGGTTATAAAACACCGCCCCGCGGGCGCGCGCGTGGACGCGAAAGAGCGGTCCGGCGAGCGCGATCGTAGCGGCCAAAACTGTATAATCTTCCGGCGGCTCGGGCAGTGGGTCAAAGGACACCTACAGAGCTCCCTGCTCCCCGTATTGCTTCGCCGCGCGCACTGTCGCGTCCACATCGCCGGCGCGCAAAGCAGCCAGGGGCGTTCTGGACGCCTCCTCGGCTCCGACCTCTGTCTCGAGAAAGAAGAGTAAGATGGCCCATCCCTCGTGTCCTGCGTCAGTGAGCACTTGCAGCACGGAGTCCAAGCCTTTGACCAGCGATCCAGATCCATCTTTGAGCTGCCATAGAGGGTAGAGCCAGGGGCCGCCCTCACGATCGCGGATGGCGATCAACCTGCCTGCGAGCCGCTGCTTGTCGATAGCCTGACGACTTACGTTGAGCAGACCCGCAAACACGCCGGCGGCAGCGCACCCGCCTTCTGCTCTCAGAAGCCGTTCCTTCACCGCCCGACCACGCACCTGCGCTTCGAGCACACGCGGATCCATACCCCGTGTACCGCTTGTTTGAGCGCGAATCAGCGCCGTGGCCAAGGCTTCGACGTCGGTGGGTTCACTGGCCGCTGCCTGCAGGTCCTCTACGGGCAGTTGCCGCACAAGCTCGCGCACGGCCCGATGTAAACGCCTTCGGGGCACGAGGGCAATGCTGCTTTGCCCGCCGAGGACGGTGAGCATGCGTCCGCGAAAGCCCCCGCGTGAGACACTCGGCAGCTTGAGATTGGTTGCTCTGGTTGTCATGATTCTCTCTGACAACTGTAGCGCATCCTGGCGCCGGTTCCCAGGTCGCTTGTGCTGTCGGACTCTTATCAATTATCCGACAGTGCAGTGATCGGTGTTGGCTAAACATTGGTTAATGCAAGGCAATTGGAGCATTCTCGATTGACTGAATTAATGCGCAGTGCGACCCTCGCCCCATGCAACAGCTCGCCCTCTGCCACGTCGACGAACGCCCCGCGCACGACCCCGTACCGCTCAGGCGTGCACGAACGCCCCCAGCAGCGCGAAGGCGCCTACGAAGCCCGGTCAGCAGTCCTGCCCCTGGCCACGCTCGAGGATCTCGCCGCAGAGGCTGAGCACTACGTGCAGAACGCCCACGCTGCGCGCACCCGCAAAGCCTATCAAACCGACTGGAGCGCCTTTGAGAGCTGGTGCGCCACCCACCAGGCTCACGCCTTGCCGGCGTCGCCGACCACGCTCGAGCTTTATCTCACTCACCTCGCAAAGCTCGGACGCAAGGCTTCGACGATTCGCCGCGCGCGCATGGCATCAAGAAATTCGGACTGGCGCAGTTGGTCGGTGAGAACACTGCTGGCGCGGTGGTTGCCGGAGGTCCCTACTGTCTCACAGACGGCGCTCTGCTCTATCTTGCCAGTAAAGACATCACTGTGGACGGCGAATCACTTGAGGGCACAGGCGTTGCGCCCGATATAGACGTGCCCTTCGACGTACGCTACGCAGAAGGCCGTGATCCACAACTTGAGACAGCCCTGGACGCCCTTGTCCGCCCTGCAGTCGGGTGCGTTCGCGCCGTGTCAGCCGTCGTTCTTCGAGCACCTTACGGTCGCGCTCCTGCTGCTGGCCCTGAATCACGGTGAGCGCCCCGGCGAGCAGCTTGTGGCTCACAATGGCGCCCTGGCGTACCCGGT
>JBBSJC010000525.1:0-5738 GCA_038257655.1 Polyangiales bacterium | reverse complement strand
GTTGTTGGCGTAGTCCACAGCCAAGCGCTCGGCGAGCCAGGTGGTGCCGGTCAACCCCGAGGTTGTCACGATGCGTTCGGTGTTGAGCACGTCGAGTAGCTCCGGCCAGCCGCCGTGCAGCGTTCCGACAATCTCATCCTCACGCACCTTGACGTTCTCGAAGAACACCGCACTCGACGGCTGGGTGAAGGTACCGACCTTGTCGATCAGCGTGTGCTGGATGCCTTCGCGCTCCGTGTCGATCATGAACATCGTGATGCCGTCGGTGCGCTTCTTACTGTCTTCGAGCTTCTTGGTGCGCGCGATGATCAGCATCTTCTGGGCGGCGGGGACCGCTGTAATCCAGGTCTTTTGCCCATTGAGCAAGAAGCCTTCCTTGGTCTTTTCGGCAAAGGTCTTGATCTCGAGGCTGTTTGTGCCGGCGTCGGGCTCGGTCAGCGCCATACAGAACTGAGTTTCGCCTGTGCACAAGCCGGGCAGCATCTCTTGCTTTTGCTTTTCGCTGCCGTATTTCGAAATGGAGATGCCACCAAAAATCGGGTTAAGCATGAACAGCTGGCCCACGGTGGAGCCACCGCCACAGGCTGAGAGCGTCTCGATGATAAGCGACATTTCGATCATGCCGAGGCCTGCGCCACCAACAGACTCAGGTAGCGCGACGGCTGCAAGTCCTGCCTTGCACACGGCCTTCCAGAATACCGTCGGAGATTCGTGTTTTTCGTCGATCTTTCGCCAGTACTCGAGACCGAACTCGTCGCCAAGCTTCTTGGCAGTGTCGATCATCATCTGCTGCTCTTCGCTGATCTCAAAGTCCATGACGCCCTCACACCAAGATTTGAAGCGGATTTTCTAAGTAAGATTTGAAACGGTTGAGCAAGCTAAGGCCGCTGACACCGTCAAGGATTCGATGATCGCAACTCAACACGATCCCAAGCTCGCGTTTGAGCAGAGGCTCGCCTTTTGCACCGGGACGAAACACTTCGCGCACGCTGCCCACGCCAAAGATCGAGCTGTGGCCGGGCGAGATGATCGAGGTCATGTGTGTGACGTCGTGCATGCCTGCGTTGGACACGCTGGTCGCGCCACCGCCGAAGTCTTCTGCCCGTAGCTTGTTGGCCCGTGCGCGCTCCACCAGCGCCTGCGCGCGTTCAGCGATCTCGTACACGCGCGCGTGACTAAGGTCCCGCAACATCGGTGCGAGTAAGCCGCGCTCAGTGCTAACGGCAACTCCGATGTCAACCGTCGCAAAACCTACGACCTCGCCGCGATCCCACACTTGGTTGGCTTGCGGCAGGTCGTTCAAGCTGCGCGCGAGCGCCGCTAAGAGCAGGTGGGTAACCGACACTTTGGGCCGATTGCCCACGCGATTGAGTTGGCCACGCAACAGCTCGAGCGCGCTGATTTCGATCTCAGTCGCGAGATAGAAATGCGGCACTTGCTTGGCGGCTGTCAGGCGCTCCGCCGTCGTCTTTTCGAAAGCGGTCGCAGGCCGACGTGTGGCGCTGCTCGGAGCTAAAACCAAGGTTGGGCTTGTGATGACGCTGGCCGGTACCGCCGCGTGAGCCTCTGTCTGGAGCGCCGCCCCCGAAGGTGTGACAGACGCCACGGGCGGCTTCGCTCGCGCGGCTTGCACGTCCGGGCCCTTGATTCGCCCGCGCGGACCTGAGCCTGTCACGCTCGCCAGCTCCACATTGAGCGAGCGCGCGAGCTTACGTGCGTACGGGGTAGCGATGATGCGTTGTCCGGGACCCGCAGGCGTCCACTTGGCGATCGCCGCACCACAAGCCACGGTCTCGCCCGCCGCGATCAACACGGCATCGAGCACGCCATCTGCCACGGCTTCGACCTCGTTTGCGATCTTCTCGGTTTCGACCACGAGCAGCACGCTGCCTGCTTTGAACGCAGCGCCGGGCTTTGCGATCCATTCCTGGATCAGGCCTTCGGTCATGGTCAGCCCGAGCTTGGGCATCACGAGGTCAATCGACATGCTCACTTGCCCTTGAACTCGGCCTTACGCTTTTCGAGAAATGCAGCGGTGCCTTCGTGGGCATCGTCCGTATCGAGCACGAGGCTTATCATCGCTTGCTCATGTCCGAGCGCGGCACTGAGCGGCATGTCTCCGCCATCGCGCAGGGCACGCTTGAGGATCTTGAGTACCAGCGGCGATTTGAGCGCGAGCCGTTCAGCGTAAGCTATTGAGAAACCGAGCAGCTCGTCCTTGGCAACGACCTTGTTGACGAGGCCAATCTGCAGTGCTTCTTGGGCTGTGATCTGATCGCCCATGAACATCAGCTCCTTCGCCTTACAGAGCGGTAGCTGCCGAATTAGGCGCTGGGACCCCCCCGCACCGGGAAACAGGCCAAGGGTAATCTCCGGCACACCGAGCTTGGCGCTGTCCGCAACGAACCGGATGTCAGTGCACAGCAAGAGCTCCGTGCCGCCTCCAAGCGCCCAGCCGTTCACGGCCGCGATCGTCGGCTTGTCGCAGACTTCGACGCGACGAAACACACGGTGGATCTGCTCGCCGAACTCGAGGTAATGCAGGAGCCCGCGGCGCGAGTTGAGATCGGCGATATCCCCGCCCGCGATAAACGCCTTTTCGCCCGTCCCGGTGAACACGATCACGCGCACAGCAGCGTTCTTTTCGAAGCGTGTCAGCGCAGCTTCGAGCGCGTCGAGTACTTCGCCATTGAGCGCGTTCAGGGTCTTGGGGCGGTTGATCGTCAGGATGCCGACGGCGCCGCGCACTTCTTCAAGGATAGGTGAATCACTCATGACCTTACTCCAGCGTTCTCTTGACCGCGGCGACGACGCCTGCGTGATTGGGGCGGAAGCGAGCTTCCAAGGATTTGGCAAATGGCACCGGCATGAACGGGGCGCCCACGCGCACGATCGGACCATCGAGCTCATCGAAAGCGACGTCAGCCATGCGCGCCGCGATCTCTGCGCCCGGACCAAACGCGGTGACCGCTTCGTGAGCCACCACCAAGTGATGCGTCTTTTGTAGCGAGGCTAACACGGCCGCTTCATCCCACGGTTGCAGGGAGCGCAGGTCGACAACTTCGATCGAGATACCTTGTTGATCGAGCTCTTCCGCGGCCTTCAACGTTTCGTGCACGAGCGCGCCGTAACACACCACAGTCGCGTGCGTGCCTTCGCGGGCGATGCGCGCCTTACCAATCGGCACGGGCTGCGGATTGTCGTCAAGCTCGCCCTTCATGCCGTATAGCGCCTTGTGCTCGATGAAGATGACGGGATCGGGATCATCGATCGCACTACGGAGCAGACCGTAAGCATCGGCGCAGGTCGCTGGAATCACCACCTTGAGGCCCGGGATGTGCGCCATCCATGCTTCGAGACATTGTGAGTGTTGCGGACCCGCGTTCACACCACCGCCGTGTGGGGTGCGCATGACGAGCGGTACGGAGCCTTGCCCGCCGAACATGAAATGGGCTTTGGCCGCCTGATTGACGAGCGCGTCCATGGTCAAGGTCGAAAAGTCCATGAACATGATTTCGAAGACCGGCCGTAAGCCCGTCAGCGCCGCACCTACCGCAGCACCAGCGATCGCGGCTTCGCTTATCGGTGTGTCGCGTACGCGCACCTCGCCAAAACGTTGCTGCAGACCGCGCGTGACGCCGAAGGGTCCGCCTGCGCCCGCGACATCTTCGCCGAACAAGATCACGTTCTCATCGGCTGCCATGGCGTCTTCGAGCGCCTTGCCGACAGCTTTTGCAAAGCGCGTCTCAGCCATGGCCGGTCGCTCCCGCGTACACATCGTCAAGCGTGCTTTCAAAGTTGGGATCCGTTCCGGCGCGCCCTTTGGCGACCGCTTGCTCGACCCGGGTCTTGATCTCGCTCCGTATGCTGTCGCGCTGCGCAGCGCTTACGCCTAGCGTGTGCAACACCGCTTCGGCGCGCACCAGCGGGTCTTCCTTACGCGCGGCTTCCAGCTCTTTGCTTTCGCGATACTTTTGCGGATCGCCTTCGAAGTGCCCGCGATGCCGAAAGGTCACACACTCGAGCAACTGCGGAGCGCCCTGACGTGCCGCAGCGACCAAACGCTTGGCCGTGTCACTCACGAGCTGCACATCGCCACCGTCGATCTTTTCCGCATGAATGCCAAACACCTCGGCCAGCTTCGTAACCGGTGCGTTGAATTGTTTATGGGTGGGGGAGAACTCGCTCCAGCCGTTGTTCTCGCAGATGAACAACACCGGTAGCTTCCACAGCACGGCCAGGTTGAGGCTCTCGTGAAACACGCCTTCGGCCAAGGCGCCGTCGCCGAAGTACACAGCCGCGATCCCGCCGGTCTTGCGCACCTGATGGGCCAAAGCGCTGCCGACGGCGATCGGGATGCCGGCGCCGACGATCCCGTTTGCCCCGAGCATGCCGACCGACAAATCCGCCACGTGCATCGAGCCACCGCGGCCCTTACACAGACCCTCAGCCTTACCCATGACCTCGAGGAAGAACAGATCGAGGTCGACGCCCTTGGCCAAGGTATGACCGTGACCGCGATGATTGGAGGCAAGGGTGTCCTTGTCCGTGAGCGCATCACCGACGCCGACGGCGATGGCTTCCTGGCCAATACTCAGATGGATGAAACCCGGGATCTCACCGTCTGCGAATAGCTCGCCCAACTTCTGCTCGGCCTGACGAATCAGCTGCATGCGCCGGTACAGCTCGAGCAGCTGGCTTGCGTCGCTCGTCGCGCTCGGATTGTTCTTGCTCAAGTGGCCCTCCTCGGCGCGCCTTGCTCAGGGCGTGCTCAGACTGCGAACGAGTAGCCGCCATTAACCGGGTAGGTCTGGCCGGTGATCCATGAGCCCGCTTCGGACGCGAGCACCAGCGCCATCACCGCGGCATCGCTGGGCCTGCCCACGCGACGAATGATGTAGTGCTTGAGCATGCTGGCGATCGCCGCATCGTCCTTGAGTACCGTGCGCCCCCCGGGCGTATCGACGCCGCCGAGTGCGATGCAGTTGGAAGTCACGCCGTAGCGTCCGCCGGCTTTAGCCATCGCACGCATAAAGCCAGCCGCGCCTGCTTTGGCCGACGAATAGGCCGCCAAGTGCGGCTCGCCCGTGCGACCTGCGTCCGAGGTAATCGTAATCAGGCGTCCCCACTTGCGCTCGATCATCGAGGGCAACACCGCGCGCGACATGTGCAACACCCCGTAAAGGTTGGTGCCGAACCAGTTCTTCCATTCTTCCGGCTCGGTATTCCAGAAGGGCTGCGCTTCGTTCAACTGCAGGTTCACGCCGCCATTGCCCGCGTTATTGACCAGGATGTCGATCGCACCGAGCTGCTGCGATGATTCGTCAACCAGCTTGACCACGCCGGCGTAGTCCGTGACGTCGCCCTGCACGCCTATCGCCGTGAAGCCCGCGTCGTTGATCTCTTTGGCAACCGCTTCGGCCCGCTCTTTGACGTAATCGTTGATCACCAGCTTGGCACCGTGAGCTGCCATCATCAGGGCGATGCCACGTCCTACGCCCTGGCCTGAGCCTGTCACCAGCGCGACCTTACCGGTCAGATCGAGCAACTTGTCTGCTCTCGCTTCGTTCGCCTTCACGTCTACGCTCACGGTGTTGCCTCGTGCCCGGCTGAGGTGTTTGCCGCGCGGCCTGGGGGCCGAGCTGTACCGTGCGGCGTGCTGCGAAAACTCGTCAGGGCGGGGTTGTACGTAAGACCCGTGCCCGGCATTGCCTTGGGTGAACGAACGGTCTATTAAT
>JBBSJC010000524.1:0-5740 GCA_038257655.1 Polyangiales bacterium | reverse complement strand
GAGCATGACTTCCTCCGCCTTTCACGCGCAGGAGATCACACGTGCCTCACGCGTGCAAGGCAGGATCTCTATGGTGGCGGAATGACTTAACATTACCTTATCTGGACACGCATGGCGGCGCGACTTTCTCCTCAGCACCGCACGTGCGCACATCCTTCAGGAGTACGTGCGCGCTGCGGGCCGGCCCATTGCACCGAAACGTCTGGAGTGTGTTCGGGCTGCCGGCGCGCGCGATCCGATGCGTGTCGTTCAAGAGCTTGTAACGTGCGTGGACCTGTCCTTCGGGCGCGATCAGCACCGTGCGTTCCAGTCGCACAAAGACCTGACTGGCCGCGTGTCCGAGTACTCGTTCGCGCCCCCCGTTGACTTCGACATGGCGCTGCTCCTCCCCGCGGCGCGCTGAGCCACCTGCTCATCGCGCTGTCATGCATCGCGCTCTATGGGCTCCGTGCGGCGCCTGCGGGGGCGTCCACGGCTGTGCGCGCATGACGGGTCGGCGGGCGTCGCTCGGCGGGCCCGGATGTAAGCCACGCTCACGCTGTAGCTACGTGGTAAGTCCGTAGTAGGTTCGGGGTACCTACGTAGTTCGCGTCACGAGACTGCAAGCTCATGAAGCTTGAGTCCACGTACCGCGACACCGCGAAGAAGCTGATGTCAGACGGGGGTGCCGCCGAGTTCGACCGGCAGGTTCGCACTCACCCTGCCCTTACCGCGTTCTCCTGTTCGCAGGAGTTGCTCCAGTTCTTGAACGGGCGGGCCCCGGAGCTCGCAGGGCGACGGAGCGCCGTGGTGCGAGCCCTTCTGGCCCTCTATCAGGCCAAGGCGACCTTCCTTGCGGGGGAGATCTTGTTCGTCACGTATTACCGCTGCTTGAGGCTCTTGTGTCGTGATTTTCGCGACGACCTCGGCACTCACGACCTCGCCGAGCGGTGCGCAATGATCGTCGCTGCGTTCTTTGAAGCGGCGGCCAGGGTGCCACTCAATCCGGATTCGCCGACGGCGCTCTCCCTCGCCCTCAAGACTCGCCAGCTCGTGCTTCGGGAGGTTTGCCGAGCGAAACGGGGGCGAACCTTCGAAGCACCCTGGGCTGATAGTGCACGCAGCGTCGCCGGGCGCACGGCAACTCCAGAGGCGATCTTGATCTTTCGCCAGACGGCACGAGCAGTAGATGAACTCCTCGCAGGCTCGGAGAAGCACCGGGCTCTCCATCAACTACGTGCGCGCAAGCCGCTCCAAGGGGCAGCGCTTCACGGCGGCACGTTGAGCAAAGAGCTCCGGGCCGCCCATCCAAGCGCGAGCGAACAGGAGCTTCGTCGCATGCATCAGCGCGTGCGCACTCAGCGCAGCCGCGCGCGGCGAGCCACCCGCAAGGAGCTTCATGAATCGGTGTCACAAATCGGGGGCAGCCTCGACCTTTGGGATCAGGAAGGTTGGCAGTGAAGGCGCGACAACGTTCCAAGCGCGAGTTCAGGAGCTTTGTCGCGTGTATCAGAGCGTGCGCACTCAGCGCGTCCGCGCGCGACGATCCATCCGCGAAGAACCTCGGCAATCGGTGTCACAAACTCAGGAGGCCCAGACCTTTTAGATCAGGAGGGTTGGCAGTGAAATGAAAGACGCGACAGCGATTCAAAGCGCAAGCGCGGAACTTCGTCGCATGCAGCGACGTAGGACGAGCCGCCCGCAAAGAACCTCAGGAATCGGTGTCACAAACTCAGGAGGCTCAGACCTTTTAGATCAGGAGGTTGGCAGTGAAATGAAAGACGCGACCGTGATCACCAGTGCCGCGCTGCGCCAAGCAGTCGAAGTCGTCCTCGCGACGATGGACGAGCACGACCTTGATGAGGATGTGGCGCAAACAGCGGCCGATGGCCTCGAGCGCATTTGCCGCAAGTACGTTGGCGCCACGCTGGTACCGACGAGTCTCGAAGGGCGAGACGCTCTGCAATTTCTGATCGGTGAGCTGGCCGATTTGAACGACGACGCTGAAGGATGAGAGGAGCAAGGTAATGACGAACGCATGGCAACAGGCTCAGGAGAAGGCAGATCGACAGGCAGAAAAAGGCGGGATGTTTGTCCGCCTCAAGAACAACGGCGACAAGATCGTAGGCGCCTTCTGCGGCGACCCCTATGCCAAGGAGGTTGTGTGGATCGGGCAGAAGTCAGAGGAGTACAATCCCGACAATCCCGAGCACAAGGGCGTGCGTAGCAGCCTGCGCATCAGCCTCAACTTCTTCGTTCCGGCCGAGAGCAAGATGAAGGTGATCGAGGGCAGTGCGCAGTTCTTCCGGAGCATTGTCAAGGTCAAGGAAAAGTACGGTCTTGACAACTGGCTCTTTGAGATCGAGCGCCAGGGCGACAGCGGTGACCCGAAGACCAAGTACTCGATCCTCCCCGAGGAGAAAGTCACGGCAGAAATCCGCGCCCAGATCTCCAAGATCGGACTCCACGACCTGGGAGCGATCGGCAACGGGGATGACGATGGCGAAGGTGGTGCTCAAGGTAAGGCCTCGTCACCTAGCCCCATCTCCGAACAGGACGCACAAGGCATCGTCGAGTGCCTGAAGGCGCTGCCCAAGTCCGACGTCAGCGCGTTCCTTGCCAAGTTCGGCGTGCAGCGCGTGCGCGACATGAAGGCCTCCGACGTGGCCGCAGCGAAGGCGTTGCTAGGCGAGCTGAGCGGCGAGTTCGAGATCGAGGTGGATCCCTTCGCTTGAGGGGCCGAGTAGGCGCGCGACGATGAAGCGTCCCGGAGCCTAGAAAAGAAGGCCAATCGACTTGCTTCTCGCCCGAACAGAAGCGTTCTGTTGGGAACCAATACGTCAACCAACGCAGGAGGCCAACGTGGAGAGAGCAAGTTCGAAGAAGGCAGTATCCCCCGAGATCCGCGACGTCGAGGAGCGCCTCGCGGAGATCAAGCAGATGTCCGTGAAGCAGCTTCAGGCGCTATGGCAGGAGTTGCACGGCGCACCCACCAACACACGCAACCGACCCTTCTTGCAGAAGCGCCTTGCCTTCCGGGTGCAGGAGCTGGGTGAGGGCGGCCTGAGCGAAAAAGCCAAGGACAAGGCCGGCGAACTCCAGGGCAAAGCGCCTGGTCCGCGCAAGGCAAGCGCGTCGGACATCACCCAGGAAGCGACGCCCGTCAAAGTGCGCAGTTCGAAGCGTGGTCGTGACCCACGATTGCCCAAGGCGGGCTCGGTGATCGAGCGCGAGCACAAAGGTAAGATGTACAAGGTCACGGTGCACGACACCGACTTCGAGCACGCAGGGGCGCGATACGCCTCGCTGTCTACGCTGGCGCGGGAGATCACGGGTCAGGTTTGGAATGGTTACCTTTTCTTCGGCTTAACCGGCCGCGCCGCGAAGAAGGGAGCTGAGTGATGGGTATCCAATTTTGGCAGACGGGTATGGGCCGCACGTTCTACGAGACCACGATGCCGGAGCTCGTGCGGGAGCTGCACCGGCTCAACAACAACCTGGAGCGCGTCATCTGCACGTTCTGGGAAGAGCGCCTGAAGGAACCCCGCAAGACCGAGGAGGAGCGGTCATGAGCGGCTCCACTCAACCGGTCATCTACTTGCGCGTCGCTTCCGGCGGTCGGCTTGCCGCCCAGGAGCAAGAGGCCGAGGTGCGGCGCGCGCTTACCGAGGTCGGTATCGATCACCAGCCGATGCACGTCTCTTGCGACATCGATGTGGCCGGGTCGCTTGTGGGCCCGGCGCTCGCTTCGCTGATGGAGGAGGCAAGCTTCGGCCTGGTGCGCACGGTGATCGTACGCGATGCAGCGCGCCTGGGGCGCCTGCACGCGGTGCTGGTGCGCGTGCTGACGGTCCTCGAGGGAGCAGGGGTGGAGATCGTGACCACGGATTCGTTGCGCCACGACCTGAGGACCTGCGCGCGCCTGCGCCGTGAGGGGCGCAATACTCAGGGTGGCGGTGGCTTTGTCAGGATTGGCTTTGGCCCGGCGATGATTCCGCAGGAGCTTCGCTGATGGCCATGCGCTGCGCGATCTACACCCGAAAGTCGACGACGCACAACCTCGACCTTGAGTTCTCAAGTCTCGATGCGCAGCGGGAGGCCTGCGAGCACTACATCCTCGCGCATGCGCACGAAGGCTGGACTCTCGTTGAGGAGCAGTACGACGACGGCGGATTCACCGGTGCGAACACGGACCGTCCAGCCTTTCAGCGCCTGCTCGACGACGTCGAGGCGCGCAAGGTCGACCTCGTGGTGGTATATAAGGTGGACCGTTTGAGCAGGTCGCTGCTCGACTTTGCACGCGTGATGGACCAGCTCAGCAAACACGGTGCTGCGTTCGTCTCCGTCACGCAGAACTTTTCGACGGCCAACGCACTTGGCACGCTCACGCTCAACATTCTCATGAGCTTCGCTCAGTTCGAACGCTCGATGATTGCGGAGCGTGTCCGGGACAAACTTCGCGCTTCCAAACGGCGCGGCAAGTGGACGGGCGGACGCGTGCCTTACGGTTACGACCTCGCGGACAAGCGGCTTGTCGAGTGTCCTCGGGAAGCGGAGATCGTGCGGGAGATCTTCCAGAGCTACGGTGAGTGCCAATCTGCAACGACGGTGGCGCGACGACTCAACGCGCGGGGGCTCACCACGGCGCGCTACGCGGTCAAAGGCTACGCCACCCGCGCACAGGCTTGGGCCAAGTTCGACATCCTTCGCATCCTGAAAAACCCGGTCTACATCGGGCGCGTGCGCAGCGGCGCCGCCGAGCACCCGGGCGAGCATTCACCGCTCGTCGACGGCCAAGCGTTCCGAGGAGCACAGGAGCGCCTCGCCACCTTCGCGGACCGCCGCGGCGCAGTTCGCAACGAAGCGTACCTATTGACGGGGCTGCTCCGATGCGGCGTGTGCAGTGGCGCGATGACCTCGAGCACGACGCGGCGCAACGGGCACGAGTACCGCTATTACGGCTGCCGCACGCGGAGCGACCGCGGCAAGGAGGCTTGTGCCACGAGGCGTGTGTCGGCGAAGCCTCTCGAAGACATGCTCGTCGAGCGCCTTCGTCGCGAAGCGTGTCGACCGGGACTTGTGCGGGAGATTAAGAGAGAGCTCGCCGTCCAAGTTGCCGAGCGACGCAAACAAGTCGCAGGTGACCGGGATCGGCTGCCTCGCGAGCTTCTGCGCCTGCGTACCGAGGCCGAACGATTGCAGGTAGCGATCGGGCGCACGACGGGCGAGGTGCGCGAAGGGTTTGCAGAGCGCTTGCTTGGTCTCACGGAGCAGATTGCAATGAACCAGGAAAGATTCGATCGGATCGAGATCAACGCGCGCGCCTTTGAGGAGTTGGACGCCAACGCGGAGTGGGTAGTGGAGGCGCTCGGCCGGTTCGATGAGGTGTGGGAGGTGATGACGCTCGACAGCCGGCGTCGCCTGCTGCACGCGCTGGTCACGTCGGTCGTTTACAACGAGGCCACGGGCACGCTCCAGACGGAGCTCGCGCACGCAGGGAAGTCGGAGTCGTCGACCGTGACGGCACGGACGATGGCAGGAGGAATGAATGGTTTATGAGAGCCCGACGCTGGGTTGCATCGTGGAGCCCATCGAGCGGCGGAACTATGGTCGGCTGGGCGTGATGCTCGCGCCTGGCGCTGTCCCAGCCAGACGGGAGGTGGTTCCAAGGCCGGCTGCGGTCGCAATGCGCCTGGCGCAGGCGCTATCGTGGCACGAGGCTGTGCAGGGCGGGAGGTATCCAAGTTTTGCGGCGCTGGCG
>JBBSJC010000523.1:0-5753 GCA_038257655.1 Polyangiales bacterium | reverse complement strand
GCTCTGGAGTCTGCTGAGCGAGCGCTTGGATCGCGTTGGTGACCAGGTTTGCGATCAGATGCCGCAGCTGCTTCGCGTCGACCTTGGCTTCGGGTAGCGTAGTGTCCACATCGATCGCGATCTCGCAGGTATCGCGCAGGGGCACCTCCTCTATCACCGAGCACAACAACGGCCCGAGCGCCACCGGCGTGGTAGCAAGCGGCCGATCGCGCGCCAAATCGAGTAAGTCCGAGATGATGCCGGTGCAGACAGCGAGCTGCTCGCCGAGTCGCTGAGTGTGCCGCTCCACATTGCTGTCTCCCACCGGGATGCGCTTTTTCAAGAGATGAAGCGACGTCTCCATCACTGCCAATGGATTGCGCAGCTCGTGCCCGACAAAGCCTGCGAGCTGCCCGAGTGTTGCCAGACGCTCGCTGTCGCGAATGCGCGTCGTGTAATCCTCAGAATAGGTCTGCAGCATGATCGCAAGCTCGAGATCACAGATCTTGTCCAGGGCTTGATGGGAAAGCTCACGACGCTCGAGCGCAAACGAGGAGGCATCGACTGCGGTGTGCAGGCCCTCGCGCACGATGTTCATCGCACCGAGCACGTAGCGCTGATCGAGTTGAATGCGCACGTGGGTGCGACCGATCTTGGCCCTGAGCAGCAGGTACTCGACATCGTACACGCCAGAGACGACACCCTCGAGCCAGGCCCGCAGGAAGGCCTTCTGGCGTTCGATCTGCGGCGCTCCACCCTTGAACACCGACAATGCCTTTGGGTTCTGTTGAATCGCGTCGTAGAAGCGTTCAACGATGCCGCCGAAAGCGGATTCCACGCTGGGCCTCAGGTCGGCCAGCACCTGAGCATGAGCCTCGGTGAAGCCGACATAGTGCTTAAGCTCCTCGAGAAATTCCTGTTCCCACACTGAAGCCGACACCTTTCGTACCTTGATCGACGCTCTTATCATTTCGACCTGCGCTCGGGGTGCAACCGGAAACGGCTTCTGAGCTCGGGGCGCCCTATCGCAACCTGCGGATTCAAACAGCGGGCGGATGCAACCAGCGGGCCAGTAACGGACGGCAGCCACGCTCAGCGACGGCAATAGCGCGGCACGGTCCATGCTTAGAACCGTGCCGGGAGCCATGCTCAGAGAGCATACTCAACCTTACGGAGGCCTACGCTTGAGCTTGCATCTGACTCCACTGCTCGATCAGAGTGTCGCCACCATGAGCAGCAATAAAGGACGCGTGCTGGTCGTTGATGACGAGGCCAACGCGCGCAACGCACTAGCGGAGCTACTGCAGGACGAAGGCTACGTGACGGAGGTCGCAGCCGATGGCAGACAAGCGCTGCGGATGCTGGAAACGTTCGAGCCGGACGTGGTGCTCACCGATCTGAAGATGCCGGTGCTCGATGGTCTTTCGCTGCTCGAGCAAGGCCGACCGCTCGCCCCGCATGCCGCGTTTGTGGTGATGACCGCGTTCGCCAGCATCGACACCGCCGTGCAGGCGATCAAGCGCGGGGCTGAAAACTATCTGACCAAGCCGCTCGATTTAGAAGCAGTGTCGGCCCTGGTCGGGCGCGCCTGCGAAAAAGCGTTGCTGTCGCGCGAGACAAGCGAGCTGCGGCGCAGGCTCGAGCAGCGTTTCAGCGTCGGTAACATCCTGGGTGACCACCCTTCAATGCAGCGACTTTTAAAGAGCGTGGCGCAGGTGGCGCCTAGCCGGGCGACCGTGCTGATTCATGGCGAAAGTGGCACCGGCAAAGAGCTTATCGCGGCGGCCATTCACCAGAACTCTCCGCGCAAAGACAAACCATTCGTGCGACTCAACTGCGCAGCGCTCGCTGAGAGTCTTCTCGAGTCCGAGCTGTTCGGACACGAAAAGGGTTCGTTTACCGGCGCCGTCACCCGTCGCGAAGGTCGCTTCAAGCAGGCCCACGGCGGCACGCTTTTTCTCGACGAGGTGAGTGAGATCCCACTTGCGCTGCAGGTCAAACTGCTGCGTTTCCTGCAGGAAAAACAGTTTGAACGGGTCGGGGGCAACGAGACGCTCAGCGTCGACGTACGCATCGTGGCCGCGACCAACCGCGACCTCAAAGAGCGCATGAAAGACGGCACCTTTCGTGAGGACCTGTTCTATCGCCTGAACGTGGTGCAGGTGGATGTTCCGCCCTTGCGCGTTCGCAAGAGCGACATCCCTCTTTTGGCGCAGCACTTTCTCTTACGCTTTGCCGAAGAGAATGCCCGCGACATCCGCGGCTTTACGGACGAGTCCGTCCGGCTTCTGGTCGCCTACGCGTGGCCCGGCAACGTACGGGAGCTCGAGAACGCCATCGAGCGCGCGGTGGTGATGTGCGACACGACGCAAATTAAACCTGAGCATTTGCCGATGCACGGCCATGGCAAGTTGCGCGACACGGAGTGGCTGATCCCGGGCGTGACGCTGGCGGAGCTTGAACGTCTGGCCATTCTGCAGACGCTGGAAGCGGTCGGTGGCTCGACCGCCAAAGCCGCCGAGCTGCTCGCAGTAAGCCGCCGCAAAATTCAGTATCGGCTGCGCGAATGGGGCATGGGCGAAGGCGGCGAGGCCGAGAGCAGTGGCGCGGGTGAGGACGAAGCCCAGGGCGCCTCCGCCGACGAGTAAGGTGTTCGCGAAGCAGCGCCCGCGCAAATCGTGCGCAGCCTCCGCGCATGGATTGCGCCTAAACCTAGCGCGTCGAGCCGCTGTACAATCAGAGGACGTGGGGCGCGCTTTGGATCAGATGATGTCCATACCGTGCCATCGTCGCCAGGTGATAGCGGAAGGCGTGTCGCTGACCTGCTTGGATGCCTTACCGAGCTGAGGAAAGTCTTGCGAAGCGTCGGTCCATGCTGTCGCTAGCTGAACCACGTGCGCGCCCGCCTGCAAGCCGCTCCGCGAGCTATAGCTCGAGCGAGCCGTAGCCTTCGACCTCGACACGCACCGCCTCGCGTGGAAGCCGCGGTATGTAGACGATGCCACCTGTGATGTGAGTCAGAGCGGCAAAGCTACCCTCTGCATGCAGCACCTCGCCGCCGCTCGCGTCATAGGCACGAACCGCCACCGGCGCGCCGTCAGGCATGAAGTCGAGGGACTGGTGATGACCAAACTTGAGAGTGCCATCGACGCGCACAACCAGCGAGCTGAGTGCCACCTGAGAGCCCACGCGTAGAGGCGCGTTGAGCACGCTTCTGACACGCTCGAACACGAGATTATAGTTATAGTCGCTGATCCATTGGGATCCGCAGTAGCCCATAATGTCCGTGCTCTTTTGAGGATCAACCAGGGACTTAGAGCGTAGGTCATATCCCCACGAGCCGATCACGCCGCCTGCGTAGGGGTACCTAGGATCGGGGCCTGCAGGCTCTCCACACGGTGCGTGGGGCCGGCCGAGTGTGTGTCCGAGCTCGTGCACCATGGTGTCGCCGCCATCGCCAAAGCCGAGGCCGATGCCGCCACGTCGACCCACATCGTTCGCCCCGGGGACCGTACCGAGCCCGGTGACACAGCGTCCGTTGCAGTAGTCCCGAAAGCTCGCGCGCGGATCGAACATGCAATAGTAATAGACTTCGGGGCTCGGCTTATCAGCCGCCCGCGCGGCCAGGCACGCATCGAGCAACTCGCCCCAGCCGTCGCCGCTAGCTTCGATGGAAACGCCGAAATCCATGGGTGCACGCACTGCGAGCTCCACGTTTTCCACCGGCAACATCGCGAAGATCTGCTGCCGCAGCTTCTCGACCGTAGCCGCGTCCGTCGCAGGCAGGCGTCCTGAGCGGTCTGCGTTGTAGCGCACGGGCACGAGCATCACGCGGAAGGTGCCACCTGAGGATCTTGCAGCCAGGTTCGCCGTGCCTGTCGCAGGAAAGCGCCCCGTATCGCCTGACGCTGTCGCACCGCCGCACACTTCGAGCTCATGCACGCTCACGCTATAGGTCGTGTCAGAGCGCAGGGCCGCGGCCGGAACATCGAAGTTGAAGGTGGACTTGAGCGCAGCGTCCGAAGACGGCCCCGACACCGCCAGCTGGCTCTCGATGATGGTGGGGGGGGCCGTTGCGTTGATGAGCTCGAGACGTGCGAGCAGCGTGTGCGCGACAAAGCCTGCGCCTGGAACCACGAACGCGCGCACCAGGGCGGGCCTGCCCAGCACAACTGGAGCCTTACGCTGTGCAACCTCGGCCCCACCCGTAGCAAGGGGCACCTTCACGCCCTGGTAGAGTGCTACTTCACGTAGAGTAATGTTTGCCGCGGGTGCGTCGCGTGATGGCGGTGCTGCGGCATCGTAATCGCACGCAGTGAGCGTAAGGTTTCGCTTGATGGGGCTTCCGCTCAGCGCAGCGTCGAGACTTGCGTGCTGAGCATCCGTCAGCGCGACCTTAGTTGCCACGTCGCTACACGCTCCTGCACTGCACAACGAGACCGAACCGTTAAACGCCTGACTCGCATCGAGAGGGATGCGCAGTACATCGGACGCAGTTGCATCATCTAACGCTTTTGCGTGATCGGCACAGGTAAGCTCGGTGCGCGACACGACCACGAATTGTTTGCGGGCACCACCGCTACAGCGTTCGCCTAGGGTGGCGAAGCGAAAGCTCGGGTCGTCTGGGGCAGTGTCTGGTGCGTCATCGCCAGGGGTTATACCTTCGCCTGAAGCATCATCGGGCTCGCCATCGACGCCATTGACGCCGGTGACGCCGGTGACGCCGGTGCCATTGCTCGCTCCATCGCCGGCATCGCCGCCCACTTCACCGCGCGCACCATTCTCGGCGTCGTCGAGCAGTCTCTGCTCTGCGGGGGAGATCTCCCCTGTGCAGGCGACAAGCAGAGTGGCGAGCCCCAGTGGTGCGACATATCGCCTGGACCGGGATGGTTGAGAGAGCTTTGCCACGTCGTCGCCTCCGAGTGGAGAACGACTTTGCAAGCCCCGCACCGCCGGCAAAAATCTGGAATTATCCAACGTTTCCCCAGTTTTTCGGCACTAGAACGGGAAATTTCCATACCGTCGCGTGACCCCTCGTCCCCTGTTTGCTGGTGCCAACGGGCCAGTCTTCACACGCACGCTTGCAGGAAGCACTCCCCCGCGCATCATGTGTAGAGTCATCGCACTGGGCCTACAGCGAAGCTGGTTTCGGCGGCGTGAAATAGAGTATAAAATCCAGTGACATCGGCCCGATGCACGCGGGCGCGACCCGGTTGAAGCTCCGCACGCGACTTGGCTACCATCCGATGTCGAGCGTCGTCCCTACCAAACGCAAGCTGCCCAACCGTTCATGGCTCGGCGCGCCGCGTAGGCTCGTCTGTGTGGTGGGCGTGCTGGGGGCACTCCTAGGCTGCGACCCCGGATCCGTCGCGAGCAGCGAAGATCAGCACGACACCGCGCTGCCGACCGAAGAGCCCCTCGCGGATGCCGGACCCGCGCCCGACGGCGGCTCCGTTACGGTGATCGAAGAGGATGGATCGGAGCCGGCAGCAGACGCGTCGTTGTCGGCAGACGGCGGCGCTCCTGCGGGGCCTGCTGCCGATGCCGCCATCCCGGATGACGGCGCGCTGCCTATCGTGAGAAGCGCGGGCTGCGAAGCCGCCGACCCGCTATCGACGGGGGAGTTCGCATTGCTAAGTACAGGTCCCCAGAAGTAGGTGATCACTAGGGCTGCCAGGACGTTTTCTCCACGTGGGCGTGAGCGTTGTCCTGGTCGTGAGCCTTGACGGCTCTCGATCCCGCACAAGTTCCTTTGAGGTTCCGAGCATATCGTG
>JBBSJC010000522.1:0-5757 GCA_038257655.1 Polyangiales bacterium | reverse complement strand
GGCTCTTCCACCTGCGTGCTGAACTTTGGCGACAACGATGATTGCGTCGCGGAGCTAGTCGGCACGGTCGAGCATCAAGGCATCGCCCAGATGTTTCGCATGATGAACACCGCCCGCATCGGCGTGGGAATCCAGGGCCTGTCCCTCGCCGCCAGTGCCTTCAACTACGCAGTCGAGTACGCCCAAGACCGTAAGCAAGGCTCGTCCGTTCGCAACTTCAAAGATCCCGAGGCGCCGCGCCTTCCGATCATCGAGCACGCGGACGTGCGGCGCATGCTGCTCGAGATGAAAGCGCGCGTGGAGGGCATCCGCGCCCTGGCCATGAAGCTTACAAACCACGCCGACTGGGCCAAGACCCTGCGCGGAAAAGACGACAAGAAAGTGCAATATCACTTAGGGCAAGTCGAGCTGCTCGTGCCGATGCTCAAGAGCTACGCATCGGATGCGGCCTTTGAGGTATCATCGCTTGCGATTCAGGTGTTGGGCGGCGCCGGCTTCCTGCAGGATCACCCCGTGGAGCAGTGCTGCCGCGATGCACGCATCCTGAGTATTTACGAAGGCACCAACCACATCCAGGCGCTCGATCTGGTCGCACGCAAGCTGGGCCAAGCAGGAGGTGAGCATGCGCGCGCGTTCTTTGGCGACGTTCAAGCGTTTGCCCAGCGCCATAAAAGCCACCCATCGTTGAGCGCGAGCATCGCGCAGCTACAAAGCGCGAACGAAGCTGTCACGAGCACGGCGCTCAAGCTGATGACGTGGAGTGCGCAGGGCCAGCTCGAGCGTGTGCCCCTGGTCGCTAACCGCTTTTTGACGATGATTGCCGAGCTGACTCTCGGTTGGTTGCTGCTCGAACAGGCGGTGATTGCGGTCGATCGCAGCGACGCAGCAGGGGAGCGCGACAAGGCGTTTTATCAGGGCAAGCTTCACTCGGCGGTGTTCTTTGCGAGCAACATGCTGCCCCACGTCAAACACCTCGCTTCTGTGATTGCCAACGAGGATACGAGCGCCCTCGACATTCCGAGCGACTGCTTTGTGCAGGTCTAACGCGCGGCTTCCTGAGTACTCACCGACACAGGTCGCGCGAACAGCGCGCGCAGATTTTGTCCGAGCCTGCGCGGACCGTTCTGCGCGCGCTTACTGTTGCGCGTAATGTTGTCGATGACGCGCGGCCACAGCGAGGGGGCAAGGTCGTGGCCCATCCCGCGAAGCAGCTCCAAACGCGCGCGCGGAATCCCGCACGCCAGGAGTCGCCCACCTATCGGCCGCACGAGTGGGTCGTCGGCCCCATGGATCACGAGGGTGGGGGCACGGATGCGCGAAAGCGCTGTCAGCCGTCCAGATGCGGCCATTAGTGCCGCGTACTGGCGTGCAAAGCCGCGCGGGTGAATGCCGCGGTCGTAGTGCTGTCCTGCGATCTCCGCGACGCGGGCCTCGGGCGTACGGTGCGGGGATGCCCCCATCATACGAAACAGGTGAACCTGCCGGGCGATCTGCTCCTCGCGCGTGCGCGCCGCGCTACCGAGCAGCGCCGCGTAAGCACGGCGGGTGGGTACGTTCACCCACAGCTCTCCGGTATTCGACATGATGAGCGAAAGGGAGCGCACTCGCTCCGGATAGCGCAGCGCCATGCATTGAGCGACCATGCCGCCGAGGGACATCCCGACCACGTGTGCCCAGGGCAAGCCTAGCGCGTCGAGCAGCCCGACCGTGTCGTCCGCCATGTCGTCGAGGGTATAAGCCGTTTCGATCGGCTGCCCGCGTAGGCGCCTGCGCAGCACATCACGAGGATGATGGGTCGGCAGGTGGTCGAGGAGCGTGGACTCGCCGGTGTCGCGATTGTCGAAGCGAATCACGTGAAAGCCGCGCGCGGAAAGGGCGCGACAAAACTCCTCGTCCCACAACACCATCTGCGCGCCGATTCCCATGATCAACACGAGCGGCTCGCCATGACCGTAAGTTTCGTAAGCGAGCTCGATGCCATTGGCACGCACTTTGGGCATGGTGACTCCTGTGCTCTTTTGGTTCGATAGGTCCCGTTAGCGTTTCTTACTCGGCAGCGCTCGCAGACCTCCTGTGGTCACGAGCTTGCGCAGTGCACCCTCCACCTCACGACTGAACACGACCCTTACCGCTTCGAGGCCACTTGGCCTGAGTGCTTCAAACAGCGCGACCGGATCTCGACTTGAGGTAAGGTCTCGCGCTGCCTTTCGCATGAAGTGACTGACCAGCTCGCGTGTCAGGGCGGCCATATGCTTTTGCAGGATCGCCCAGGCGGCTACGGCGGTTCCGAGGTCCACGCCCGCTGCCTCCAGCTTGAGCGCGACATCAAACAGGCTGGGACTTTCGATCAGGAACACCTCACCGTGACGCGCGATCAAACGGGCGCGGGTAAGGTCTGCGATCAGGCCCGGGCGGTCGCTGCCAGCCAACTCGTACAGCGCAGCTTCGGTCACCGTGCGGGCTTGGTCGTTCGTCCACGGCTTTTGCATCGCTTGCTCGATGCCCAGCCATTCCGCGACATCGAGCTCGCCTCGGTCGATGTTGTCGATCAACCCCCGAATCGTCTCGATCCGTAAGCCCCGGTCCTGCAGGCGAGCGATGCGCTTGAGCCGCTCGACATGGCTCTCGTTGTATACCGCTGCCCGACCGCGGATCTCTGGGGACTTGAGCAACCCGCGCGATTGGTAGAACCGTATGGTTCGGCTCGGTAGGCGAGAGACCTCTGCCAGTTGATCGATGCTGTAAGTAGGCAAGGTAGACATCGGAGACTGCGACACCGTCCGGTGTCACATTCCTTCTAACCTGCGTCGAGGCACCCGGCAGCTCGATGGCAGCTGGGGACAAGCGACCGTCACCCCTGGTGTGCTCAGCCTCACCAAGGAACGCCCGGAGGCGCCAATCGTGCCCCCGGCGGATGCGAACCATCGCTCCTGTAAATAACTTGTAAATGACAAATCGCTGCGTCTTTGTGGCACATATTGACGAAGCTCCGTCCCTGGAGTAACAATGATGGCGGCGACAACATGTAAACATGTAAACGCACTTTGACGCACGACAGCGCTGCCGAGGAAAGACTTATGACCGTTGCATCTCGAAATCGAACTGAGCTGAACGACCTGCTCGGCAGCCGTCGCATCGACCATGTGGTCGTGCTCGGCGCCAATGGCGCAATGGGCTACGGCAGTGGCGCGCTATTCACGAGCGTCGTGCCAAAAGTAACCTTCCTCGCGCGTAGTAAGGACAAGGCGGACCAAGGTCTCAAGGCTGCCATCTCTGCCGTGCGCTCCTCGACCGTGGGCAATCGCGTCGAGACCGGCGACTACGAGCGCGACTTCGATGCGGCAGTTAGTAAGGCTGATCTGATCTTCGAAGCGGTAACCGAAGACTTCGAAATCAAGCGCGGCATCTTCGAGCGCGTCGACCGGATTCGCAAGCCTGACTCGATCGTCGCCACGGTCACGAGCGGCCTGTCGATCAACGCACTTGCCGAGGGGCGCAGCGCATCGTTCAAGAAGCACTTGCTCGGTCTACACTTCTTCAATCCACCGAACGTAATCGTCGGCACCGAGCTCATCGCGGGCAAGGAGACCGACCCAGCGCTGCTCGATTTTATCGAGCTCTACGCCGAAAAAAGGCTCGGCCGTAAGATGATCCGCACCGCCGATCGCGCTGGTTTCGCCGGCAATCGCGTCGGCTTCAAGCTGCTCAACGAAGCAGCTCAGCTAGCCGAAGAGCACGGTCCCGTGCTTATCGATCGCTTGATCGGACCTTACACCGGACGGGCGATGACACCGCTTGCCACCGTAGACATGGTCGGCTGGGACATTCACCGCGCGATCGTCGACAACATCTACAAGAACGCGCCGGACGAAGTACATGAAACACTCAAACTGCCGGGCTACATGGCTTCCCTGATCGAAAAGGGGACGCTCGGCACCAAGAGCGGCGGCGGCTTCTTCAAGCTGGAGGGTAAGGTTCCTCTCGTCCTCGATCCGAAGAACGGCAGCTACCGTCCCGTCTCCGAGGTCAAGCTTCCCGACCTCGGTTACATCAAAGAGGTAGCGACGCTGCATCGCGATGGACGATACGCCGAAGCGATGCAGGTGTTTGCGACCGCGCCCGGTGAGTACGCCAAGATCGCACGCAAAGTGGTCGCCGGATACATCAGCTACGCGTTTCATCGCGTGGGCGAGGTCACCGAAACGATCGCGGGCATCGATGACATCATGGGCTTCGGCTTCAACTGGGCGCCGCCCAGCGTGCTCGTCGACACCATCGGCCTGCGCCAGACCGTTGCCATGATCGAAGAGGCAAAGCTGCCGATGCCTAAGCTTTTGACGACTGCGCTCAGCGAGGGCGGCGCCGGCTCAAGCAAACGCTTCTACACCAATCCACACGGTAATATCGGTCGTTTCTTCGTGGCCGGCTGAGACCTTACGGAAGATAGGAACATCGATCATGAAGACTCCCGAAGTATACCTGCTCGGCGGCTATCAAACTGACTTCGCTCGCAACTGGACGAAGGAGAAGAAACACTTCAACGCGCTGATGCGTGAGGGCGTCGAAGGCGCGCTCGAAACGACCGGCGTCGATCCCCGTGACGTGCAAGTGGGCCATGTCGGCAACTTCGCCGCCGAGCTCTACTGCAAACAAGGCCACCTCGGTGCCTTCTTCGTCGAAGCCAACGCCGCGTTCAGTGGCTTGCCCACCGGCCGACACGAAGCTGCCTGCGCCTCAGGCAGCATTGCGCTGCTCGCCGCCATGGCCGAGATTCAGGCCGGTTGGTACGACCTCTCGTGCGTGGTCGGCATCGAACAGATGAAGACCGTCGGCGCGGGCGAGGGAGGTGACTTTCTGGGTACGGCAGCCTGGTACGAGCATGAAGCCAAGGGCGTCGAGTTCCCGTTTCCCAAGCTGTTCGGCAAGCTCGGCGACGAGTACGACCGACGTTATGGTCTGAAGGATGAGCACCTCGCCGGCATCTCTGCCCTCAACTACGCCAATGCCAAGCTCAACCCACTCGCCCAGACGCGCACCTGGTACATGAACGAAGAGCACGCGCTTTCGCGCGATGAGTACAACGCCGCGGTCGGCGGTCGCGTACGCATTACGGATTGCTCGCAGGTGACGGATGGCTCCGTGGTGACCTTCCTTGCGTCGCGCAGCTACGCGGAGAAGTACGCCAAACAGCGCGGCATCGCGCTAGCGTCGATCCCGCGCATCCTGGGCTGGGGCCACCACACGGGGCGTCTGCGCTTTGCAGATAAGATCGCAGAAAGCGCGAACGCAGAATACGTGCTGCCCCACGTGCGCAGCACGATCACCGATGCCTGGAAGCGCGCGGGCATCGCCGACGTAAACGGCGTCGACGGCATCGAAACCCACGACTGCTTCACCACCAGTGAGTACATGGCGATCGATCACTTCGGCATCACCAAGCCCGGTGAGAGCTGGAAGGCCGTCGAAGAGGGGCACCTTACGATCGAGGGTAAGCACCCGATCAATCCAAGCGGTGGCTTGATCGGCGCAGGACACCCGGTCGGCGCGACGGGAGTTCGGCAGGTATTAGATGGCTACAAGCAGGTCACAGGCACAGCGGGCGACTATCAGGTCGACGGCGCCAAGCGCTTTCAGACCCTGAACATCGGCGGCAGCGGCACGACCAGCGTCTCGTTCATTGTCGGCCTATAAACCGCGTGTCTAGAGCGCGGCATGGCCGCTGAAGCTGACTAGTCGCGCGATGGCAGCTCGCCTTAG
>JBBSJC010000521.1:0-5759 GCA_038257655.1 Polyangiales bacterium | reverse complement strand
GGTATCGGCCAGGGCCGACCGAAGTTGCTCCCGTCGCCGTCGCCGTCGCCGTCAAGGCTCACGACCAGGACAACGCTCACGCCCACGTGGAGAAAACGTCCTGGCAGCCCTAGTGATCACCTACTTCTGGCGACCTGTACTAAGAGCCCGCAGCTCAGGGCGTCAGCAAACCTGAGCAGGAGCTGAACGCCGCTCCGCACTTCTGGCTCGTGCATAACTCGCACTCTGCGTTGGCCTCGAGCGCGCACGCGGGCGTGCACTCCGTCGAGACGCATTCATGCAGCGCGACGTAACAGTCGAGGCAGGGCGCATCGAAGCTGGCAAGGAGCGGATCGAGACTCGCGCACATCTTGACCGCACCGGGCCGGTCGACAGGCTGCGCTTGCGCATGGCTACGCCAGCACGCGTGCACCACGCGCTGCGCGTCGCCTACACACACGGCAGCCCGGGTGTCAGCGGGCTCGCACACGGCGCCTGCCGCGACCGACAGCGCCGCGCGAGGCACGACGCAGTGCGAGCCGCCGCACGACAGCGCATCGGCCGGTTGCGTCGACCAGGTACAAGCCGGCGTGCCGGCCTCGCCCGCATCGCCCGCATCGCCCGCGTCACCGGCATCGTCCGGCGGGGCCGCCCCTGCGTCCATTCCGCCCGCCCCAGGGCTGCCGTTGTTGGAGCCGGCGCCACCGGTCGAACCCTCGCTGTCGCCACCGCTATTGTTGTTACCGCTGTTGTCGCCGTCCGAAGTACCGGGCATCGCGGGCTTGCCGTTATCGTCACCCCTGCTCGGAAAATCGCTAGTAGGACCACCGAAACAGCCGAGCGCCCCACCCCCCATGCTCAGTGCGAATGCAAGACGAAGCGTCCACAGCGAAGGCGAAAGGCGCGAGTGCAGACGCAGGCGCGGGTGCTGGGACGTGCAGTGATGGGAAGCGGACACAACCATGAGCATCGCAGCTCCAGCAGCGTCTCACAAGTCACCATCACCCTGCACGTGCGGCGAAGTGTGTAAAGCAAGCGTTCCCGTCGTTGACTTCGCCGAAGCGAGCCCTAATACTGCGCGCGCTTCGACCCGGCAGACTGCTTGGACGAGCATTGGCGACGTAGCTCAGTTGGTTAGAGCGGGCGTTTCATACGCGCTAGGTCAGAGGTTCAACTCCTCTCGTCGCCACCATTCAGATTCAATCAGGTCTGCGCAGCCCTCACGCGAAGCTGTCTGCAAAGCACTCCTGGTCTTGCCGTCTTCTTTGCGCGCCCGCGCGCGGCTGACTCCCGCCGCCACTGCAGTCTGAGGGCTTCGGCGCCGCGGCGCTGAAGAATGGCTGAGTTGCGCGACGGACCGCGTGTGACTGCGCTTGTGATGCAGCAACCGCTCCTGTAGAACGCGTTCTGCTTCATGGAGGGCGAGGAGGCGAGAGGCGATGATGCGCTGCACGATTCGCGATGAGCTTGATGTCGACACTCCAGAGCAGTTTTGGCGCGATGTGTTCTTCAGTGAAGCCGTGCAAGAGCAGATCTACTGCGAGCTCGGGTACAGCGAAGCGAAGGTCGTCAGCCAAACGGGCAGCCTCGAGACTGGGCTCACGCGGTTATTTGTTTTCGTGCAACCTCTGGCAACCCCAGGGCCGCTGAAGAAGTTGTTCGGCGCTCAACAAGCGCTGACGGAGCACGGTGTGTTTGATGCTGCCCGCCGAGAGTATCGCTTTGAGATGCTGCTCGATGGTGCGCTGCGCGATCGGGTTCGGGTGCGCGGCACGACGCGCGTGGAGCAGACCAGACCGGGCAAGATTACGCGCGTGTGCGAACTTGAGTGTTTGTGCGCGATTCCTGTCATCGGAGGCCTGGCCGAGCGCTTCATCACGAAATCCAATGAAGAGATTTATGCGCGCCGCACGCAGATCGAGCGCCCAATCTTGAGTGAACCGCCAGCGAAACTGTAATTGAGCCTGCGAAGCGACAGTTAAATCGCAGAGCAAGCAACACCCGGTTTCCAGCATGTGTGCCCAGGTCTTACCGAAATGCCCGAACCTGCCTGGGGTTCTGACCCGAGACGCTAAAGGGCAGCCTCGATAGCCCCATGAGCATGCGCACCCCCCGTGCTGCTTACGGCGTCTCACTCGTGGCCGTAACGCTTTTCTCCACCGCCTGCACCGGTTTGATCGATACCCCTGCAGGCCCCAACTCCACTTCTTCTGCTGGTGAGAACGACGAAAACGGCGCTGGACCCGGCGGCGTCAGCGGCAGTGGTGCCTTACCCCTGTGCCAAGGCGAAGAGCAACCTGGCCCGCGCATCTTACGGTTGTTGACGCGTCGGGAGTATCGCAACACCGTGCAAGATCTGCTCGGCGTGCCCGCACCGGACGTGTCGAGCTTGCCGGTCGAAGCGCGCGTCAAAGGCTTTGACAACAACGCGAATGCGGCCGCTGTCACCAGTCGTCACATCGACGAATACGTGCGACTCGGCGAGGCACTCGCAGAAGAGGCCGTGCGCGATCACAAAAGTAAGCTCGTTTCATGCACGCCAAGCGACAGCTGCGCCAAGCAATTTGTGACCGAGTTTGGCCTGAAAGCGTTTCGCCGCCCGTTGTCGACGGAGGAGGTCAGCCGCTACTCCGCGCTGCTTGCAAGCGAGATCACCGGCGGCGACTTCGATCAGGGCTTACGGTTGAGCATCACCGCCATGTTGGTGTCGCCCAGCTTTTTGTATCGCTCGGAGGTCGGCGAGGACCAGGGTGATGGCACCTTCGTGCTGACGCCCTTTGAGATCGCAAGCACGCTGTCTTACTTGTACTGGGGCACGATGCCCGATGCCGCGTTGTTCGCAGCGGCCGGCAAGGGCGAGCTCAGCACCCCCGAGCAACTCAAGGCCCAGGCCGAGCGCATGCTCGACGATGCCCGTGCGCGCGACCAACTCACGGACTTTGCCACGCAGTGGCTGCGCACCGATGGCGTGCTCGGCAGCAACAAGGACAGCAGCATTTACCCGATGTTTACCGACTCGGTGCGCGAGTCGCTGATGGAAGAGCAGAGTCGTTTCTTTGCTGACATCGCCTTTGATAAACAGGGCACGTTTGGCGACTTGTTCAACGCCGACTACGTGTTCGCCAATGCCGAGCTTGCCGGCTTCTATGGTTTGCCCGCAGCAGGTGGCGCAGAGTTCGCTCGCGTGTCCGTCAGCGAGTCCAGTGGCCGCGGGGGCATTCTCGGGCTCGGCGCCGTGTTGGCGTCGCACGCCCATTCCAACGAGTCATCGCCGATCAAACGGGGTTTGTTCGTGCGCGATCGTTTGCTGTGTCAGGAGCTGCCCGCGCCGCCCGCCAATCTCGATACGACGCCGCCGGGGCTCGATCCGACCCTGACCACGCGCGATCGTTTTGCCAAGCACACAGCAGATCCTGCCTGCATCAGTTGTCATCAGTTCATTGATGGCGTCGGTTTTGGCCTCGAAGGCTTTGACGGCATCGGCAGGAAACGCGAGGTCGAAAATGGCATCCCCATCGACACCTCGGGTGAGCTGCTAGGGCTTGAGAGTCTAAGCTCACAGGCGGTTGAAACCTTCAATGGCGCGCGCGAGCTTGGCGCGATGTTGTCCGACAGCCCGAATGCCCAGGCCTGTCTGTCGCTTCAGTACTATCGCTTTGCGCGCGGCTATAGCGAGACGCCCAGCGACTCCTGCTCCGTCGACCGTCTGCGTAAGCAGTTTGAGAGCGAAAGCCTGACTATTAAGCAGCTGCTCATCGCCATCACCTCATTGAAGTCGCTGACCGTTCGCAGTGGCAAGGAGCAAGCACCATGAGTTTCGTAAGACCGACTCGCCGCAACTTTCTGCGTGGCGTGGCTGCCAGCTCGTTGCTCGCTCCTTTTGCCGGCGAGCTCTTGTGCTCAGGTCCACGCAAGGCGCGCGCAGCGTCCCCCAAGCGCGCCATGTTCGTCTACGTGCCTGACGGTTGCATTCCGGCTCTGTGGCATGCGACCGGCGGCGAAAAGGACTTCACCCTGCCCGACATGAGCGCACCGCTCACGCCGATCAAAGACAAACTTGTGTTCCTGTCTGGCCTTACCATGTACTCGGGCGGCGCAACCCATGAGGGCGGCATCGCCAAGGTGTTGACCGGCGTGTCGGACGTCTCGCTCGACGTCTTTCTCGGACAGCAACTCGGCAAAGACACCCCCCACAGCTCGCTACAGCTCGGCGTGGGTGCAAACTTTCAAAATGGCTCCGGTAGCATGTCGTTCATTGGCGCAGGCCAACAGGTCAAGCCCGATGACGACCCGCTCAATGCCTTTACGCGCGTGTTTGGCGGCGTCGGCGGACAAGACGACGGCACGGCAGACCTGAAAAAGCGCCAGAAGCAAAGTGTGCTTGATGCTGCGCTCGGGGATCTCAACAGCATCAGGACGCGCCTGGGCACGACCGAGCGCAACAAGCTCGACACCCATCTGGCATCGCTGCGCGAAGTCGAGCGCCGCATCACGGACAGCTCGATCAACGCCTGTGACATCGCCGCCTTCAACGCCGCGGGTTTTGCTAACTCGGCTTCAGATAACTACCCCAAGACCTTCGAAAAGGAGGAGACCTTTCTGACCGTGGGCCGGCTGCAAATGGACCTGGCGACCTTAGCCCTATCGTGTGGTGCAACGCGCGTGGCCTCGCTCATGTTCTCCCATCCCGTGTCGCCCACGCACATCAAAGAGACTGGCGTCGCGCTCGGCAACCACGATGCCTCGCATTACGGCGAGCCCACCAGTGCCACTGCCAGGGACTTCGTCACGCTCAAGCGCTACTTCATGGAGCAGTTCGTGTATCTGATCGAGAAGCTCGATGCGACGCCCGATGGCACCGGCACGCTGCTCGACAATACCCTCGTTTTCCTATGCACGGAGCTCGGCGATAGCAATCGTCACGATCACGACAACATGCCGTTCGTGCTCGCGGGCGGTGCCGGCGGTGCGCTTGAGATGGGCCGTTCACTCAAGTTCAACGGCAAGAACGCCGGGCAGAACGAGCCGCACACCAAGCTGCTCGTATCGATCGCCAATGCCATGGACGTCGACGTCGACAGCTACGGCTACGCTGGCCACGGCACCGGCGGCCTGACCGGTTTGTTGCGCTAGCAGGCAGGCGATCGCTCGCAGCCGATGCTCGGCACCTGACTATTCGCTACCGATAGGAACCGGTTTCACGCGCCAGATCTCTTCGCAATACTCGCGCACCGCACGATCGGAGGAGAACTTGCCCGCGCGCGCGACGTTCAAGGTAGCCATGCGCCACCAGGTCGTCGGGTTGGCGTAGGTCTTGGCGACGCGGTCCTGCGCAGCCAAGTACGACGCAAAATCTGCACACAACATGTAGTCGTCGCGCTCGAGCAGCGGTGACGCTATCGCCGCGTAACGGTCGCGCTCGCCATGGGAAAACGCGCCCGACGTCAACAGATCGACCGCACCACGCAGCACGCTGTCGCGCTCGTAGTAAGCACGTGGTGCGTAGCCTGCGCGCTTGGTCGACTGCACCTCCTCCGCATTGAGCCCAAACAAACAGAAGTTGTCTGCGCCGACCTCTTCGCGAATCTCCACGTTGGCGCCATCCAGGGTACCGACGGTCAGCGCGCCGTTCATCGCGAACTTCATATTGCCAGTACCGGAGGCCTCCTTGCCCGCCGTGGAGATCTGCTCGGACAAGTCAGCCGCCGAATAGATGCGCTGCGCATTTTTGACGTTGAAATTCGGGATAAACGCGATTTTGAGCAGCTTACTGACTTCGG
>JBBSJC010000520.1:0-5760 GCA_038257655.1 Polyangiales bacterium | reverse complement strand
TCGTCGCCAGGTTTATCTCAAAAGGCCCTCAACGTAGAAATACGATGAGGGCCTTTTCCTATTCCGTCAGCTGGTCCTCGCGGCCCGCTGGGGCTCCAACTGTACCTTACCCTCTCACCCCCCTGGCGTTTTGCTGTCCTCGTTGCCGCCGCGTGGCGGGCGGGAGCTTGCGCGACGTTCACTGACGCTTCGTCGCCCAACGATAGCGTGATCGGGGCTTCCTTTTCGTGACTCGTGCGGACTAGAGTCCTTGAGGTTTCAGCAAAAGGACGCTTGTGCGCTATCGAATTCTTAGTCTTTTGTCACTCCTGGTCGTCGCGGCCCTTACGTTCTTAACGCTCGATGCTCGCGCGGAGGACGCGGGCGAGGCGATTCACGCGCGGCTTACTAGTACCAGCCCCAATCAGTATCTGTTTCGTGGTCTCAAGCTCAAGGACAAAGGGGTTATCGGTCAGGCCTCCTCGGAGCTCGTGGTTGATCTCTATAGCTCTGACACCTTTCGCTTCGGGATACCGGTGGGCTTCTGGCTCAGCTTGCATCCTGGGGACAAAGCCGGAAGCGTCGGGCCAGGCCCGGGGGCCTGGTTCGAATCACGCATCGACGGTGGCGCGCAGATGCAGATCTACGATCTCACGCTGGATGGCCGACTCGTAGTGTACTCCAGCCCGAACGGCAGCTTTGAGGACATCTATGAGCTGCGCGGGATAGCGTCCTATGACGACCAGGTGCTTTTCGCCGGCGACAGCAAGAAGGCGATCTTTCGCGGCATCTTCCCGCAAGCGACGCTTGCGACAGAGGCGAAGGGCGCGCGCGACGGAGCCAAAAGCGGCACGTATGCGGAGCTTGCCATAGCGCCGCGTTTTCACGTGCTCGAAGGTGTGGCACTGGCAGCAGATTTCTCATTTCCCATACGTGTGGGCGCGAGCCTTAGCCACTATTACGAGGTTCAGACGACGGCGAGCGGCAAGCTCGAGGACCAAACGCTCGGCTTCGCGTCGTTCGGCGGTGCGCTCGATATCGATGCTCGCTTCGTACCCATGCGGCTCGGCCTCTACAACGTGCGCCTTAGCCTCGACGCCGTGCTGCCTGTCGCACAGAACGAAGCTGTCGCGAACAACACGGATACCGTGGAATTGGTGTTCAGCGCCCAGACGGTGCTGCGCTTTTAGAGCGGGACTGCGCGTCCTGCCCTGCGACGCGACGCGTGCCCTGCCCTGCGAACGCGGTCCCAGCGAGCAATTTCTCTCGCGCATCACCGTCAGGTTCGGCTTTATGGGAAGGTCGTTCGCGATGCCGGCAGGCCGCACGAAATAGGTCGTTCGCGACACCGGCTGCGCGGCGGCACGGGGCTACTTCAGCTCCTTCACTTCCTGCACAAGCTGCTGCAACACCTTCTTGGCGTCACCGAAGATCATCATCGTGTTCGCGTTCTCAAACAGCTCGTTCTTGACGCCTGCGTAGCCGGCCCCGAGGCTGCGCTTGACCACGAAGACGGTCTTGGCCTCGTGTACGTTCAGGATAGGCATACCGTAGATTGGGCTCGACTTGTTGTTGAGCGCGGCGGGATTGACCACGTCGTTGGCGCCGAGCACGATCGCGACGTCCGTGTTTTTCATGTCGGGATTAATGACGTCCATTTCGAGTAGCTGCTCGTAGGGCACGTCCGCCTCGGCCAGCAGAATGTTCATGTGGCCGGGCATGCGTCCGGCGACGGGGTGGATTGCGTAAGTCACCTTGCAGCCTCGCTTCTGAAGCAGATCGGCGAGCTCACGTGTGGCGTGCTGCGCCTGCGCGACAGCCAACCCGTAGCCCGGCACGAACACGACGCTGCTCGCCGACTCAAGCGTCATTGCCGCTTCTTCGGGCCCCGTCGAGCGCACGTTCACGTACTCGCTGCTCTGCGCATCGCCGCCGCTGGCCTGCTCGCCGCCGAAGCCGCCGACCAGCACGTTCAGCAGCGACCGGTTCATGGCGACGCACATGATCTGCGTCAGGATGATGCCCGAAGCGCCGACCAGGGCGCCCGAGATGATCAGCACCTGGTTGCCGATAACGAAACCCGTCATCGCCGCGGCGATGCCCGAGTACGAGTTTAATAGCGAGACCACGACCGGCATGTCCGCACCGCCGATGGGAATCGTGAGCGTGACACCGAGGGCGAGGCTCAGGCCCGTGACGATCAGCAACATGACGAGGCCCGCGTCTGGCGTAGCGGACGAAAAGCAGTAGAGCCCGCCTACGACCAGTGCGGCGGCGAGCATGACAAAGTTCATCACGTGCCGTCCGGGCAGCAGAATGGACTCGCCCTTCTTCAGGCTGCCGTTCAGCTTGCCGTAGGCCACCAGGCTACCGGTGAGCGTGATGCCGCCGACCAGAACACTTAGTACGACGGTGACAGCCTCGGCTGTGCCGAGTAGCGCCGCTGCGGTTCCGTCGATGCCCGGCTCGACCACCTTCAACCAGTAGACACTCAGGGCCACCAGCGTGGAGGCAGCGCCGCCGCTGCCGTTGAAGAGCGCGACCATCTCCGGCATCGACGTCATGGGCACGCGCACCGCGATGAAGCCGCCCACTACGCTGCCGAGCACCATGCCGGATAAGATCCAGCGGTAGTCGATGAAGCCGAGCTCAAGCAGCGTACCGGCGACAGCCAGGAACATGGCGAACGCGGCCAGATTGTTGGCACTGCGGGCTGTACGAACGCGGCCCAGGCGCTTGATCCCGAAGATGAAGAGTACCGACGAGACCAGATAGATCAGCGGAACCAAGGTGGAGCGGACGAAGTCAGTCATCACTTTTTCTTTCCGAACATCCGCAGCATCCGGTCGGTGACCCAGAAGCCGCCGATAACGTTGACACTCGCGAAGAAGATGGCGATCGCGCCCAGCACGTTGCTGACGGAGACCTCGGCCGTCGTCGCTGCAGTCAGCGCGCCGACGATGGTGATGCCACTTATCGCATTGGCACCCGACATCAGAGGGGTGTGCAGGGTCGGAGGAACCTTCGCAATCAGCTCGAAGCCGATGAAAACCGCCAACACGAAAACGTAGATTCCGATGAGAATCGGGCCCATCACCATGCGAGACCTCCGTTCCGGTTTGCCTGTTCGAGGGTAAGTTCGTCCATTGCTCTTCTCTGGGATCGGCCCCGCGCTGTGGGTCGTTTAGCTGTGGTGGCGGGTCTGGTTGTTGGAGGTCCAGCACGTGTGAACCCGGTGCGGGTCCGCACAAAGTCCGACAGCTTGCAGATGTGCAAGCTCATCAACACGTCGTCAGTCATTCGACCTCTCCGGGTAAGCGGGCACTGACCCACATGGCGCCCCAGCTTGGCTTCGACACCAAGACCCGGCAAGGAAGATAGCCATGCTACTAGCCAGTAACAACGCCCACGTATGGCTGAGGGCTTACGGTGTTGACGCGGCGCGCGCGCGCAGCTTAGCCCGCGCGTACTCGATGACCATAGGCAACACGGAGAGCACCACGATCACGATGATGACCTTTTCAACGTGCTTACCGAGGTCGGGGAAGATGCTTCCGAGGAAAAAGCCGCTCAGCGTCATCGAGGCGACCCAGCCGATGCCGCCGAAGACGTTGAACAACGCAAAGCGGCGGTAGCTCATGCCCGCGACACCCGCGATCACCGGGACGAAAGTGCGCACGAGGGGTACAAAACGAGCGATCACGATCGCCTTACCACCGTGCTTGTCGTAAAAGGCCTGCGCTGCGCGCACGTGCTGCGGTTTGAAGAGACGCGAGGTCGAAGTGAAGATGCGTGGACCCACCCGCCTACCAATAGAGTAAGACGTCGCGTCCCCTAGGATCGCCATCGTGGAGAGAAGCAGGTTTAGCACCACGATGTTCAAGTCACCCTTGGAGGCATAGAGGCCTGCCACGAACAAGAGCGAATCCCCAGGAAGGAACGCGACCATGGCGCCCGTCTCCAGGAAGATGATCAGCGCTAGCGCCGGGTAACCTCCCCACTGGATGATGGGACCCGGATCACGTAGGAGCGCGATGAGCTGATGAATGAGGTCCACGCGCGGGCGATACACCGAAGTGCTGCGTGGAGCAATTGGCGGCAGAGCTTCTGAGCGTTTGGCGGCGTGACGCGAACGTGTTTCAATGGGCCGCGCATGAATAGAAGCGTTGCTATCGGGCTTGTCATCGCGGCCGGCCTCGCAGGCCTGTTTGGGGTGCGGATTGCGGCCCACCAGGGCAAGGCGGCGGCCCCCAAGCAGGTGCCGGTCGCGGCCGCTGGTGTGGAAGTCGCAGCGCCAGCGCGCGTGACTCTCCTCGATGCTGTGCGCTTGGCGGGGGTGGTGCGCCCGCGAAGCGAGGTCGACGTGGTGGGTAAGGTGGAAGGTCGCATTCAACAGCTGCGCGGCGAGGTCGGTGTTCAAGTCAAAGCGGGCGCCCTGCTTGCGATCATCGAGCATTCGGAGCTGGGCTTTCAGAGCCAACAAGCTAGCGCCCAGGTTGAGGCAGCCGAAGCGCAGGTGTTGCACGCTCAGCTGCAACTCGCGTCCGCGCAAATCCAGCAGCAACGGATAGCCGCTCTCGAGACCGGGGGCGCGGTCGCTCAGACCGAAAGTGATCGAGCGAACCTGGGACTGAAGTCCGCAGGTGCGGCAGTACGAGCAGCTCAGGCGCAGCTCAAGCTCGCACAGGCTTCAGCGGGACTGGCAGGCCGGGCGCTCCAAAATAGTCAGATCACGGCGCCCATTGCGGGCACGATCACGAAGCGCAACGTGTCACTAGGCACCCAAATCAACCCCGGCCAGGCGCTGTTCCAGATACAGGACCTACTTGAGCTGAAGCTGGATGGAGCGGTTTCTGCAACTGACTTCGCACGCCTGAAACTGGGGCAACCCGTGCGAATCACCGTGGAAGAGCTATCCGGTGTCCCGATTTCGGGCACCATCGCGACGCTCAGCCCGACTCTGGACCCCGCTACGCGACGAGCAGCGATTCAGATCGCAATCGACAACTCTGAAGGTCGTTTGCTTTCCAACATGTTCGCGCGTGCCGAAGTTGCGGTCGGTGAGCGGGCAGGTCTGCTGACCGTGCCAGCATCCGCGTTAGTAACCTTGCCCTCGGGGCGCTACGTCTACGTTGTGCGCAATGGGCGCGCCAAGGCTGTCGCCATTGCGGACGTTCAGGGCGATGCGGACCACGTCATCGTGGATGGCCTGCTCAGCGAGCAGGACCGTGTGGTCGTACGCGGACAGGCAGCACTAGCCGATGGTCAAGCCGTGCGCGTGAGCGCGGGCAAGTCATGAAGCTCTCTGACGTCGCGATCGATCGCCCTGTCTTTACGACGATGGTGACGATCGCAGCCTGCGTGCTTGGCATCTTGGCGTTGGATCGTCTTACCATTGACCTTTTCCCGAAGTTTAACCTTCCCATTGTGGTCGTCACGACGCCTTACCCTGGCGCGAGTCCCGAAGAAGTCGAAGCGCAGGTCACGCGACCCATCGAAGAAGCGATCGCTAGCATCAGCAACGTGGATCAAGTCCGTAGTTGGTCGCGTGAGTCTGCATCGACCGTGCTGGTTCAGTTCGAAATCGAGACGGAGATGCGCCAAGGTTCGAGCGATGTGCGCGATGCCGTCTCGCTCATCCGCGGCAAGCTACCTCGGGACGTGCGCGAGCCTGTGGTCGCTCGGATGGATCCCACGGCCTTTCCGGTCCTCGCTTACACGGTTTCGAGTACGCGCTCGCCGCTTGCCACGCGCAGGATCGTAGAAGACGACGTACAGCCG
>JBBSJC010000519.1:0-5767 GCA_038257655.1 Polyangiales bacterium | reverse complement strand
CCGCCTTGCAGGCCCGGGAAGACGGCCTTGTCGATGGCTGCGCGGTGCTTTTCGTCGCAGAGAATCATGCCGCCGCGCGGGCCGCGAAACGTCTTGTGGGTGGTGCTCGTAATGACTTCGGCAAGACCAACCGGTGAAGGATGCGCGCCGCCCGCGATGAGTCCGGAGATGTGCGCCATGTCGGCCACGAGGATGGCGCCCACTTCACGCGCGATCTCCGCGAACTTCGGATACTCGATGATGCGTGAGTACGCCGTCGCGCCGCAGAACAGAATCTTGGGCTTGTGCTCGCGCGCGAGCTTCGCCACCTCATCCATATCGATGCGGTGATCTTCTTTGCGCACGCCGTACTGCACGGCCTTGAAGTACTTGCCCGTGATCGACACGCCCCAGCCGTGCGTGAGATGTCCGCCGCCCGGCAGCCCCATGCCCATGATCACGTCGTGCGGCTTGCAGAACGCAAAGTACACCGCGAGATTTGCGGGCGAGCCGGAGTAGGGCTGCACGTTCACGTGATCGACGCCGAACAGCTTCTTGACGCGCGACACCGCAAGCTCTTCGACCTGGTCGACGAGCTGCTGGCCTTCGTAGTAGCGCTTGCCTGCGTAGCCTTCTGAATACTTGTTCGTGAGCACGCTGCCCGTCGCCTCGAGCACAGCGCGCGAGGCGTAGTTCTCGCTCGGGATCAGGCGAATCTTCTCGAACTGGCGATGCTCCTCCTGCTGGATGAGGCCTGCGATTTCGGGGTCTTGTTGCTGCAGTGTGGGCTCAGCCATGGGCGTATCCTCCGGACGAAAAAGCGGGGCGTGCGGCGCCGTCCAGCCTTAGCAGGCGGCGCGCGTGCCCGGTAGCCGTGAGCGAACGCGCCCCTCCAGAATGCATGACGCCCGATCTCCAAGGCCGTCGACCGCAAAGCGTACAAAAACAACGAGATCGACTTTGACAGCCCCAATCCATCGCGCTAGTAAAGGCGCGCTTCGGTTGAGAGACGCGAAGCTGAGCGGTGGTAGTTAAGCTGGTTATAACGCCGGCCTGTCACGCCGGAGGCCGCGGGTTCGAGTCCCGTCCACCGCGCAACACTCGAGAATGTGAGAGCGCCGCAATCCGAAAGGGTTGCGGCGTTTCTTGCGTGGGCGTGAGAGCGCGATGCGCGGTACGAGCGCGATGCGCGTGTGCGCCCGACCTGAACACGGGCACCTCCCGCAGGCAGCGGGCCAAGCAGCAGGGAAGTAGCGAGTCGCTCGAAACGCGTTGGCCGGCGGCGATGCCGTGCTGCGCAGCCCGCGCCGCTACATCTACCGCTTGCAGGAAATGCTCTCCGAGCATGGCCTGCGCCTCGTCTCTCGAATCGAGGTACACATAAGCCCCGCGACCGCTGCCGGTCGCGTGACCATTGGGGGAAAACCATGTTCGTGATCGAGCTTGTATACACCGCCGACCTTACCGAGATAGATGCGCACATGGCGGCTCATGTTGCGTATCTCAAGAAGTACTACGCCGCGGGTAACTTCGTAGTCTCCGGCAGGAAGGTGCCACGGGAGGGTGGGGTTATCTTAGCTGTTGGCAACAGTCGGGCAGAGATTGAAGCGATTGTCGCGGAGGACCCGTTTCATAAGCATGGGCTGGCGGAGTTTCGGATTGTGGAGTTTCGGGCGAGTCAGCGGGCGCAGGACCTGCCTAAGCGATTTTCGTAGGCGGGTCGGCCGTGGACTCTTGTGGACGGTTCTGTTTGGAGCCACCACCGGAAATCCTGAACGTTACCGACCGTAGGTTAAGCCGACTACCACGCCCGCGACCACGCCTGCGACCACACCGGCGATGATGGTGTTGCGGACGAACGTGCGATTGTTCTTCGCCGCACTCTCCTTTCGCGCGGCATTTGGCGAAGATTCGAGTGCCGAGGATGTCGGCAGCAAGCGCGGTCCGTTGCTGTCGCTCAGGGCCAGGAGTCGCGCATCGACGTGATAGCAAGTGGCCATGACGGATGGGGCCTTTTCCTCGCGTACGTCTACGACGTCCGCGCCTAGACCGCACGCCTCCGCGCGTACGATCTCGCGTACCTCGGGCTCGCTGCAATGGCTCGAGAAACCACTATCGGTCACGCGTATGCGGCCGAGCTCCCGCGCGTCGTTCGGCGTGAGAGTGCTGCGATATTGGAAAGCCACCTCGCACTGCGCGCCAGGCTTGACGTCCGCCGCGGTGTAGCCGCTTCGCGAAACCCTGGGCGCGCAAGCAACCGTTAGGACGCTGGCCGCTATGAGAAAGATCGAAAGGCGCAATGGGCTTGAGGGCATCCTGTATCTCTTGTTCGTGACTGATCAAAGCGGATCCTGGCGGCTGCCGGACCACTTCTTTGTCGCAAGCTTACTATCATGGGTGACCCGGTCCATTCCAGTCGGGGTGATGACTGGGGCTCCTCAGAAGGTCATGCAGATAGAGGCCGGAACGACTTAGCCGAAACTTGCCATCGCTGAAACACAGTCGCTCGTCAGGCGCGTCGTCCTCGCGCGGTCCCGACCGACCCCGCTGGGCCAGCAGCGTCGACGGCCGAGCGACCGACCTGCCATTCGCTTTATACTGAAAGCGATGGAGACCACGCTCGCTCGACTGCCGGACGGCCTTAGCTCTGCTTACGCCCACCTGGGCGCCCGACGCGTGATAGCCGTGACGAGTGATGAGGTGATCGTCGATGACCACTCAATCGGACGGTTTCCCGGCGCTCGCGATCTGCGCTTTTCGCCCGACGGGAGTCGCCACGCGTTCGTGAGTCAGACCGCCTCCGGCCGGCAGGGCGTTTACGTCGACGGACTGCAGATAGCCGAGCACGACGGCGTGAGCCTGAGCACGCCCGTGTTCAGCTCCGACGGTCGCGAGCTCGCTTACGGCGCGTATGATGGCGGCGCGTGGTGGGTGTATCGAGGCACGACGCGTTTCGGACCGTTCGATGCCGAGCAACCGGGTGCGGGCTGGAATACGTGCCCTCTGGTGTTCACTCCCGAGGGCGCGTTGGTGTATGCGGCGACGCGAGGCGACGCCTGGTCGCTCGAGCGAGATGGCGAAACGATCAGCGCGGGATGGCGGCTCGTGCGAGATCCGATTTACGCTGCCGGTCGCCTGCTCGCCAAGGCGCGTCGCGACGGCGCCTGGTACGCAATCGACGGGATCGAGAGCTACGGGCCGTTCGCGACCCTGAACGATCCGGTCGCGTCCGAGGACGGATCGCTTGCGGGGTTCAGCGCGGAGAGCAAAGACGGCGGACTAATCATTGTAAATGGTAAGGTGGTCGCGCGACCGTCCCGCGTCGGCATGGTGGTCGCACTTGCGCGGGGCGGAGTTGCCTACCAGGCCGAAGACGACGCCGGCCGCGAGTACGTAGTGCTCTCGGGTCAGCGAATGCCGATCTGCTGCAGCGTGCGCGGTCTGGTCCTGAGCGCCTCGGGAGATGCAGTCGGTTACGTTGGCGTCGACGACCATCATCGCGAATACGCCTGCGTCAATGAGGAGCGGTTTGGTCCGCACGCCAACGTCGACCATCTGTCGCTGCGGCTATCGCCTGGCGGGCGCCTTGCGTATCTCCTTGCAGAGGAGCGCAGTCGAATCGCAGTCGACGGCAGCTCTGGTCCCGGGTACGACGCGTTGTGGTCAAACGCCCACTTCATCGACGAGCAGACAGTCGAATACATCGCGCAGCGCGGGCGCGAGTTCGTGCACGTGGTGGCCGAGCATCCGCGCTGAGCGTTCACACTCGCGCAGGCCTGAGCTATGCGCGCTGCTGGTGATTAGGTGGAGGGTTTCCAATCGGAGCCGCCGCGACAGTGCCTCTAGAGCTATGAATGCTCAGTGACCGAAACAGTGTTCCGAGAGGCGTTTGTCGACGGTGTCATCACGAGATAGGGCCACCCGTCGAGCTCGCCGTGCGCGATAAAGCGTGGAGACGGCAGAGTGGTGGCACGTGTGCAGAGTGGTGGCACGTGAGCTGGTAGCACGTGAACCACGGGCATCATCGCGCGACCGTCAGACATCGAGAGTCTGGGCCCTGGGCATTTTGACGAGCGTGCCTGTATGCTGCGGATCCAATGGCCGCACTGCGCAGACTTCAGGCCTGGCTACGGATGGATGGGCAGCTTCGCCCAGGCATGGGTCGGCTCTCGGGTACGATCGCGCTGGTGCTAGGCGTGTTGTCGCTACTCGCCGTGTGCGCGTTCCACTTCCCCGAGTACTTGACCACGCCTGAGCTGCGCAAGAAGTACGACGTGGCACTCTTGCGTCAGTTGCTGTTTGGCACGATGGTCCTGTCGGGCGGCATGAGCGTGGGCAACTTGTTGCTCGGTCGCTCCCGTTGGCTTGCGAGCGCAGCGTTCACGTGCGTGGCGCTTGCCGCGCTGTTTGGTGGCCATCGCGTGCCTGTGGGTGACTTTGCAGACGGTACGCCTTACGTCGGGCTCGACTGGTTCATTCGGGTGCAGCTCAGCCGAGATCCAGCATTTATCGGGATGAGTGGATGAAAAAGCGGGGGAACTGAGGGATCTTGGGCCTACCAAAGCAAACCAAGCGCCCCCGGATCCGCCCGCATGCCCAAGATATCCTCGCCGAGCCTCGTACGAAACCCGAAAAGTGACCTTTTTCCTCCGAGTGTCGAGACGCTGCGCCAACGGGTGCAGGAGGCTGTGTCGAGCGCGCTCGCCCTGGTGGAACAGCAGGGCACTACTGGCGAGCTGAGCTACAGGGATGCGGAGCGCGGCTTGCGGGATGCAGTGTTCGCCATAGGGCGCGCGCTGATAGTCCTGCTTCTTGGCCTGCGCGAGCAGCACGTGATGGATGCGCATCGCTCGGTGCATGCCGGCAGGTGGGAGTGGCTTGGTCGCACGTATCGCGCGGCTCCTGCGATCGCGCGCAACTTCACAACGACGTTTGGTGTCGTTCGGTACTTCCGCACGTATATGCGGGAGGTGGCGGACAAGGACCGCCACGGCTTTCATCCACTGGATGCCTCGCTCGGACTCACCCGGGATCGCTTGAGCTGGAACGTCCTGATGATGGCGGCGCGGCTGGCGACGAAGATGTCTTTTGCAGAGGCCGCGACGACGCTGGGCACGTTCATGCCGAATGCGCCTTCCACCGAAGTCATCGAGCAGACCGTGCTGGGCCTGAGCGAGCATGTGGCGGACTTCATGGAACAAGCGCCCGCTCCCGAGGGCGATGGTGAGGTGCTCGTTATCCAGTTCGATGGAAAGGGAGTGCCCACCGCCACGGCGCGCGAGCTTGCTCGACGGCGGCGCAAACGAAAGAAGGGGGCTCCTGCGGCCTCCCGACGACACCGCGGTCGGGACAAGCGCCGTCGGTACCCGCGTCGACCTCGTCGCAAGAAGGGCGACAAGACGAAGAATGCAAAAAGCGCGACGATGGTCGTGATGTACACACTCAGGCGGGTCGGAACACGAAGGCTGGAGGGACCGCTCAACGTCCGCTTCTACGCCTCCTTTGCCAACAAGCGCCACGCCTTTACCGTCGCCCGCAGGATGGCTCGCAAGCGTGGCTTCGCGACGGGGTCAGGCAAGTTCGTCCACGTGCTCACCGATGGGGACAATGACCTTGCGTCGCTGTCTGCAGAGTTCTTTCCAGGAGTCGAGCACACCGTCGACTTCTACCACGTTGCGGAGTACGTCTACGAGGCAGGTCAGGCATTCCTGGGCGAAGGTACCAAGGCACTGGCAGATTGGTTCGACCTCCAGAGGGAGCGCCTCTTGCACGACCAAGCCCAGGAGGT
>JBBSJC010000518.1:0-5769 GCA_038257655.1 Polyangiales bacterium | reverse complement strand
GTATGCGAACCGGATTGTCAGGGCCGTGCGTGTCTTGCGGATGGCTGCGGCGGGAGCTGCGAGTGCCCTGACGACTTGGTTCAGAATGCGGGTGGCGACTGGGTGTCTAAAGACGACTGTACGGACGACTGTACCAGCGCTGGATGGCAATGCGGCGCCGTCTGCGGTCAGACCTGCGGAGGAACCTGCGATGAAGGCAAGGAATGCGAGCTTGGACAATGCCACGGCGACTTCTGTTTGCAGACACCGTGCGATCTGGACGTGAGTTGCGCTGACTGCGCCCTGTCGCTGAGGCTCGTTGAGAAGCAGGTGGAGAAGGGGCGACTGCTCGAGGCCACCCTGGCTCTGGAGTTTACGCCGCGAGAGAACGCGCCGCTTCCGCGTATCGCGGACTTCAGGATCGATTCAAATCAAGACGTTCAGCTGCTGTCGTTGGAGCCGGGGGACGCTTCTGAGCAGGCTGGTAAGTCATTCTTCGTGGATCCTGGCACGAACAAGACTTGGCGAAGGCGAGCCGACGGTACGTTCCAAGCCATGTTGTTCAGTGCTGGAAACACGACCGAGATTCAAGCTGGACGGATCGCGACGCTTAGGTTCGCGATAGGTTCCAAGATAGGGGCCGCGTTTCGCTTGGTGCGTCGCGTAGAAACCATGGCGCCCCCATTGGCCGACAATGAGCTTCAAGCGTCTAAGTACGACCAAGGGCTGATGGTGGTGCCATGAGTCTGCTGCGCATTGTCATTGTGGGCAGCCTGACGGTTATCGCCGCGTTTGTCGTGCCCGGAATGCGGGCGCAAGCACAGTCACCTTCGCTCCCTACCATCAACTCCATCACATTCTATGTGACTGGCCTGGAGCGCTGCGCCGAGCAGCGTGCGACCACGCGCCCGACCTGCGAGGCAGCGCTTGGCCAGCCTCAGGTTACTTGGGATCGCGACCGCAATGGCACCTACCAACGTAGAGACGTGGAGCTTGCTCTCGCAGAGTATTGGGATGGTGGACGGCTGGAGTACGTTTGTTACGACGGCAGTGGTGCGGCGCGCTTCGCGGAAGAATGCGACCGAAGCAAGTGTCTAGCGACGCGTACCAGCGCCGAATGCGCGGACGTAGACCGCGACGGCCTCTTTGCCTACCAAGAGACGGCACTCGGAACCAGCGACAGCGTAGACGATACGTGCGTTACGAGCGCGGACTGTGGATTCAGCCAAACGTGCAGGCGCCCGGCCGCGGGTGCAGGTGTGGACTATCCGCGTTCGCTCTGCCTGTCGCGCACCGATTGCCCCGCGACGGGGTGCACAGCCTTTCACCTAGAATCTGTGGCTCAAGACGATCGGGAGCTCATCGCTCACGTCTATTACGACTACAGTCCGGAGCCTGCTCGCGCACTCGATTTGCGCGTTCAGATCCCTAGCGCGAACCTTACTCTCACCGACGCGCGAATTCTCGCAGGACCACGCAGCGCGGGCAAGGTTCTGAGCGTCACCCAGGAAACCGAGAACGACCCGTCTGGTACGCGACGATTCGTGCGCCTCATCGTCTACGGCACCGCGAATCTCACGCCCATCCCGACGGGGGCCGTAGCCGAGCTCGTGTTTGCCAAGACGGGTGTGCTGACCGGCACAGTCGCGTTCTCGACCAACGCGAGCGACCGTTCGGCGAGTCTCGCGCCAAACCCTAGGTCCCGTCGGTCCGAGCTTACAGGAGACCTATGGGGGCAACCGGTTGCGGTTGGCGCTAGCACCAACAAGCTTCTGGTCCACTATCGGTTCGACGGTCAGCCACTTGACGCCCCGGGTGCCATGAGCGAGACGGCCTACTGCAACAACGCCCCCTGTCTTGGGAAAGCACTACGTCAGGCCACCGAAGCGCGTCGCGGCTACCTTGAGCTATCGGCACTTACCTCCGAAGCGGTGACTGACCAAGCCGGGCGTTTCGACCGGGTGGGTACGCACGCGGCCCTACCCATTTTTCCGTTGGCGGACACCTCTACGAGTCAGGCCTGGTCGCTCTGGATCAATCCCAACGAACGCCGCACCGACTACAGCGGTGAGCAGCTCGTGATGGGTCACAACGACAACAACGGTGTGCTTCGCTACGGCCTGTTCCTCGTACCGCAAGGCTCGACCGCGCACTCGCTCGTCTTTCGCGAGTACCCAGCCACGGGTCAACCTATTACTACCACCGTCACGGCAAGCTTGCCCTCGCGCGCATGGAGCCATATCAACCTTAACCTTACCACCAGCGGCAGCTCACGCCTGGCCCAGGTGGTTCTGAATGGGCAGACGACCGTGACGGCTGCACTCAGTAATGCCATCGCACAGTGCCCAGCTGCGACGACTCCGCCGGTAGCCTTGGAGAATCCGGGCGAGAGGTTGTTCGTAGGCACCTCGGTCAACCAGCAGTTCGGCATCAAGCGCTTCGATGCGTTTGGTACCACTCCCATTGACGTGTTGCGCGACACCAAGGCCTCCTTACTGGACCCCGACTACAACAACCAGGTCGACAAGGTTGTTTACGTGTCCACACAGAGTGGCAACTATGAAGTTTGGATGGCCGACCCGTCGGGTGCGAACCCAAAGCAGGTCACCGTTGGCTTCGGTAACACGCGCGCTGGCGTGTTCGTGCGCCGCCCCCGGTTCAGCCCTGACGGACGTCTGGTTGTCTTTGAGTCCAACATCTACGACGCGGGACTTGGCGACAACGTTGACAAGCAGGTCTACCGCATCTTTGCCGTACCTTACCTAGGTGGCAAGATCGCTGCGGTCGATGGTGGCGCGACTCCATCCGAGCAACTGAACTACCAGACGCTCGTATCTCGTCAGCTCGTGGCCAACAGCTGGATCACTCCGGGTGCAGCCCTGCCGGCGGCCATACCCACTGCTCATTATTCGAATGCTCGCTTCCTGTCGAACACCAAGCTGGTGTTCACGAAGGCCTCTGACGACTACCGGGCTCAGCAGGTGGTCGTTGCGGACCTCGGCGCGACGGGTGACCGACGTTACCTTACCTCGGAATCTACCCTGGACCCGGTGGCGTCCACCGCCATCAGAACGGTGGACCTCCTCGATGCACGCAGCCCCGCCGGAACGCCACAGTCCGTGGTTTTAGCTCGCAGAAAAGCCATCACTTTCGAAAGCTCGTCGAACGTCTACCGCCTGGGAGTGCCGGTCGCTCTTCCCAATGGAAACATCGAAGTGAGCGTGTACTATGACCCGCAGACGGTCGATGGTTACTGTTGGGATCAGAATTTCAACTATAAGTTCGATCCCTTGCTCGAAGACCTAGACAAGAGCGGAGGCACGGCGCCTACCCCCGGTGACTGCGGATTGATGGAAGCAACGGACCTCTCCCTTGCCTACGGAAACCTTGCGCCTGCGAGCCTTTCTCCAACGACTCCTGGCGCGCCAGCCGCGCTTGACGTCTCTGCCAATGCAACGCTGCTAAGTGCACCGTACAAGCGTAAGATTTCCTTTCGCAAGGGTCAGGGCGTCGGCGGCGGCTACGTGAGCGTTGAGGTCCTCGCGCCTGAGGGCGGAAGGCCCATCGCGAAGAACACCCTGCTCGGCACGTTGCGCTTTGTGGGTAGCAGCGCAGCTCAGCTCGCTCTACGGGTCCGCAAGCAGACTGTCACGCTAGAGCGCTGGAATCAGGCCACTGCGGGGGCCGCGTGGGCGAGCTCCCCCTTGTTGCTGGCAGAATCCAGTGACGTGCTCGGTGGTGCCCTTGCTCCCGATGGCAGGAGCGCGCTGCTCAATGCGGTGCAGCACGCGCGCCCCACTTTGGTGCGACTCAACGCGATCGACGGTAACGCGCCGCGCATGCAAAAGCTCTCGATGAACGCGGCGCAGTTCGAGGGCCTTGACTGGGAGAAGTACGAACCTTACCGGCCCTGCCATTGGCTCGCCGGTCAAAGGGAACGTACGCAAGGCGAGCTCGTTCTTGGCTATCGTGGCCTTCTCGATGAAGTGAAGATGTATAGCTACGCGCGCACGCTGGCCGCGGTCGCTTCGGAGCACGAGCGGGGGCGCGAGTGGCTGGTGAAGCGAAACCCGGGCGGCCAGCTTGCAGCTGCGCGCTCTTGTTCGACAGACACAGACTGCCCCGCTTTCGAGCTGTGCGAAGGCAATGTTTGCGGTCGGGATTTGTGCGGCCCGAGCGATCTAACCTCCACATCCTGCGGTCGAGGGCAATGCACCCTGGTGACCGACGCGAGCGCAAGCGGTGCTGCGATGCATTGGGCATGCTCCGTCGAATGCAGCGGCGACAGTCAGTGTTTCTCCAAGGAGTGCTACAACGGACCCTGCCGATTCTGCGAAGCTAACTCCTGTCTGGAATGTCGTTTTGATCCGGCCCAAGCCGTGGCTCCCGGCGTGACGCTGGGGGTGATGGAAGGCTGCCCCGACGGCAACAGCTTCTCCTGTGAAGACGGCAGCTGCATCAGCGAGTGCTATAGCTTTGAGAATAGTCAGAGTCGTTATCTCTGCACCTCTAACGAGTACTGCCAGCGCGGCCGCTGCGTAGCGTTCAACTGGGACTGGGCGGACCTTTCTCCCGTTAGCTTTGCTGGCGCCGGCCTCGCATCTTATGATGACCCCAACTTGCTGGCCGCCCAACGCCTGGTCGTTGCGAACACGACCCACATCTTCGAGATCAAGGGTTACGGAGCGAGCGACACCGCATTCCCGCCGGAGCTACGGGTGCAGGTGAAGTATCGTGCGGCTCCATTCCTGCGGCCTGACGGGAGCTCCGCGACGGATGATTGGTTCGATATCGGTACCCTCCTGTTCGAGTCGGAAGAGACGCCGAAGTCATACTTCCTTCATGCCCCCTACGCACCGTCTGCAGTACGCCTGACGCAGGTCGCTCCCGCGTTCGAAAACCCTAACCTGGGTGGTCGAGGCTACCTTGTCGCCAATACCAACGGTACCCACACGGACCCGGTCTGCTCACTACCAGGTTTCAATTGCAATGCCGCGCCTGGGACGCGCAGGCGGTTGGGGTATGCCCTGTCCACGCGCGACCCGCGAGTCGAAGCCAGGCTGGCCGCCTCAACTGCAGAGCGGGATCGGTTCCTACTGACTGGGGAGCCCACCATCGTCGTGACGGAGATGCGCCTCAATCAGAACTTGCTGGATATTGCAGCAGGGGTGAACACGATTTGTGCATATAAGTCCGCTGGGCAGGCACTCCCGTCCGCTTCAGACACCATCAACTTCTTCTCAGTCTATCGCCGCGCGTCTAGTGCATATGTGGTGCTGAACTGTCCGGAACGTTCCGTCGGCACAGAGGTCAGTGGATTCGTTCTGTCAAGCTTGCCCGCCACACCGCCACCATCGCTCCTGACCGTGACCGAGACGAATGCTGGTTGCTATTACGGAGCGACCGCAGGTCCCAACCGAACGCTTTGTTATGCGTACGAGGAGGGCCCTGTGTTTGATCCGTACGCCTCAAGCAAGAAGCTGTACGGCACTCTCGATTTCCTCGAGTTCACGAGTTTTGGTTACTAGCCGCATCACCCGTCGGAAACGCCGACAAAGCATCACGGAGTGTGTCGTGACGGACATTCAAACAATTAGAAACACGCTATTCAACAAGCGACATAGCTCGCTGCGACAGCACGTGATCGCACTATTCCTATGCCTGCTCTGCGCACCGTGGTCGGTCGCTCAAGCTCAGGGCACATTCAACGCGCTGCAGATGCAGAAGGCGCCTGCTGTCTTCAAGCTGCAGGCCAGAGTGTCCCAGGCCAAGCTCCCCGTGGGTGACGGC
>JBBSJC010000517.1:0-5832 GCA_038257655.1 Polyangiales bacterium | reverse complement strand
GGAGCATCACTCCTCCTCGCCGAACACGCGTACGCGGTCTGCAAGGCTCAAGCCCAGGGCTTCGAGTATTTTCCGCTTGGTATCCATGCGGCACCCGTAGCCCCTTTCCACGCGATCGATCGTTAAAACCGACAGATTTGCGCGACGGGCGAGCTCTGCTTTCGAAACCATCCGCTCGATGCGGATTTTGCGCACATTGTTAGTGTGCACCTTACTGATGGGTGTTTCAGCAGCCCGCTCGGGTGTTGGCGCTGGTGGGCGCCCCCCTGAACGTTGTGCGCCACTCCCGGCCGAATCTTGACCGAGGGCGAGCACTGCTGCGGAGACCTTTTCGTCCTGCTCCATGGTCCTCGAACCACCGCTTCTAGCTTGGCTTCTGAAAGGCGCTTCTAGGCTGGCGTCGGAGTGAATTTCGATGACCGCCTGAGGGTCAAAGATTGGTCCGAATGGTCGCAAGGTCAAGCAATATTTGATAAATTTGGAATCAATTATATGTAATTGACGCCTAGTTATAAGCGAATCATGTGATCTGCCGCGCCCCTCTGGGCGCAAGCTCTCCACGCGTTGCAAACGTGCCGGATTGTCAACGAACGAGCACTACACAGCGAATGGTCGCACCCTCACAAAGGCGCGTGCAAAAAACTGCGATAGGGAGCGCTTGTACGATGCGTTTAACGGTCATAATAGGGCCGTGTCTACCTGTCTTGCACCCCTGCACCACGGCCCGACCGGCATTTTGAGCGTCGTCGACGACTCAAACACGGCCGGTACCGACAGCGAACGGCGCGACAGCGGACCGTTGAACAGCGGACGGCGTAGCGCGGCGCAGCGGCTCGTAAGGCTCGGCGGTACGCTCGTGCTGCTCGCGAGCTTCTGGATGGCTGCGCCTGCACAAGCTGCTGAGCGCCAACATACCGTGCTCGGCGGCCAGACCATGGCCGGCATCGCGCAGCGTTATGGCGTCACCGTCTGGTCCCTCGCCGCGGCCAACAAACTCAAGCCTGACGAGCAAGTGCGGGTCGGCCAAGTGCTCAGCGTGCCCGATAAAGGCGCTGTGTATGTTAACCCCGGGCAGACGCTGTGGAGCGTGGCTCGCAGGCATCGCGTCTCGGTCGATGCGCTCGCCCAGTGCAATGGCCTGACGGTTACCGCAAGCTTGCGGCCCGGCATGCGGCTCGCCCTTCCGAGCCACACCGATTCCCGCCCTGCCTCCGCGTCCAGCTCATCCAACGCAAAGACCACTGCCAACGCTAAGGGCAGCCAGGCAGCTAGCGGAGGATCACGCACTTGGGGCAAGGCCAAGCAAAACGGGCGCGTACAGCTGTATCGCGTGGCTACCCAGAAGTCGCTTACCGTCACACTGGCGGACTCGCGCGGTCGCATCCGGCCCGGGGTTGGCAATCGGCTCGCGGAATTTCTGCGTCCCCGGGATTCGAAGAAGACGAAGGCCCCGCAACGGCGCTTGCTCGCGCTGCTTGCGCAAACTTCCGACCACTTCGGCGGACGCAGGCTTCACGTGGTCAGCGGCTACCGACTCGCAAAGGGCTACACCAAACACGAAAGCCGCCACGTGATGGGCGCCGCCCTCGATTTTCGCGTCGAGGGCATTCCGAACCACGTATTGCGCGACTACCTGCGGCACTTCGATGACGTCGGCGTGGGCTTCTATCCGAACAGCTCTTTTGTGCACTTCGATGTGCGCGATCGAAACGCGTATTGGATCGATCTGTCCGGCGCGGGGCAGCGGCCAAACTACCTGGGTCGAGCCGCCCGGGACACCTACGACGAAGCACAGCGCCTGCCGACCACGGACACTCCTATTGTCGAGCTAGTCGAGTCTGCGATCGAAGAGATGCAGCACGGGGAGCCCGAGGACGCCGACGTAGACGACGAGTAGCCGCCCCAATCCCGCCCCACCACCTTCATCGTGATCCTGGCCGTGATCGTGAGCGTAATCGTGAGCGTGGCCGTGATCGTGATTGTGAACGTGGTCGTGATCGTGAACGTGGTCGAAAGGGACGTCAGCATCACTCTCGTCGCGTCCAAGGGCGTCGCGCTCTCCTCCTCTCCCGCGTGCGGGAGAGGCCGGGAGAGGGCACGATCACGACCATAACCGTGACCAGGACTCGAGCGGAAGCTGCCGGGGGTTAGGTTAGCACCGACTCGCAAATGAAGGACGGGATGATTCCGGAGGCTTCGATGCGCATTGCGGCGTTTTTAGGCGCGGTGTTTCCCGACAAGACGAGCACGGTGTCGACGCCGAACTTATTTCCACCCGCGATGTCGGTCTGAAGCGTGTCACCCACCATCAGGATTTCCCGCTTGTTCAGGCCGGGCCGCTGCTTGCGCGCCTTGCTCAGGGCGAAGGCAAACATGTAGGCGTCGGGTTTGCCGAAGTGGATGAAACGCTTGCCCACCAGTTCCTCGAGCAAGCGTCCTAGTGCGCCGACGGCGACCGCGACATTCTTACCATCCACGGGATAGGTCGGATCGGCGTTGGCGACGATGGCGGGGATGTTCTTGCGGCGCAGCAAATTGAGAGCGAGGTTGATGTCGCGCTGCCAATCGAAGCCTTCGTCGTCGAGCAATACCAATGCTTCGACGTCATCGTCATGGGGCACGCAATCGGCGATCGGTACCGCCTGATGCTTGCCGGTGGCTTCGACGTAAAATGCCGAAGACGGTTTGCCAAGATAGGCGACCTTGCCTGCAGGCACCTTGGCGGCGAGAAAGTCCGTGGCCATCAAGCCCGACGAGATGAAGCGAGCGCTATCGAGGATGTCGCCGTTCGTCCCGCTGGGAAATTGATCGGCCATGGCCTGCGGTGATTTCGAGGCGTCGTTCGTCACGACGTACAAGTCTTTGCCCGCGGCGATCAAGCCTTCGAGCATCGCGGGCACACCCGGCAGCACCCCGGCCGAGTTCTTGAGCACGCCGTACGCGTCGAAGAACACCACCTGATAGTTCCGCACCAGCTCCATGAATGACTGCACGTCCCCACTCTACAGGAGGCGCGACTGCGATCAAACGCGCTTGAACGCGGCGTCGATCGCGCGCTCGCTCGTCTTCAGCACGTTTTCGTCATGGGCCAGCGAGACGAAGCCCGCTTCAAACTGCGACGGTGGCCAATACATGCCTTCCTCAATCAGGGCTGCGTGCATGCGACCAAAGGCCGCCGTGTCGCATTGCGCAGCGTCTGACCAGTTGCGCACGGGCACCTTACTGAAAAACGGCGTGAGCATGGAGCCGACGCGCTGCACGCGCAGCGGAATATCGTAGCGCTTGGCGGCGGCTTTGAAGGCGGCTTCGACTCGCGCACTGACCGCTTCCAGCTTTTCGTACAGACCTGCCGTCTGCAACGCGCGCAAGGTGGTGAGCCCCGCCTGCACAGCCAATGGATTCCCGCTGAGCGTACCCGCCTGATACACGGGGCCGAGCGGGGCTATCTTGGACATGATTTCGCGACGCGCACCGTAAGCACCGACCGGCAAGCCGCCGCCGACGATCTTACCAAGTGTGGTGATGTCGGGCTTGACCCCGTAGTGCTGTTGGGCGCCGCCGTAGGAGATACGAAAGCCGGTCATGACTTCGTCGAAGATCAACAGCGCGCCAGCCTGCTGCGTGATCTCGAGCAGGCCCGCAAGGTAGCCAGGCTCGGGCGGGACGCAGCCCATATTGCCTGCAACGGGCTCAAGGATGACGGCCGCGATCTCAGCGCCTCGCTGCGCGAAGAGCGCGCGCGCTGCCTCCAGATCGTTGTACGGGATGGTTAGCGTGACTTTCGCGACATCGCTCGGAATCCCCGCGCTATCTGGCACGCCAAACGTCGCCAGCCCCGAGCCCGCTTTCACGAGCAAGTGATCGGCACCCCCGTGATAGCCGCCTTCCATCTTCACGACCAAGTCGCGTCCCGTGAAGCCGCGCGCCACGCGCAAAGCGCCCATGACGGCTTCGGTCCCACTTGAGGTAAGGCGCACCATTTCGATCGAGGGCAGCGCGGCGATGATCGCTTCAGCCATCACGATCTCGCCTTCGGTAGGCGCGCCGAAACTAGTGCCCAGGGCGGCCGTGCGTGCGATCGCCTGAATCACCGCGGGATCGGCGTGGCCAAGGATCATCGGGCCCCAACTGCCGACGTAATCGACGTACTGTTTACCGTCGGCGCCGATCAGGGTGGCGCCCTGTGCTTCTCGGATGAACACGGGCTCGCCGCCCACGGCACGAAAGGCGCGTACAGGAGAGTTGACGCCACCAGGCATCACGCGCTGGGCGCGCTCGAACAACAGTTTGGAAGTGGGATCGCTCATGGTGATCTTCTTATAGAGCAAGAAACCCCATCCCGTCGCGGCTTGCGATTGGTTGCATGCTGCTAGGCTCACGCCCCCGGGAGGTCGCTTCATGACTCAGCACGCCGTTCGCACGGCCAACATAGCTTTCTACGACGCGTTTACGCGACTCGATCTGGAGGCGATGTCGAATCTCTGGGCCAAGCGCACCCCCGTCACCTGCGTTCACCCGGGCTGGGATCTGGTGCTCGGCTATGAGGCGGTCATGCAGAGTTGGCGCGCGATCTTCGATGGCACGAGTGAAATCAGATTTCGTGTGGAGGAGCCGCAGGTCACTTGCGTGGGCGAAGCGGGCTGGGTCGTGTGTCGCGAGTTGCTCTACACCACTGTGGGCGGCACCCCGCTCGAAAACGTGATGACCGCGATCAATACGTTTGTGCTGGAGGACGGCGCCTTTCGCATCGCGCATCATCACGCAGCGCCCCTGCTGGCCGGCAAACCGCGCAGCGTACGGCCGCCCGATACGCAGCTACACTGAGCCCACGCATTCGGAGAGACCTGCAATATCTGGACGTGTTGTGTGTTGCAGCAGCGCAAACGAGCGCCTAAAACCGCGCGATCATAGAGCTTGTTTCTGGAGGGGAATGGCATGTATAGCGACGTCCGTGCGGTGAATGAGTTGGTGCAGCGCGAGAGCGCCTTCGTCGAATCGATCCTGCACGAGGTGCGCAAGGTCATCGTGGGCCAAGAGGCGATGGTGGAGCGCATCCTGATCGGCCTGTTGACGGGCGGTCACGTGCTCGTCGAGGGTGTCCCCGGCCTCGCGAAAACCCTGACGATCAAGACGGTGTGTGAGGCGGTGCAAGCGCAATTTTCGCGCGTGCAATTCACGCCCGATCTGTTGCCCGCCGACGTTGTCGGCACCGTCATTTACAATCAGCAAAAAGGTGAGTTTTACGCGAAGCCGGGGCCCATTTTCGCTAACTTAGTGCTCGCCGATGAGATCAACCGCGCGCCTGCCAAGGTGCAGAGCGCGCTCCTTGAAGCGATGCAAGAGCTGCAGGTGACGATCGGCGACACGACCTATCAGCTGCCCAAGCCCTTCATGGTCATGGCGACTCAAAATCCGCTCGAACAGGAAGGTACCTACGCCCTGCCCGAGGCGCAGCTCGATCGTTTTATGCTGCACGTGATGGTCGGTTATCCGACGCGCGATGAAGAGCGCAAAATCATGGAGCGCATGAGCGATGCGGCGCTCGAAGGGCCGGATGCACCCGCGCGGTCGGCCTCCGCGATCGTGCCGCAAGCGTCGCCTGAGAAGCTGATGGAAGCGCGCGGCATCGTCGGACAGGTCTACGTCGATGAGCGCATCAAGGACTACATTCTCAATGTGGTGCTCGCGACCCGCGACCCGTCCAAGGTCGGCCTCAACGATCTGAAAGAAATGATCGCTCACGGAGGCTCGCCGCGTGCCTCCATTGCGCTCAACATTGCTGCCCGCGCCCATGCTTTCTTACGGCACCGTGGGTACGTCACGCCCGAGGAT
>JBBSJC010000516.1:0-5892 GCA_038257655.1 Polyangiales bacterium | reverse complement strand
GATCGCCGCGGTTTGCGATCCGCAGTGCGTCGTAGGCTACTGGCAAGGCCCGTCCGACACCGTGCTCGTTGTGCTGCGCGTCAAAAGCCGCGATCTCCAGCGCGATGCGGGCAGGGTCGACACCGAGCGAAAGCATGTGTGCGACATCTTTGGTAACCTGCAGCACGCGACCGTTCTGCAGGCCCTCCTTGATAGACTTGACACGACGATCAAGCTCGGCCTCTTTGCTGAGCACCGTGATCGCAAGCTCAATGCGGCCTTCGCGAATGCGCACAGGATAGACCTCGACCTCGCCTTCACCGCGTGCGGCCTTACCGTTTGCTAGCTCGAACTGCTGGCCATCCCAGGCGCAGATGACAGCGTCGTCCTTTAGCAAGCCCTGGGCGAGTGGATGACCTTGGGGGCAACGATTGTCGATCGCATACAGCAGCTCCTCGTCCGCGCGAAAGATCGCAATCTGACGATTTTGATAGGCGACAACGCAGGTCGCGCCCTCCGCCAATTCCTCGAGCGACAGCGCATCGACCCAGGCCTCGTCGCTTAGCGCGGGCGCTGCCTTCTCGTCCCCCATTTGCCAAGTTTAGCGCAAGCGTAAGGTCATCGTCACGTCATCGATGGATTGTCCGTGTACACGAAACACGTCCACCGTTGTGGCAATATGGCTAAAACCCAACGCCTCATAGAGACAACGTGCGACCCGATTGTGGGCAAACACGCCGAGATCCACCCATGCGAGTGATGGCTCCTCGCGCGCCCATGTCAGCGCAGTCTCCATCAAATTACGTCCGATCCCGCTGCCGCGATACGAGCGCTCTAGGCCAAGGCCGAGCCGCGCCCGATGCAAGGACGCATGCACCATCGAGCCGCCCAGGTCGACATGCCCGACCATGCGCGCACCATCAAAGACGCCCCACAAGCGCTCCCAGCCCGGCTCGTCGACCGCGAGCCGAAAGCGCTCTTCGTGCCTTCGCTGCCAGGCCTCCGTATCAAAGTCGTCGAAGGGCGCAAAGACGATGTCCCCGCCGCGACCCGACTCGTCGCTGTGTCGCGCCATGTGTTGGGCGGCGACGTGGATCTCGGCAGGACGAACGATGCGAATCGGCAGCACGGAAGCCATGCCCAACGATAGCGCCCAGTTGCGAGGCGTCAGCTCAAACGTAGAGCTTGCTGGGTCAGGACGGCAGCAACCGCGTCGGCAACGCGACCCTTATGTTAGCGATTAACACTAGCGCGCTCCTGGGCCCCAATACGGGGTTCGCAACCGTCCATGCGTTACCACCTGGAGGCGATGATTTGTGCTCGATTGCACGGGCGCCGCTCAAAACCAAATTCCAAGTTCAGCTTGACTCGTCCTAACGACAGGCCGATAGATCAGCGATTGCTAGCGAATCGCCGCAAGCACGCTCACGGTCTCTCGAACCTAGTTGAACTAGCGGTCGCGGCGCTTCGATGGAAACAAGACGCACACAAAGTCCGGGATTGCTTGGGTGGGTTGAGGTCGCGAATAGGCGCGAGACATCCCGCGGCGCGGAACTCTTACTCGGTATGATCCATGCTCATCCATAGGACTGTAAGTTCCAAGGCCGTCGGATCACACACTATTGACATGCGCTCCCCTTGTCTACGGGTCGTTCGAGCGCAAGTGTCACCCCATGCGTGATGAAGGCTCCCATATCGCGTCCGTAGACGCTTGGCTTGCTGCGCACGATTCTGCTCCCGACTTGCTGCCGTCGTTCGAGCTGGCGCTGATGGCCCTGTGGATGCGCACAAAGACCACGCTGGGCGAAATCACCCTGACCGCGATTGTGGAACGCGTGTTGCATATCGCGTCGGAGACCTTTCCATTCGTCGCCGCAATCAAGGTCGAGCCTGGGATAGGCATCGTCTGTGGCGGGTTAGCAGAGCGCATCGGCTCCGCGCCCCCGGTGGAGGTCCGACAGGCCGTGCGTTTTGTGTTGGTGGAGCTGCTTACCGTGCTTGGAAACCTGACTGCCGAAATTCTCACGCCGGAGTTGCATGCTGAGCTCTCGCGCCTTGCGACGCCGGAAGCAGTCCGCCTGGAGGCTGGGTCTCACGCACCCGAACCAACGCAGCACGTAGCTGTGAGGACAAGAGCGCATGACGAAGAGACCTGAGATTCTGCGCGTCCTAACCGGCGTGCCACACCTGGACTCCATCCTCCATGGCGGCTTGCCGAAGGGGTCGGTGACCGTTGTGGGCGGCCCGCCCGGATCCGGCAAGACGATCCTGAGTCAGCAGATCTGCTTCCATAATGCGTCGGCGAAAAGCCGCGTCTTATCCTTCAACACACTCTCGGAGCCCACCGCCAAGACCCTCCGTCACCTGCAGCCGTTCAGCTTCTTCGATGCCAAGAAGCTCGACACGGCGGTGCAGTTTGTCGACCTAGGCGTCTTGCTGAGGTCCGAGGGCCTGGAAGCGGCCGCCTCGCTGATCATGGACCAGGTCAAAAAGGTCAAGCCCGCGCTATTGGTGATCGATAGCTTCAAAATCTTCGGTGATCTGGCCAAGTCGAAGGAAGAGCATAGAAAGTTTGGTTACGAGCTCGCGGTCAGTTTGATGGCCTGGGAAACCACGGCCCTTTTGCTCGGAGAATTCGGCCCGAACGACTACGAGAGCAATCCGTTCTTCTCGATCGTCGACGGCCTCTTCGTACTTTCGCAGCGACAGTCCAATGGCGAGCACCAGCGCTTCTTCCGCATCATCAAGATGCGCGGAACCGATCACAGTCGGGAGGAGCTCCCGTTCATGATCGATACAGATGGCGTGCAGATGTTTGCCCCCCGGGCGGCGATCAGACGAGAGCCGAGTCCGGAGTCGGAGCAGCCGCCCGCGCGTTGCAAGACGCACATCACCAAGCTCGATGAAATCCTGGGGCCAGGTATTCCTTTGGGCTCGAGCCTCTTGGTAAGCGGCGTCGCGGGCACCGGCAAGACGGTATTCGGCCTTGAGTTCCTATATCGGGGCGCAAAAGCAGACGAAAAAGGCATTCTGTTTTCCTTTGAAGAGACCGATGAGCGATTGCGTGCGGCCGCCCTGGGGCTCGGCTGGGACCTCGAGCACGAGATCGCACGCGGCATGATCGAAATCGTCTTCATCCCCCAGCCCGACATTCAGGTCGAGATGCACCTGCACATGATGAAGGACCGTATCGAGCGCATGCAGGCCAAGCGTGTGGTGATCGACTCGGTCTCGGTGTTCCTGCACGCCGTCACAGACCCTCAGGTCAGCCGCGAGAAGATCTTTCATCTCTGTACCATCGTGCAGAACGCCCATGCGGTGGGTCTGTTCGCCACCGACATCCCTTACGGTTCCAATCAGGTGAGTCGTTTTGGCGTAGAAGAGACCGTGGTCGATGGGGTGATTATCCTAAGCTCCACGGAACATGGCATGGAACGCGAGCGTTACCTCGAGGTGTATAAGCTTCGCAACACGGCCCATCTCAAGGGCCGCCATAACATGCTGATAGGCCCGGGAGGCATTTCGCTCTTCCCCCGCTATCAGGAGGAATTGCCCCTGGCCTTGCCGCCTGCCCCCCTCGAGAGCGCGATTCGCTTGAGCTCGGGCGTGGCGGGGCTCGACCAACTCTTGGGCAATGGACTTCTCAAGCGCAGCGTCACGCTGCTCTCGGGCAGTCCGGGTGTGGGCAAGACGCTGTTCGGCGTGCAGTTCCTGCTAGAGGGCGCGCGGCACGAGGAGCCCGGTCTCTACGTCACGCTCGAAGAAGGCCCCGAGCAACTGCTGGCATGTGCTGATGCGTTGGCGCTGCCCTTACGCCGCATGGTCGAGACGGGACTCATCCGGATTCTGTACATATCCCGCGAGCACATTCGGCTAGGGCAGTTCATGACCGTGTTTCTAGACGAGCTGAAAGCGGGGAAAGCGACCCGGGTGGTGCTGGACGCTGCGACCCAACTGTTGACCGAACACATGCCGGTGAACGAGCTGCGTCATGTGCTCTATAAGCTGATCGTGCGCTTCAAGACGCTCGGCATTACGAGCCTGCTGACGCTCGAAGCCCCCTCTCTTTTCTCCACGGAACGCGTGACGGAGGTGGGGCTCTCTCCCATCGCCGACAACTTGCTCATGCTTCGTTATGAGCAGCAGGCAGGCCAGCTGACTCCCACCCTTACCATCATCAAGACCCGCGGCAGCGACCACGATCGTGGCACGCACCGACTGCTGGTCGAGCAAGGAGGGCTGCGGATCATTCCGTATGAAGGGGTCGCTCCCCACCTATCAGGGGCCTGATGACGACCGGGCTCGCACGTGAGAGACGGGAGGCGCAAGTGACCATCCTCGAACACGCCCACCAGCGCTTAGAGCACCTTTACGAAATCAGCAAGTTGTTTGCGAATTTTGAAAGCATCCAGCAGACATTGGATCCCGCCCTCGAGATCGTGACCAAGACGCTGCCCTTGCTCAGCGTGATCATGATCGAATCGGACGAGCACCATTGCAAAGTGGTCAGTTGGCCGTCTGACGGCCACAGCCTCGAAGCGATGCACGAAGGCAGACAGCACTTGGAAGGCGCTTATCGCTACTTAGTGGGTACTGAAAAAGGCTCCTTCGCGCGCTGCGACCAGGAAGGGCACGCCGCGCTCCCAAGCCAGGCCGCAGCACAGGTGGGCTTGGTTAATCGTTTCATCGTCATCCCCCTGGTCGTCGGACGTAGCCCGCCGTTTGGAGCGCTTCAGCTCGAAAGTGCGCGCCCATTGAACGAGCGCGATCTGACGTTCGTGAACGCCATTGCCAATCAGTTGGCGGTGGCACTCGAGCGAGATCGCGCCTGGCGCAAAGACGTTGCACAACGACTGGCGGCCGAGGCGCTCCGTGAAAAGTATGAAGCGATGGCTAGCGAGAACGCCCGCTTGTACGAGCAGGCTCGCAAGGCCGCAAGCCACCGCGAGCAGATCCTCGCGATCGTGTCCCACGACCTTAGGTCACCCCTCTCCACTATTCTAGTGACCAGCGCTATGATGGCGAGAGGGCAGGCAGAAGGTGAGCGGCGCAAGGGGTTGCCCCAGGCCGTGGCTAGGATTAAGCGCTCGGCGGAACGCATGATGAGGATGATCGAGGACTTACTCGACTTTGCGAGCATCGAGGCCGGGTGCCTAGCGATCACGCGTCAGTCTGAGGATGCCGATTCGATCACTCAGGAAGTACTGGCAAGCTTCGAGGGCACCGCCAGTGAGAAGCGCTTGCAGCTCACCAGCCACAGCGGCCTGAATCTGCCCTATGCATACTGCGATCGCGAGCGCTTGATCCAAGTTCTGTCGAACATGGTCAGCAACGCGATCAAGGCAACGGCGGAAGGGGGAAACATCCAGCTGCGAGTCAACCTACTTGACGAAAAGCTCTTGTTTTCGGTCTCCGACACCGGTCGGGGCATTGCTGACGAAGACAAGCAGCACGTTTTCGAGCGCTACTTTCGCAGCACAGACTCGCACTACAATGGCGCGGGGCTGGGCCTTGCCATTGCCAAGGGCATCGTCGAAGCTCACGGGGGTAAGATCTGGGTCGAAAGCGAGCTTGCGCGTGGCACCACGTTCTTCTTCACGGTCCCCCCGTCACACCATGGAGAAGCCCGTGAAGCTGCGGTGGCCGCGGCGCGCGTGCTGCTTTAGGAGCAGTGTGGTTGATTTGGCGGGTTGCGCTCGAGCTGGATGGTTCGCAGCGGTGGGAGCCCTCGCGCCGGCGCTGTCGCACGCGGTGCCCTCACCCTCGCGCGCTCGCACGCGGTGGGAGCCCGTGGGAGCCCTCACCCTAGCGCGATCGCACGCGGAGGGAGCCTGTGGGGAGCCCTCACCCCAGCCCTCTCCCACGCGGTGGGAGCCTGTGGGGAGCCCTCACCCCAGCCCTCTCCCACGCGGT
>JBBSJC010000515.1:0-5914 GCA_038257655.1 Polyangiales bacterium | reverse complement strand
TCGAGCGCATCGCGCAGCGTATCACCGCCTGAAAGCGCGCCGAGCAAACCCATGCCCCGCACTTTTGCAACGATCGCGCCCTGATTTTCGCCGGCAATCTCGGTCTTCTCCTGCTTCGCGTCAGCCTTGCCGACCTTACCTTCGTCGCCCCTGGCCTTTTTGCCGCCGCTTTCGTCACGCTTGCGCAGGCCGCTGTCGTCAGCCTCGTCACCCGCTTGCTTCTTCAGTGCCTCGAGGATGTCATCGGGTGGGGGCGTGACGAGAAAGCGCGAGATCAGATCCGCGGGCAGCTCGAGCGATTTCTCGAGTGGCAGCTCGCGCTGCGCCAGCAACATCAACATTAAGATGCATACGTGCACGAAGAGCGACAGCCCGAAGCTCGTTACAGCGTCTCCGTCAAGAGAGCCCCAGCCTAAGCGCGGTTTGGGTGCGGCAATCGTGTGCTGAAAGAAGTAGCTGGCGGCGCCAAAACTGACCACGCCGTAGTCGTCTGGCGACAAGGTGACGTTCGGTGTGGACACGAGCAGGTCGCGCACTTCGCGGCGTCGACCCGAAAGCCAAACAGCACCACGCGCGTCAGGCGGCAGCGAGAGCGTGTAACAGCCGTCGCCCATGGGCGTGAGCAGCGTGATGTCACCGCGGGCGGCGTGCGCTTCGGGTAATGGGAACAGCGCGTTGGGTCCATAGCCGAGCAGCACCGGCGCAGGCGCCGTCAAGATGTGCTCCGCCAAAACGGACTGATTCCAGACCATGGCAAGACGCAGCTCGCGGGTCGAAGAGCCGCGCCTCGGCTCGCGTGCGGTAGCGCTTGGGTGGTGGGAGACGCTAGCCATTACAGAGGATCTCGCTTAGTGGAGCGCTCAAGCTCGGGCATGAACGAACGATGTGGCAGCTTGGGTCGATCGAACTCTGCGCGAACGCGGTTAACGAAGTACAGAAGCTGAGGCGACTTGAGGCGACCCTCCACATCAAGGCCACTGAAGCGCATCACTTTCACGCTCGTATCACCTTCTTTCACGACCTCACTGTCTACGTCTTTGCTGCCTGTCGCCGCGCTTTCCGCGGCGCGGCTGGCAGCGCTGTCGGTGCTGCGTTCTTTGCGCGCAGGGGCCGGGCTGGTGGTTGCGGGCTCACGCGCCGAAGTCTCGTCCTCAGGCGCCGGCGGGGTGTCGCCGGCAACCGATGACGCGGATTCGGGCGTTGTTGCAGCTCTTCCGCGTGGGCGGCGCTTACCCCTGCGTCTGTCGGCCGAGCGTGGCGTACGGTTTGCGTCTTTTGCGCGCTTTGCGCGCTTTGTCCGCTTGGAGCGCGTGGGCGTTGCATCCTGAGCCTGTACGGGCGGGGCGGCCCACGTAAGCAGTAAGCACAAGCTGAACGCCACGGCATGCCACAGACGCAGGTGTCGCATGATCCAGGCTGCGCCCCACGTCGAGCGCCATCCACAGACGGCGCAGGCGACGCGGCTGATCATTGAGAGTCTCCTTGTGCCATCCCGATATCCTGAACATAGCGCTGTGCAGCCTCACGGTGGCTGTCGTTCTTCGGTGCGAGCTTCAAGTACTTCTCGAAAAGGGGCAGCGCAGCGCTGCGCTGGTCCAAAAAATCGGCGCGCAGCACGGCGAGATCAAACATCGCATCGATTGCGCTCGGGTCCGCTTCGAGCACGCGCTCGTACAACGTCTCCGCCTGCTTGTGCTGGCCGCGCCCTCGCAAGGCGATCGCAAGCCCGATGCTCGCGTCCGCTGATGACGGATCGGCACTGACGGCCGCGCGATAGGCGCGCTCAGCGGCTTCGAAATCGCCCGCGCGCAACAACACCGAGCCCTGGTTCATATGCGCCGAAGCAAGTTTCGGATCGAGCTCACTCGCTTTGGCAAAGTGCGTGAACGCCAGCTGCGTATCACCTCGTTCGAGCGCGAGCAGTCCGAGCTCGTTCTGTACAGCGGCGCTCTTGTCGTCGATGACCCGCGCCTTTTCCAGCACGAGCAGGGCGACGTCTGCTTCCTTTTTGGCCCGATAAGCACGGCCTACCTCAACTAACGCACGCGTCTCGTTCGAATCGCGCACTAACACTTCGCGCGCCTGGGCCAGCGCGTCATCGAGCTTACCTTGCTTGCGCAGCACGGCTGCGAGCGCGAGACGCGCTTCGGTGTGGCCTGGGTTCTGCTTGACGAAATCAGACAGTAAGGTGCCTGCGCGGTCGACCTCGCCTCGGGCGAAGTTGCACTCAGCGAGCGCCATCATCGGCTCTGGCGCCTCGGGCGCAAGGGCGCGGGCGGTTTCCAGGCTTGCACATGCCGGGTCGAGCTCGCCGCGTCTGCGCAGAACGATTCCGAGATCGTAGTGCGCCTCCCACAGGTTGGGATCGATCGCGATAGCTTTGCGCAGCAACTCCTCAGCGCGCCCCAGCAGCTTGGCCCGACCCGTGTTGAGCTCGCGCGCGCCCAGGACGAATAGCTTCACGGCTTCGGCGTTCGGTGGGCCGGCCTTCTGAGCCGTCGTGGTCTCCTCGGGCCGCGCTGTGCATGCGACAGTCAGCAGACACGCGATCACCACAGCCAAGCGCGTGACCCTCATGGCCGCCTTCCCTTGGCTGACAAGGAGGCTTTCTTCCCTGCCTGGCTTGCTGGCTTGCTCGTTGGCTTGCTGACGGGATTGCTCGCAGGTTTGGATGCGCCGGCTGCCGAGCGCTCTTTTGCCTGGCTCGTCGTGCGCCGAGTCAGTCCGAGCAGCACTGCACCCTGTGGCAACGGACTCTCCCGCGCCACGTCGCCGCCGATTTCACGGATCGGCGGATACTCGACGTCATTCAGGCGCGTCAGGCCCTCACGCATCGACACCGTCCAGCGATTGTAGATGCCAAGCTCGCGCGCCTTTTGATAACCCCCAGCGTACGCCTCGAGCGCACGCTCTTCGATCGGCACGACGAAGGATGCAAGCTCGTCGCGGTACACTTGCTGCTCGTTCTCGTTTAAACCCTCAGGTAGCGGCGCGTCGGCGAGCGCTTTGGCAAACAGCTCGTAGCTGCGGCCAATCTTGTACAAGGCGGCCGTGACCCACTCGGCCTCCTGAAACTCGACCACATTGCCGTAGATCGAGGCCGCCTTCTGTAAGAGCTTGGCTTTCTGCTTCAAGCGCGTGGCGAGACCCTTCAGATCGCCCTCGATCTTCACCGCATCGAATTCCTTGAGCGCCTGATCGCCTTGCAGGAAGCGAGCTTCCGCTGCGAAATAGCGCCCGGCTTTGAGTCGACTCTTGTTTCGCCTCGCCTCGTCGGTCGCATCTTCCCAGGCGGCATCCGCTCCTTTCGGATCCTTGTTCTCGATTAATACCTTACCAAGCCGTGCGAACGCTTCGATCCGTCGATCGACGTCCTTGCCGCGCTTCGCGTATTGACGATAGGTGCTCGCCGCGTCGCTGTAGTGCCCGCGTGCCGCGTGCGCCCGCGCGATCAGAAACACCACATCGTCGCCTGCTTCGTGATTGGGAAAGCGATCATTGAAGCGTCCTCCATCCCTGATCGCCGCCTCGTGGTCCTGCGCGGTCACCCGTAGCAGCACCGCATTATATAAGGCGTCAGCCGCTTTGGGAGACTTTGGAAAGCGCTCGCCATAAGCTTCGTAGAAACGTGCCGCATCTCGAAACTGCGCGATCGATTCGTACATTTGCGCGCCATTCCAAGCACCAAGCGCGCCCTCCGCGGAGCCCGGGTACTTGTCGATAAGGGTCGTATAGGCCTTATCCGCCTGACTGAGCTTGCCTGCCCTCGAGAGCTCGAGGCCCGCGTTGTAGTAAGCCTTCGGCGCGCGGGGGTCCCTCGGAAACTCGCCAGCTGCCCGTAGGTAAGCATCGGCAGCTTTTTCATGCTCGTTTTTCTGCGCAAGTTGCTCACCGAGCTTGAACACAGCTCCCAGAATCAAGCCATCCAGACGCATCTGCGACTCCGCACTCGCAAACGCAGGAGCGCCCTTGAGCTTGCGGGCCCACTTCTCGATGTTTGCGTAGTCGGCTGCACGATTGAAGCTATCGAGCACGAGCTCGCCAGCCTGAGCCGCGAATGGGCTGGTCGGGTATCGATCGATCAGCTGCCCAAACAGACGCACGGCCGGGTCGTAGACGCGCCGGTCGTAGTAGAGCTTACCTTGTCGAAACAGGATCTCGGGCAAATCCGGATCGTTGGGATAGAGCTGAGCGTAGAGCTCGATCGCCTGGGAGAACTTCTTGTCGTTCTCGGTCTCATTGCACGGCACGTTCGGCGTGCAGCGCGTGATTTCTAGCTCGCGTACGCGCTCAAACGCACCTAGCGCATTGTAGAGCGCGTCTTTTGTAAATTCGCCCTTCTTATTCTTGCGAGCCGCAGCAAGGTAAGCGTCGCCCGCTTCCGCATGCTGGCCCAAGCGATGAAAGAGAATCTCGGCCAGGTAAAAAGTGAGCTTGTAGCTGTTCTCGTGATCATCGAACGCGCTGCGGTACACGCGGTACATCTCCGTCGCGCGCTCAAAGTACTCCTTCCGATCATCGCGTTGTCCGAGCTCATGCAAGGTCATGCCTTGCTCGCGGATCACGCGCTCTATGTTTGCTCGTGCTTCGGTAACCGTCTCTGGGTCGGGTTGCTGCGTCGCCCAGGTCGACTGCGGACCGTAATCCTTGGCCAACACCTTGTATGCTTCGAGCGCCTTTGGAAAGTTGTCGAGCGCCATGTGACCGCGCGCTATCGCAATCTGATAGTCGGGTGCGCGCCGGCTCGCCGGGTCGATGGACAGAAGCAACGCATAAGCTTCGATGCCCTGATCAAAACGCGCCTGATCGTAATACGTCACGCTCAAGCGCATCAGCACGCGTTGCACGTGTTGCTCGCCGCCGATTTCCTGCAAAAAGCGCCGTACGTCGGCCGCCCGGTTGCGCTCATCTTCCGTGAACACTTGGATCAGATACTCGAGCGCCTCACTTTGCAGCTCCTTCAAGCGCTTGCGACGCGAGCCGATTTCCCCGCCCGTCTCGATGTCGAGCACTTTACGAAAGCGGACAGCGGCCTGAGTCTTGTTGCCGAGCTGCCATAGACACCAAGCACTTTTGAACAGCGCCAGGTCGTACAGCTCGCTCTCCTCGTAGGCGAGCACGCGATCGTACTCGACGAGCGCCCGCCGAAAGTCGTAGTCGGTATTGAAGATATGCTCGGCTATCGCCATGTGCGCGTCGGGCCGAAAGCGACTACTCGGGAAATCCTTCAATATTCGCTGAAACAGCGCCAATGACCCTTCGGAATCGCCACGCTCGAGCAGCGCAAAGGCCTTCATGTAGATCACGAGATCCAAGCGCGGAAAGCTCGGGTGTTTGTCGAGGATGCGCTGGTACAAAGCCAGGGTGCGCGTGTAGTCAGGCTCGGGCGGATGCTTGGAGCGGTTGGCCTCGGGCACCTTCTGCCAGGCGTCATACGCGATGAGATACTGCGCGCGCGCAAGCTCCCAAGTGAGCTCCGAAAGCCGCAACAACGCGTCAGCCATCTCCGGCGCGCCCTCAGGCTCCTCCGCGATAAAGCGATCGAGCAACGCCATCGCTTCTTGCCTGCGCGCGATCACGCGCTGTTCGCGGTCCTTGAGCAACTCTTCGATAAGCTTCTGCTCTTTTGCGCGCGCCAGCTGACCCAACGTATCCGGACGATCACGAAAGTAATGCCGCGCCTCAAGCTCGTTGGACGGTTGGCCCGCCGCACCACGCGCGCGCGCATCCACGCGTTCGAGGTCGCTTGTGTCCATGCCCGTTTCGATCTTGTGCTCGCTCGCTGGCGCAGCCAGGCCCGTGCGCGACGCGGGCACGTTCTCTGCGTGAACCAGATCGCGTGCCAGCCAGGGCGCGCTCAGGGCACAACACAGGATGGCAAGGCGCGTGCGCCTCATCGCTCGTCCTCGTCATC
>JBBSJC010000514.1:0-5929 GCA_038257655.1 Polyangiales bacterium | reverse complement strand
TTACTCGCGCTGGCATTCGCGCTGATGGCGAGTGTTTGGCTCGGCTGCGAGGTGCAGGCAGAATCGGTGGGACTCGCGTTACCGCCACTGTATTGCGCCACGCCCAAGTTGAAGCGCCCATCGGTAAGGCTGGTTGCAAGACTAGGTACCGCTTTTTCCCACTCAGCTTCGCGACTACCGCAGCCAGTACACGCCGACTCGTTCATCGAGCCTGACTTGTCGATCACGAAGTACAGGTTCGCGGGGATCTGATTGGCCTGGGTGCTCGACTCAGCGCAACTGTTGCTATCGTCGAGACCGATACTTAGATCGCAGACGTTACCGCTCCCATCCCTATCCGCATCCTCTTGACCAGGATTGGCGTCGTTTGGACAGTTATCGCAGGCGTCGCCTAGGCCGTCGCTGTCGGTATCCTTCTGATCGGGATTGACCGCGCTCGGACAGTTGTCGCCTGCATCGACGACCCCATCGGCGTCGCTGTCGGTCATCTGCGGGTTCGTGCTGCCTTCGCAACGATCGCCTACGCCATTTCCGTCGGCATCCGCTTGATCGTAGTTCGCGCTCCACCTGCAATTGTCACAGGCATCACCGACGCTGTCGCGGTCTCCGTCACTTTGATCGGGATTGGCCGCGCTGGCGCAGTTGTCCCGCCTGTCCGGGATGCCATCGCCGTCCCCATCCTCCCCGTCCCTGGGCCCCTCTGGGCCGGCGCCTGAATCATCATCGCCGGTCCCGTCCGGACCTTGCACGCTGCCGTCAGGCCCGGGCTCCCCATCGATGTTGCCACCGTCGCTGGTTGGCTTGGGCCCGCTCCCGGAATTTCCGCAGGCACTTAGCGCCAATGCGAGGAAAAGCGTGGCCGGTAGGAATCTAGAATTCGCAGATGGGTGCATCTTTATACGGTGCCGCAACGGGTCGCGTTCAGCTTATGAATAGAGCGCGACCAGTGAGAAAACCCGCGCATAGATCACCGGGTTAAGCGCGCACCTCGGGGCAAGGTAAGGTGGCCTTGACGACTGAGACAGAATGGCGCATTTCTCCAGAGCAAGCCGTCGGCAGTATCCGACGCGCATCGAACAAGCCGTGGGACGGCGAGTATCCGCCCCGCAAACTGGAGACGACAACATGACGAACGTGAAACTCCCGGACGGGTCCGTCCGCGAGCTCGCCGAAGGTGCGAGTGCTGCGGATTTGGCCATGGCGATAGGACCGGGTCTGGCGAAGGCCGCCGTTGCAGCCAGGGTCAACGGCAACATCGTGGATTTGTCGCGCGTCTTACCCGACAACGCCGAGGTCTCGCTACTCACCAAGCGTGATAGCGACGCGCTCGAGGTGCTGCGCCATTCGGCTGCCCACATGATGGCCGACGCGATCTTGCGCGTCTTTCCCAAGGCACAGCTGACGATCGGCCCAGTGGTCGAAGACGGCTTTTACTACGACATCTTTTTGCCCGAAGGAAAGATTACGCCCGACGACTTTTCCAAGATCGAAGAGGAGATGCAGCGCATCGCCGAAGCGAGCGCGCCTTTTGTGCGTTGTGTGTCGACCTATGACGACGCCAACGAGCACTTCGCCCGCTACAAGGCGATCGACAGCGACAACGGGCGCGGGCAGAACAAGTTCAAGCAAGAGATCATCGGCGACATCAAAGAGCGTGGTGATGAGCTTACCTTTTACAAACACGGCGACTTCATCGACCTATGTCGTGGTCCCCACGTGCCGCACACCGGCTGGCTCAAGCACGTCAAGCTTACCAAGACGGGCGGATCGTACTGGCGTGCTGACGCCAGCCGCGAGCAGCTGACACGCGTCTATGGCACGGTCTTCTTCGATAAATCGGAGCTCAAGGACTACCTGCACATGGTCGAGGAAGCCAAAAAGCGCGACCATCGCGTGCTTGGCGAGAAGCTCGACTTGTTCAGCTTCCATGAAGAAGCGCCCGGCTTTCCCTTCTTTCATGCCAAGGGTGCCACGCTGTTTACGCTCTTGACCGACTACATGCGCAAGCTGTTGCGCCGTCGTGGTTACCTCGAGGTCAAGACACCGCTCGTGATGAGCGAGGAGCTTTGGCACACGTCCGGTCACTACGAGAACTACCTCGAGAATATGTTCTTCACGAAGCTCAAGCTGCGTGACTTGAACCATCCCGAGGTCGTGCGCGATAACGTCGAAGAAGAGCGGCCGATGGCGGTAAAGCCCATGAACTGCCCCGGCCATTGCATCGTGTACCGCACGCATCTGCACTCCCATAACCAGTTCCCGCTGCGCATTGCAGAAATGGGGCTTGTGCATCGACGTGAGCTGAGCGGCGTGCGTCACGGTTTGTTCCGCGTGCAGGCGTTTACCCAGGATGACGCGCACCACTTCTGTACGCCCGATCAGATCGAGAGTGAGATCTCGATGTTGATCAACTTCTTCAAGGAGCTGTACGGCGCCTTTGATCTGACTGATGTGCGGCTCGAGCTGAGCACGCGCCCGGCCAAGAGCATCGGCTCCGACGAGATGTGGGAAAAGGCCGAGGGCGCCCTTAAACGCGCGCTAGACGACAACGGCGTCGCCTACCAGCTCAACCCGGGCGATGGCGCATTCTACGGCCCTAAGATCGACTTCCACATTCGCGACGTGCTCAAGCGCTCCTGGCAGTGCGGCACGATCCAACTCGACTTTTCCATGCCTGAGCGCTTTGGACTGTCGTACATCGGACCGGACGGCCAGAAACACACGCCCGTGATGTTGCATCGCGCAGGCTACGGCAGCATCGAGCGTTTCCTGGGCATCATCATCGAGAACTACGCAGGCGCCTTCCCCTTGTGGTTGGCTCCCGTGCAAGTGCTCGTGATCCCGATAAGCGAAAAGTACGTGGCGTACGCGCGCGAGCTGCACGCCAAGTTGCTCGACATAGGGCTGCGCGCGGAGGTCAACGTCAGTGATGATCGAGTGGGATATAAGATCCGCGAGGCCAGCTTGCAGAAGCTGCCTTACTCGATCGTCATCGGCGAAAAGGAGCAGGCGAATCAAAGCGTCAACGTGCGCTCGCGCGACAAGGGTGAGCTCGGTGAGATGAGCTTCGACGCCTTCATGTCCTCGCTGGAAGTGTGGCAGAAGTGACGGACGATCTTCGTGTCATCCCTGTCGAGATCCGTGCACCGCGCGGCTCGAGCTCCGTCGAAATCGAGTGGGCCGATGGCAAAAAGACCCACTACGAAAACGACGTGCTGCGGGGCTTCTGTCCGTCAGCGTTGTGGCAGGGCCACCAAGGCCCGTTACGTTACATCGCAGGCGGAGAGACCACGCTACTCGAAATCGAAGAGGTAGGTAGCTACGGCGTCAAGATCAGCTGGCCTGATAACAACACCGGTATCTATACCTTTCGTTTCCTGAGGCAGCTCGGCGAAGTCGAAGGTGATCCGCGCAATCAGGAGTTTGGGCGGTAGTCATAACGCCACGAGAGCTCCCGGGCCTACTTCTTAGCTTCGTCCACGTACTTCTTCACCGTGCGTCGATCTAAGCCAGTGACGCTTGCTACGTCTACATAGCTCTGCCGGGTTCGGTAGAGCTCGGCGCAGTACAGGCGCATGAGCTCCTCAGCCGTGAGGGTCGCTGAGGCGAGAGCGTTCGTGAGGGCATGGCCGGACTTCGGCTGAGGTCGGGTGCTGGCTGCGCAGCTTCCTGTGAGTAGGACGCGCCGTACGCACTGTTCGAGCTCGCGTACGTTGCCGTTGAAGGGGTAGTCACCACCGAGATCCTGCTGAATACGCGCACAAACCTCGTCTGATAGCGCGGGGACAGCTTCGCCGAGCACGCGCGTGCATAGGTGCGAGACGAGCTCGGGCAGCTCCTGGGCGTCTTCCATCAAACGGGTTCGGAGGGGTGGGATCTCGATCGTGGTTGCACACAGTCGATAGTAGAAGTCGTCGCGCATGCGGCCCTGCTCGCGCAGGGTGTCCGGCGCACGATGGGTGGCGGCGAGCACGCGACCGTGAAAGCGCTCAGGTTCGTGGCCTCCCACCGGGGTAAACGTTCGCTCTTGGAGCACGCGCAACAGCTTCACCTGGACGGGTAAGGTGACCTCGCCAATCTCGTCGAGAAATACGGCGCCAAAAGGTCGTACGCGCGAGAGTGCACCCACGTGCTGATCGATGGCGCCCGTGAAGGCTCCCTTCTTGTGGCCGAATAGCTCGGACTCGATCAGCGTCTCGGGGAACTCACTCAGGTTGATAGGGACGAGGCCCTCGAAGGCACGCTGCGCAAAGGCTCCTTTGCGTTCATCGAAGCGGATATAAGCTGAGCGACCGATGGCGGCTGCAGCCTCGCCCTTACCCGTGCCCGTCTCCCCTAAGATGAGGGTCGAGAAGTCTTCCATACGATTCCACAAATGCCGGACGTAGCGACCCATGTCGCGCGTGAAGACAGCGTTCCACAGGTCTTCGCGTACACTTCGCATGCTTGGGCCACGGCCGATCAGCTTGCGCGCAATGAACAGATGGGCGCGACGAATCTGGTAGAACAGCTCGAGCATGCGCACCGCCTCGGTGCTCTCTACGCCGTGACGCGCAAGGGCGGACAATAGCTCGCGTGCGAACGCGACCTTACGGGGTTCCGACGCAGCCAGCTCTGCGTCGATCAAGGTGTCGATGTCGGCGAGGAAGACGTGAAAGAAATGAAAGAGCAAGGCGGCGCGCACAAGCTCCGCGTCTTGTCCCGCGTAGCTGCCCGCCTTCAACGGCGCGTCTTCAGAGAGCTCGTCGATGCGCTTGGCAAGTCGTGCCGATAAGCGTGAGAGCACGAGTGGATCGTCTGCAGGCGCTTCGGCAATTTCGGCATCGAGACGCAGACGGTCTGCGCCGAACGGGTTGGCGTAGGTGGCCTGCGCCACGAGGCCAAAGAAACGCCGGTCGCGCTCGGAAAGACGCGCGCTCATTGCGCCGCTTCGGGTAGGGCCGGCAGCATGCTGCGTACCTTTTGCTCGAGGCCTTTAGCGCTGACCTCGCCGGCTGGAATCGGCTTGTCGATGGTAAGGGTGAGCTCCGCGCGAAAGCGCGTGGGCCATTTCTGCATGGCCGGGCCGTCCTTGCGGCTGAAGATGCTGCCCCACAAGCCATCGAGCGCCATCGGCAGCACCGGCACTGGCGTCTCGCGAATAATGCGTTCGATGCCGGCCTTGAATGGATTCATTTGGCCAGTGTGGGTGATCTTACCCTCCGGGTAGATGCAGACGAGCTCACCATTGCGCAGCTCCTCTGCGATCTTCGCAAAGGCGCTTTCCATGATCTCCTTGTTCTCATGCTCGGGCGCGATCGGGATGATCTTACCTTGCCGAAATAAGGTGGCGAGGACCGGCATGCTTGCGATGCGATGGTCCATCACAAAGCGTACCGGCCGCCTTACCGAGCCCGCTACGATCAACCAGTCGATGAATGCGACGTGATTGCATACGAGCACCGCGGGCCCTGTTTCTGGGATGTTTTCGTGCCCATGCACTTCGAGTCGATAGAGACTGCGGCTCAGAATCCAGGCATAGAAACGCAGCAAGAATTCGGGCAAAAGCGAATAGATGTAGAAGGCGACTGCGGCACTCAAGATCGCGAGCGCCAAAAACACCGTGTGCACGGGCATGCCGGTGCTGAACAGGCCGGCCAGCAAGCCTGCCCCGAGCACCATGAACAGGGCGTTGAGGATGTTGTTGCCCGCGATCACCCGAGAGCGTTCGGACGGCTCCGATCGCTGTTGGATCAACGTATAGAGCGGCACCGTAAAGAAGCCGCCGAAGGCTGCGATCCCGAACAGGTCGTTCAAGATGCGAAACGAGCTTGGCTGCTGGAGAAAGCCGACTAGGTCGTAGGGTACGGCCGGTGTCAGGGCGGGGCTGCCGACCCAATACAGATCGAGTGTGAACAGGGTCATGCCGATCGAGCCGAAGGGCACGAGA
>JBBSJC010000513.1:0-5946 GCA_038257655.1 Polyangiales bacterium | reverse complement strand
GGGCAAGCTCGACGATGCGCGCATGGTGCGTGAAAAACAGCACCTGCGTCCGCGCTGCCAGCTCACCAAGCACGCGCAAAGCAGCTTCGCTGCGCGCATCATCAAAGTGCACAAGAATGTCATCGAGCACGATCGGCAGCGCGGGATTGCGCTCAAGAAAGCGTTCGATACTGGCGATGCGTAGCGAGAGGTAGAGCTGATCGCGCGTGCCATCACTCAGACCGTCCACATGTACGCGCACCGAATCATCACGCAGGGCACACAGACGCGGCATGTCGTCGTCCGCGTAGTCGACCTCGAGCCCGATATAGCGACCGAGCGTAAGCCGCGGGAACAACAGCGCGGCACGTGACAGCACCGGCCCTTGATGGGCATCGCGGTAGCGCTCGATTTCGCGCGTGAGAATCGACAGCGCAAGCCGCACTTCGACGAAGCGCCGCACCAGCTGCTGCACGTTGGAAAGCGCACTTTCCACCTCTTCTGCGGACTCGCTGGCGCCGCTTGACTGCTTGAGCCTTTCAAGGCCCGCGCTCACTCTGCCGATCTCCTGGTCCGCATCGCGCATCTGCTCGTCCAATGCCTCACGCGCGGACGAGATCTCGTGCAGCCGTGCCCGCGCCGCACTCGGCTCGACCTGCGCGGCGAGCGCAATCAGCTCGCTGAGGCTTGCGCCGGCGCCGTGCATGAGCAGATCCGCATCGAGCTTTTCGCGGCTCTCGAGCAACTCGCGCGCACGGGTATGTTTGTGCTCGAGTGCGACGAGCGTCGGAAGGTCCGGCACCTGAAAGCTAGAAAGTAAGGCCTTGAGCGCCTGCTCGTAACTATCGAGCTTACCCTGCACACCGGACAGTAAGGTACCAAGCGACTCGACCTCTTGAGCTAGCCGCTCCCTATCCCTCGTCAGATCGCGGGCACGCTGAGCTCGCTCGCTCAGACTCGCCACCAACTCAGACAAAGGCAGCTGAGCCGAACCGGGCAAGTGCACGCTCGCGATCTCCTGCACGTCGCGGGCAAATGCGGCTGACTCGGCTTCGAGGCTGGCGATGTCTCGTTCGAGCCGTTCGCGCTCACGCTCGCGCGCTTCCAGCTGTGACAGCTCGTGCAGGCAGGCCAAGGCTTCGTGCGCGCTCAGCTGTGAATCGAGACCTATCGCAAGCAGCTCGGGCTCGAGCTCCGCACGCAGCACCACGCCACGCTGCTCGAGGCTCGATAGCTGCGTCTGGTGCCCATCCAGGGCGCGCTCGGCCGCACGAAGCTCGCTGAGCAGCGCCTTACGCTCGGCATCGCGCGCGCTCTCCCGAGCCAGATACTGCTCCGCTTCAGCCACGCGGTGGATAGCTTCGCTACCGGCACTAGGAGTAGCCTCGCGACCCGCTCCAGACAGACTTTCCACGATAGTTGACAGTTCAGCGAGCCATGCCCGTTGCGCCGTCTGCAAACGCTCGCGCTCGGCCGCGGTCTGCTCGTGTTCTTCGGCGAGCTGAATCAAGGCACGCAGACGCTCGCGGGCGGCCGTCACGTCACGCGGGGCGCGCTGCGCAAGGCCGGTCGGCTGCCAGAGCGCCCCAAAGCGCGCCTGCTGCTCGCTGTGCTCGTGCTCGAGCGCAGTTTGCGCAGCGCTTAGCGCCGCCTGTTCTTGCTCGACCGTACGAAGACGCGCGCGCTGTTGGGCGAGCAGACCTGAGCGTCCACTTTCCGAGCGCAAGCGATCGACCACGCGATCGCTCGAGCGCTGCGCGGCTTCAAAGGCGCGCAGACGATCTGGCGCCACCGGCGGCGTGCCCGTACGCAAATCCGCCGCCAGGAGGCTCCAGAATCGCTCGCGCACGCTGCGCGCTTCGGACAGATCGTCCTCGGTAACCGGCTCGCCTTCGGCGCTCAACAACGCGATCTCATGCTGTAGCGCTGCGCTCACGCCCTCTGCCGCCTGAGCCTTGGCTGTCAGCTCTAGACGACGTCGCTGCAGCGCCTCGAGCCTGTCGTTGAGGGCGTCGGCTTCCGCACTACCAGGCAAGCTCAGGCGCGAAAGCTCAGCGGTCGAATGGCTCAGGCCAAGCTGCGCAAGCCCGCGCTCGATGCTGGCCCGTTGCCGGGCAAGCTGCGCAGAGAGTCGACTGATTTCAGCCTCGAAATGGGCATGCTCTTGAGATTGCAGACGACTACGCAAAAGCTCGATCGCCACCGGCTTACCCAAAGCCGACACCCGCCCCATGACGAGCCCGTGATGCTTGACCGCGGCCGCATGTTCCATGCGCGTACGTGTCAGCTCAGCGTCGAGCCCGCGCAGCTCCTCGGCCGCCTTACGCAAACGCGCACGCCGTGTGACATCGAGCTGTTGCGAGCCCTCGAGCGCCTGCCCCATGCGCGCGCGAATCGAAGCCTCATCGCGCAGCACCAGACTGAGCTCTCCTCGCAAGCGCGGCAGCTCGCGCTCGGCTGTGCGCTGGTTGCCCAGGCGCTCGGTCAGCTCGCGCGACAGCTCGCTGCTGATCGCTGCCTGCTCGAGCGGCAGCGCGCTTTGCATGCTGTGCGCTTCGTTGCGCTGAGCGTTCAAGCGCGACGCCTCGGCCGCAAGTTGCGTGCGCTCCCGCTCGATCTCCTTGGCCTGCGTCAGCACCTCGCTCGACACTTGCACCACGTCGCCAAGCTCGGTGCGTTGCGCATTCAACTGATCGCGCCGGGCGAGCAAAGGTAAGGCACGCAAGGCGCGCTCAAGCCTCGTTTGCTCGCTCAACAGGGCGGTTTGGAGGCGGCGTTTGTCTTCGCGTATCGTCTCCGCATCGTTTAGGGCACGCTTCTGCTCTTCGAACGCCTGCGGCGAAAGCATGGCGTCCTTACGCTCGCGCTGTCGTTCGCGCAGCAGCGAAAGCGCCACATTGAGCTTACGTTGGCCTTTGGGGCGATACAGGGCGTCGGCTTCGTCCTTGAGGCTGGTCAGTGCGGCATGGATCGAACGCGCGCCGGTGCCGGCATCGAACAAGCCTTCGCCCAAGCCTCCGCCACCTTGCAGCAAAGCTTCCGCACCGAGGCGCAACCGTTCGTGGTCAAGGCCGAACATCTGCCGGTACAGGTTCTCGTCGAGCCCGCCCAACAGCGCGCGCACGACGTTCTCGTCAAGTGGGCGCTCTCGCTCATCTAGCAACGTCTGCTTGCGACCCTTACGCCTTACGATCGACAGGCGCGTGCCGTCTGGAGCGCTCAAGCGCGCGCCCAAGCGCAGCTTTCCCATCTCGTGCAGATGCGCATCACTCGTCCGCTCCGGGATGCCGTACAAAAGCGCCACGAGCGCGCGCAGGGTCGTGCTCTTACCCGCTTCGTTCGGACCATACACGAGCTGCAGGGCGCGCGGTGCCGTACTGAAGTCCAGACGCGTGCCTGAAAAGGGCCCGAACGCCAGCAGGTCGAGTTGCTCGATTCTCACGGCACCTCATCGAGCAAGCGCGGCAACAAAAGCTGCTCCACAGAGCTTATCAGCGCGCGCGCCTGCTCGGCATTACTCAGGTCGATCCCGAGCTCAAGCTCGCGCACTTCGTGGGGTAAGCTTGCTTCGAGCTCGCGGATTTCGTCACACAGGCTGCCGAGCAGCGCCGGGTCCTCACGCAGGGCCGACAGCGAGCGCACAAGCTGACCTAGCGCATCGTCGCGCTCGGACAAGACAGTAAGGTCGAGTGGCAGCTGCGTCGAGAACGTGATCTCTTCGACCCACACATCCCCGCCACTCACTTCGTGGGCCCGCGCCTGAATCGCCGCGCGCACTCGCTCTGGGTCGCGCATCAGCGCCGCGTGGGCGCGGCTTGAGCCGGCCACCGTGATGCGCAGCGCACACAAACGCGAGCCCGCTTGCGCCACGGCCGCGACCATGGCGCGCTTGCACAGGGCGACGATGTCATCGGTCTGGCTGGCCGCGCTGCCATCGATGCGCGCGTGATCAAAGCGCACCACATCGAGCGCGCGATGCTCGAGCTTGCTCACGGCACCGTCGTGGATGTGGATAAGCGTCGCACCCTTGGGGCCGAGCTCGCGCATGTGCCGACCTTGCAGATTGCCGGGAAACACGATGTAGGGCGTTTCACTGACCACTTCGCGCGCATGCACGTGGCCGAGGGCCCAGTAGTCGTAGCCCTTGTTCTGTAGCGCGCGCACGTCGCACGGCGCATAGGGCGCGTGACCTGTGCGGCCTGAAAGCGCGGTGTGGAGCAGACCGATGTTGAACATGCCGGCGATCGGCGCTGGATAACCCGCGCTCAGATCATCGGTGACGGCGGCGCTCGCAAAACCCTGGCCGTGTACCGCCACGCCAAACGCCTCGAAGCTGCGCGTTTCGGGCGCTCGAACGCCGAGCTCAAAAGCGTGCTCGCCCAGGTCCAAATGTTTTGTAAGCCGACTCTGGGCATCATGATTGCCGCGGATCCACACCACCTGGGTGCCCACTTCGCGCAGGCGCGCAAGCTGAGCGGACAGAAACAAGCCGGTCGAATAATCGCGCCACTCGCCGTCGTACAGGTCCCCCGCAAGCAGCAGCAACTTGGCTTGCTCCTCCAGGCATAGGGAGATCAGATTTTCGAGCGCGCGCCGGGTCGCACCGCGTAGCTCCGCCACGGGTGCGCCCTCGTAGCGAGATAAGCCGCGCAGCGGGCTATCGATATGCAGATCTGCGGCATGTACGATGCAAAAACCCATGACAACACACGCATCCTAGGAGCGGAGTGGGATCGTGCCAACCCCGCACTTGACCGCGGCCCGCAATCAGCGCTCTGATCACAGCGGAGGGCGGGCTTGAGCGACAACCGAAGGGTCTTTGTGCTGCGGGCGATGCTCGTATGCTGGGCGATGCTCGCGTGCTGGGCCTGCGGCAGCAGCGCGCCACCGCCGGTCAAAGAGCATGCGTTCGTGGTCGCAGCCAGCTTCAATCCGGTCAAAGAGTGCGAGACCACAAGCTTTGGCCGCTACGTACGCGGCGCCAGTTGTCCGGGCGCAGAGCTGCTCTTCATCTCTCGGCCCGCCTCGCCCGAAGTCACGCTGCAGAGCATGCGCGCCGAGCTCAGCAGCCTCGGCCAAGAAGTGCAGACGCGCAGCTTGCTGATCAACGGTAAGGAGTGGGAGACGATCTCGGTAAGCTACGGGCCGGGCGAGCAACCGATCGTCTCCAGCCTTGCCACCGTGCTCCCGATGGCAGGCGCAGGCAGCAGCGATTCGGTCGAGGTGCAATGCTTTGCGCAAAAGCGCTTGATCGACCCCAAGCGCTGCCGCTCGTTGCTCGAGTCTTTCATCGCGCAAGGCTTACTGCGCGGTGAATGGCCGAGCGTGCTCGCGCAATCGGACGCCCGGCGCTCGATCGCCTTCGATGTGGCAGGTCGTGAGGTGCTGTTACCCAGTCAGTGCGACGAGCTCGGTTTGTTCGATGTCGACTGCCCCGAAGGTCACGTGCAAATGCATATCCTCGCCGCGAGCGCGCAACTGCCGTCTGCATCAAAGGCGCTGCTCGCCCAGCGCGCAAACGCCACGCTCGCCCTCGAGCGCGAGCTTGATTGCATGGTCGACGGCTTTCCCGCCCGCTGCATCGTACGAAGATTTCGCCTGCCCTATGGCGACGAGCTGCACACCTATCACGCCGCCTTGGAGCTGCGGGGCATGCCGCTGCTGATCAGCTGCGAGGCGCGCCGCTCGCACGCCCCGATCCTGCCCGGTTCGTTGTGCTCGCGCTTTTTTGCCTTTGAAGACGGCGTGCTGCTCGAGCCACCGCTGGAGTAGCTGAGGTAGCGAGCGGCACCCAGCTCGCCTAAGGACCGTGGCCCTAAGTACAGGTCCCCAGAAGTAGGTGATCACTAGGGCTGCCAGGACGTTTTCTCCACGTGGGCGTGAGCGTTGTCCTGGTCGTGAGCCTTGACGGCGACGGCGACGGCGACGGGAGCAACTTCGGTCGGCCCTGGTCGATACCTTGGTATG
>JBBSJC010000512.1:0-5954 GCA_038257655.1 Polyangiales bacterium | reverse complement strand
GGTGCATCCCCGTCGTCGGTGATGAAAATTCTCCAGATACGGGGAGTATCCTTGCGAATTTTCATCACCGACGACGGGGCGCCTCGACGCCGATCCGGATCAGTTATTGGCGCGCGATGCCTAAACACCCGGCACAGCGCTAGCCGAAAGCATGAAATGAGTATCGACAAGCCAACGACATCCGATACTCGCTCGCCACCATACTCTGCATGTTGTCACGCTTAGACAGTGTCCTGAACGCACCAGCGCCCTGACACTTGGTGCATCTGGGGTAAACAGCAGTAACAGTAGTAACAGTAGTACATAGCCATGAGAGCCAAGGAGAAGGCCCGCGATGACCGCTGTTAACCACGAGCGCAACATGCTTCAGCGCTGGAAGGACCACTGGCATGCAAAGCTGGGGGCGAAGGTATCCTTCCCATTGCCCCTGGGGCACACGCACATGATCAAGGCGGTCTTTGAGCCGACCAACCTTACTGTTTATGAGAAACTACTGCCCGCGGGGCTCACGATGCCGAGCAAGCCGCGTGTGCAGGTCGAATTTTTGCACGCGACGCCTGGCTGGCGCGAAGCCTCGTTCAACATCGCTTGCCGCCATGGTGACAACGAGGGCTGGCTCGGCTTGTACTGGCCGATCGATTCCTACCTTGGGTACAAGCTTGGCCGCTTGGTTGGTTACCCCAAGCATCTGGCGCACAGCATGAGCTACACGAGCGACGAAAAGGGGGTACAGGCCCAGGTCGTCCATCGTGGTCGCACCGAGCTGCGGATGGAGGTGACGCGTCAGGGCATAGCCTTCGAACGCGAACCCGAGCACGAACGCGAGCGAAAGCTCGCTGCTGAGATCGTGGGTCCCGAAGGCGAGCAACCCCACTACCTGCAGGTCCCCCCCAGTCGCGGACCGAGCATCAATCGGTTGGTTTTTGAGGAGGTCAGGCCACTGCAGACGCGCGCAGAGCTCTGTAGCGTGCAGCTTACCTTTGATCTCGATGCGCCTTTCACCGCGCTCTTGCCAAAGGATGGCCGAATCGCAGCGGCCAAGATCATCGAGCGCCGCGGCCGTGGCTTTGGCTGGCTCAAGGCTAGGCGCATGCCTACGATCACGGCGCTTCAGCTCAAACCGCAGCTCACGGAAGCTTTGCAGCCCAGACGCTGAGCGCTGTCACCGGTGCGGCGGTGGGGCGACCGTGTTGCCAATCGCCGCCCTCGACGCCGCTGCCGCCGATGTCGATATGGGTAAACGGTAAGGGTAGACTCGAGTCGACGCTGTGTTTGTCGAGGCCGGAGGCCACCGTCAAGAATGCGGCTGGAAACTGATGACCGCGGGCTGTGCCGGTCGAGGGCAGGTTGTTGTAGGAGAGGACATCGTCTGACGCGGTCTTGGGCTGAATCACGTCGTAGTCTTCGCGCCGCATGCGCGAGGTCTCAAATACATCGCCCCAACGCTCACCGATAGCATCCAAGGCTGCAGCTACTTGCTTTTCGCGTGCCGCACCGTTTTCGATCAGAATTGAATAAGGCCCGACCGCCCGCGCGGAGTGTCCGGTCAACGTCGCCACCGAAAGGAGGTGCGGGTTGGTCGCATCGAGTGCATAGACGCGCAAGTGGGATAGTAAGTCGGCCAAGACCAAGCGCCCTTCGGCGTCGGTATTGCCGATGCGCACGCGCACGCCGGCGTGGCTGGTGATGATTTCGTCGGTGACATAGGCGTCGGCACCCACGCTGTTGCGCACGACGCCGAGTAAACCGACCACGCGCACACCCTCAGGTTTGAGCTCGGCTAAGGTTCGCAGCATGCCCGCGACCGCAGCGGCGCCGCCCTTATCGCGACTCATGCCGGCCATGTGTCCGCCGGTCTTTAGATCGGCACCACCGGTGTCGTAGGTGACGCCTTTGCCGGCGAGAAAGATCGTGCGCTCGATCGGGCCCTTACCGACGTACTCGAGGTGCACCACCCGCGGGCGGTGGCGATCGACCGCAAGTGAGGCGCGCGCCACCCCCATCAGCAAGGGGTACTGGTAACTCAGGGTGTCGAGCTCTTCGATCACGCGCACGGACACCGCCGTATCGAGAAACGCATCGACACAGGTGGCGGCAAACGCTTCGGGACGCATGCGTTCAGGCTCGGTGCCGCATAGGTCGCGCGCAAGACGTCTACCGAGCTCGATCGCGCGGCCAATGCGCGCCGTGTTCGCAGCCTGGGCGCCTACGATGCCCAGCATCTTCACCGGCTCCATCGCCGCTTCGCCGCGCGCCTCACGGGCCTCGAGCGGCGCCCATAGGCCCGAAAGCGCACCGAGCAGGGCGACCTCATCACGACCCGTATAACGCCCCTTCGCCTCCACTCCGCACACGAGGAGCAGCGGTGAGGTGGCGCCCGCGTCACGTGCGCGACACACGCCTGCCCGCGCTGCATCACCCACACGTCGCACGTCATCCATCTCGCGTGTTAGCGGCCCGGTAGGCGCAAAAATAAGACGCTGCCCGGGCACGTCCGTCGCGTTCAGCAAGAGCACGTCTCGGCCGATGCGTGCATCGAGGGCTTGCACCCTGCTGACTGCTGCGTCCACGGCCGCCACGCCCGTCACCAGGCCCGATGAAACGACCACGAGCGCATCAAAGCGCTGATCGCGCAGGGCGCTTTGCACATCGGCCACGGCTACAAGCTCAGGAATAGACATCACAAACCTCCGGAATGCTCGCGGGCACGATGCAGTCCCCGCCTGCGATCGTCAACAGGTACAATCGTGGAATGAGCACGTGCATTCGATCCAGGCGGGTACTGCTCGGTCGCGGCAATCTGCGCAGCGTGACCCCTGCCAGTCTGGAGATAGTAGGATCTCAAATCGTCGCCGTGGATGCGATGGATGCGGCCAGTTTCGAGCGTCTGCGCAGCCAGGAGCTGCCCGCCGGGCGCACGGTTCACGATCTGGGCGATCATCTGATCACACCGGCCTTCGTAAACGCACATACCCACCTGGCGCTGTCGTTCTTGCGCGGAGCTCAAGTCGCGCTGCAGGGCAACCTGGTCGAGAACCTATTTTTTCGCTACGAGCAGCTGCTGAACGAAGGTGACGTGCGCGCCTTCACGCGCATGGGTGCCTATGAGTCGCTACTGCACGGCGTGGGCCTGGTATGGGATCACTACTATCACGGCCGTGCCGTCGTGGATGCGCTGCTAGAGACCGGCCTTTCGGGCGTGGTCGCACCGACCTTGCAAGACCTTTCGGGCCCCGGCAAAGGTGTCTTCGAAAAAGCCCTGGCTGAGACCGCAGCGCTCGCCACCCAAACTGAGCTGCGTGCCAAGGGCATCTTTGCCGCCGTGGGCCCGCACGCTACCGACACCGTCAGCTCCGACTTGATGGGTAAGGCGCTAAGTCTGGCGCAATCCCATGGGCTGCCGATCCACATGCATCTGGCGCAATCGATCGAGGAGCTACGGCGCGTGACCGAACGCGAAGGCTGCTCCCCCATGGCGTGGCTCGATCGCCTCGGCGTGCTCAGCGAAGCGCCCGCATTGCTTTTGGCGCACGCCCTCTATGCAAGCGCCCCTGATCTGCGTCTGCTCGATCCGGCCCGTCACACACTCGCGCTCTGCCCGTTCTCGCAGTTAGTGTTCGGCTTCACTGCCCCGGTGCTCGCCTGGTCCGAGCTCGGCATGTCCTGGGTCGTCGCCACCGATTGCGCCGCGAGCAACGACAGTATGAACCTACAAAAGGAGCTGCGCCTCGCCGCCGCCTTACCGAAGGCGGGAGTGACGAGCAGCGAAAGCTACCGAGACTTCTTTAGCCATGGAGATCTGGCCCGCGCAGAGCGAGCCCAACGCGAACGCGACGACGCCCACTCACGCTTTGCCGCCCACGCCGCCCCAAGTGCGCTCCTCGAGAGAGCATGGGAGCTACCTGGCGAAGCCCACCCAGGCTTTCGCGCGGGCGCGATCGAAGTGGGCTGCTTAGCAAACCTTATCGCCTGGGATACCGACCATCCCGCGTTCTGGCCGGAGAGCGACTTAGTGCGCGCGCTGGCTTACGGCGATACCACGCAAGCGATCCACACCATGTTCGTGTGCGGCAAGCGCGTTGGTAAGGCCGGGGACTTTCAAGCGAGCGTGTTGGCATCGCCTGAGTATCGTGAAGCGCGGCTAGAGGCGACGGAGCGGCTGGAGCATCTGATCCGCTGCGCGGGGTGAGGGGAGGGTGAGGGGCTATGACTTCTTGCAGTACGCAGGCAGGCCCGCCGGGAACGCAGCCTCATAAGGCGATGGCTGAAGACCGTAAGGATGGGCGAGGAAGAATGGAACGACAGCAGGAATACCCGTCGGTGGAATGGAGTGCGCACCTCCGTGATCGCACACGATCGTAAAGTGCCCAGCGTCGCGCATGATCTTCACATATTCGGAGGTCAGCATCGCGAAGTCGGCCAGCACCTGACCGTTTCGCTGGAAGATATCTCCAGTGCCCCCAAAGAATACCAAGGCAGGAAACTTGTTCTTCGATTCGGCAAACATTCCCTTCCCGCCGCCCGAGTAGACAGCGACGCTGGCGAGCAGGTTAGAGCGCGCAAAGCTGAGCGCGCTGGTAAACAGTCCCCCAGCACTCATGCCCACCGAGTGAATGTGACGTTCGTCTATGCCGATTTCCTGCTCAGCGCAGGCCACGATCTCGTCGACGAGCTTGAAGGTTGATTCCGTTTCCATTAGCCACGGGTAACCACCGCCGTTCGTGGCGATCGCGCCGACCACGATGCCACCGAGCGCGGTGATGGTCGCAATACCGCTGTCGAGTCCATACTCCGCCTCTGCAGGGCTGCTGCCCGTGCCATGCCAGTAGAACACCACTGGACCGTCCTTGTCCTTGGCGGCCTTTTCGTCGATCCAGATCCGCGCCGTGCGCGCCTCGCCCCCGGCCATGAACGGTAAGACTCCCGCCTTGAACGTCGGACACGTGCCCGTCACTGCTGGTAGCTTAGGCGCGCCGCCTTCACTCGGCGGTGGTTTGGTGCCTGAATCGCCATCGCCAGTCCCACCACCCGCTGTCGCACCGCCGGCTGTCGCAGCGCAGTTATCGCCGCCCGGCGCCGAGCCGTCTACGTCGTCGGCATCGCCGCTTGTGGCATCGCCTGCGGTTTCTCCGCCAGAAATCGGATCGGTGTCCGTATCTCGTGGTGACGAGTCATCACTGCAGGCTGCACAGCCTAGAAGAGCAAGCACGATCGCAATCTTTTGCACCGACATAAAGCCTCACGACGATTATTATTTCAGAACGATCAGTTGGTTATCCCTACTAATCGGAAGAACGTCAACGCCCTGCGGGATGATTGCAGTTGTGCAGTCAGACCGGATTGGACAAGCTACAGACAGCCATGGCCCGCCCTAAGCAATTTGACCCCGACAAGATACTTGACCAAGCCATGCGGCTGTTTTGGCAAAAGGGTTACGAAGCCACTTCAATTCAGGATTTGGTCGAGACGCTGGGCATCAATCGCTACAGCCTTTACGACAGCTTCGGCGATAAACGTGGGCTGTTTTTGCGCTCGCTCGAACGTTACACCGAGCAGGTCTTTGCGCGTTCCCTCACAGAGCTCGAGGGCAGTGAGCTCGGCATCGAAGCCATCGAGCATTACTTCGCCAACCTCTGCCAGTGGGCCGATAGCAACTTGAACAAGCGTGGCTGTCTGCTCGTGAACACCGCCGTGGAGCAGGCCTCCCACGATCGCGCCACCAACACGTACATCAAGCGTCAGTGCGAGCGTGTGGAACACGCTTTTTTTGCAGCGCTGACACGCGCAGAGGAGCGCGGGCAATTGCGCGCGCAGCTGGACCTTACGGATCGCGCGCGTTGTCTTGCGCTGGTCGTGCAGGGCTGTCTGGTCAACATGAAGGCGCTGCGCAGCGATCTGTGGGCACAAAGCGCCGCACGCGTGATGGTCGCGGACTTGCGAACTTAGGGCCCGCC
>JBBSJC010000511.1:0-5957 GCA_038257655.1 Polyangiales bacterium | reverse complement strand
GTTTCTTTCGTAGCGCGCGGTGAGCATGGGCGAGCCCTTTCAGAACGCGGCCTGACGCTGCAGCTCAAAGATGAGCAGGTGAGCACGGGACCGTTGCGGGTATCGACGCTCGAGGATTGCCGCGGTCCTTTCGATGTCGTGCTGATCTGTGTCAAGCAGACAGCGCTCGAGAGCGTGGCCGCCGAGCTCTATCGCTTCCTTGATCCGAATGGTGTGGTGCTGCCTATGCTCAACGGTCTTGACTCCGAAGAGCAGTGTGCGCGCTTCGTGGGAGCACAACGCGTGATCGCATCGGTGGCGTATATGTCGAGCGGTCTAGTCGAGAGTGGAAAGGTATACCTGCATGGGGCTGCGCAGGTGGGTCTTGCAGCGTTTCGGCCGGGACAAGATACCATCATCGCAAGGCTTACTGATGTGTTCTCGCGGGCGGGTCTTCCCGTGCGTCAGGCAGAAGACGCACGCACCATGCTTTGGCAGAAGATGGTATGGAATGCGCCCTTCAACGCCGTGTGTGCTCTTACCCGGCAGCGCGCAGGATACGTGGCAGACGCGCTCGAGCCGCTCGTTCGCAAAGCGATGGCTGAGGTGGTCGCGGTGGCACGGGCAGAAGGGTGCACCCTACCCGAGGCGGTAGCCGACATGATGATGGCCGTCACGCGCAGCGATTTTGCCGATACGGAGCCTTCCATGTTGCAAGACGTGCGCGCTGGTCGCAGTACTGAGGTCGATATTTTGCAAGGCGCGGTGGTCGCCCGGGGTGCGGCCCTGGGTGTGAACACGCCTGTTATGTCTGCGCTGGCGGATCTGCTGCGCGGGCTGAGTCACTCGGGCTAAACGCCACTGATGCGCCGTGGCGGTGCCATGCTCTTGGGGGTCGCCGCCAACTGTCCTGCGCACCATGCTTCGGCTTCGGAAAGCGTGGCCACCACCGCGTAAGGGTAAGGTAGGCGCTGCATCCAAAACACCGCGGTGATGATGCCTCGCAGGATGGCAGTCGGAGCCACGAACGCGGTACCGACACACGCGGTTGCCAAGGAGTGGTAGTGGGAGCGTATCCAGTCGGCCTGCGTCCGACGCTGCGCGGCGCTGATCGCGTTGGGTTGAGCCGTGGCATCGATCGCGATCGCGGTCGTCGCGCCGCGGGCGATCGAGTCCTGCAGATTGCGTTCGAGTAGGGCCAAGTACTCCCGGAACTCGGCGTCCGTGGGGGAGCCTACAAAGCGGACCACGATCAGCGGCTTCCTTACGAATGACACCTCAATGGCTTTGGAACTCGACACGCAGTCCTCACGTCGGATATCAGCTCGGGCGTCCTCGATGCGCTCCGATGCGCTCACGAGAATTGTACCCAAGGCCGGAAGCAAGCTGCACGCGCAATCTGCCCGGAGCTTGGTTGAACCGGCACATGGGGGGTGCGCTGGCTGTCGCCAGCTTCGCTCGGTGAGAACGACTACTTTTCTCGATGCTCCCATGATCGTCCTACACCGCTAATCGCACGATCAAGGCCTGCCTGCGCTAGGGGGCTCGATGCCCCGTGCTGGCACGGTTGTGCGGTGCGCGCGGTTACGCGGTGCGCGCGTCTTGCCTCTCGCGTGTGAGGTCGCTTCGTGGCATGCGTGCAAGTTTGACCTATGCACACATCTAAGCTCTCTACCTTTGTCATCGACTGCAAAACCGAGGATTTGCCTTCGGCGGCGCGCTTCTGGTCGGCCGCACTGCGACGTGAATTGGCAGACCCTCAACCGGGCGACGAGCGCTATCGGGACCTGGTGACTGCGCCGGCAGAGCCCATCATCATGATCCAGCGGGTGCCGGTTTCGAAAGCGCCGCGCACCGTGCGCTTCGCTACCTTGCAGTCGAACCAATTACGGAGTGAGCGCGCGCATCCCGCTTAACTGTGCGTGAATCTGCTGCGCTTCGGCTGGCTTCAGACGCATGCGGTCCGCAAGGAAACGAACGCCAGCCTGCGCATCACGGTGGAAAACGTGCTGGGCGCCGAGACGTGACACCGCTTGCACAGCGATGGCCGTCGCGCGCAGGGCGGCGACAGCAAAACCGCTTCCTTCGAGCACAATGCTCTGACCGCCGGTGAAGGCCTCGGCGAACTCGGACTGCAGACGCGCCGCATCACGGCGCAGCGCTTCGTCCGAAAGTACCGACAGCTGAATCGCATCTGATTCAAACACCGCGATCATGCCCAGTGCGCCGCTTTCGCGCGCGCGCATCTGACTCGCTAGCTGGCGCAGCTTTGTCAAACGCACATGGGAAAAGGGCGCACGCCATAGCCCAACCATCACCCGTCCGCAGATCGACAAGGAGACATGACCATCGGAAAAGTCGCAGCCCACTCCCTATCCTCCGGCTAGCCGCTGTGCCGACGCAAGTGCAGGTTCTATGGCACCCTTCCTTTTCGCGTCGCACAAGCGCTGATGCCGCGAGCCAACAGCCCCCCCAGCCCTTGCCTGCGAGAATTCGCGCGGGGGGTGAGCCTTTTCGAAGCGCCATACGGGACTCATCCAAAGAGGAGCCCAAACATGGCCTACGCACTTCCCCCGATGCTTGACGCACTGTCGAGCGTGGACAATCCCACCTCCGATGTCACCGTGATCGCGCTCGATCACGATGCGCTACTCGTCGAGCGCGCGCGCTCCGGCAGCAAAAGTGCGAAGTCCGGGCTCTACCTGCGTCACGTGGCGAGGGCGCGTCGGCTGGCGCGACGCATGCTCGACAGCAACGAGGCCGAGGATGTGATCCAGGAGGCATTTATCACGGCGTTTGAGTCAGTCGCGCAGCTTCGCGACCCAAGCGTCTTCGGCGCATGGCTGGCCACGATTGTGGTCCATAAAGCCCGCGCTTGGATTCGTCAGCGGCGTTCGTATGGGCAGCTCGGTTTTGCGCGCTCGAATGAGGCAGACTTCGAAATGCTGCCATCCAAGCAGGCTACTGCTCCTGACGTCGCGGCCGAGCTGACAGGACTCTGTGAGCTGCTTGCGGAGTTGCCGCGGGATGTTCAGATCGCCTTTGTACTGAACAAGGTCGAGGAGCGAACCATGGCAGAGATCGCCATGGCGATGGACATCAGTGAATCCACGGCCAAGCGTCACGTGCGCGCGGCCGAGACCTTACTATCGCGGCGGGTCACCGTCCCGCACCTAGAGCACCGAACGGCTTGAATCCGCCATGAAATCCAAGCGTTTGAGAGGAGGAGTATGCGAGCGCTTACATTCGTGTGTCTTACGTTGGCCGGTATCATGGCTTGCACCTCGCAAGGCGCTGGCGAAAGCGAAGGCCCTGACGTTACGGACGAAGAGCCCGTTGGCGCGCAGGATGCCGCTAGCGGGGCTCCCAGCAGCCCGCAAATGCCGGACGCAGCAACGGACGCACCCGCCCCTGGCCAGGGCGACGCGAGCACGCCGGAGGCCGGAACCGCAGGAGGGCGCGCGGACGCCGACGTCCAGCCACTCCCTGAGGCCGGCGGGCCCACGATGGTGCCCAAAGATGCCGTGTTCGCGGAAGACTTCGAAGACGAGTCCCTCAGCGAGCCTTGGCTTGGTCGAGACTTCACGGAGATCGTCGATTGCGGGGCTCAGGGCAAATGCGTGCGGGTCGCGTACGAGCCCGATCCACGTGGCTCGCCGCGCATTACGCGCAACATATCCCTCCCTCCCGGCACCGAGTACACGCTGACCTATCGCCTCTTGTTCGAAGAAGGTTTTCAGTTCGTCAAAGGCGGCAAGCTCCCCGGCCTCGGGCCCAAGGAGCCGACCACCGGCTGCACCGATAGCGTGCCTGACGGTTGGTCTAGTCGATTGATGTGGCGTCGCGAGGGGCGCGCCGTCATCTACCTTTACCATCAGGAGCGAGAGGAGCGCTGCGGGGACGATGTGGAAGGTGATGGCCAATTCGCGGTCGGTACCTGGCACGACGTAGCGCTTCACGTGCGCGTCAATACGCCTGGTGAACGCGATGGTTTTGCGGAGCTGTTTCTTAACGGCGCCTCGGTATCTCGGCGGGAAGGGGTCTTGTTCCGAGGCGGCGCTGGCGAGGCGACCGAGATCGGTAGCCTTATGTTCCATACCTTCTTTGGGGGATCAGACAGCTCGTGGTCACCGACGCAGACCGTGTTTGCGCGGTATGATGACTTTACGGTTGCCAAGGGCGGGCCGCGCTGAGACGTCGTATTGTGGTCAGCTGCGCCGCCCCGCGCGAGTTGGGATCAGTAGTGCTAGAGCGATACCTCGTGCGCAACCGCGTGGCCCGCGTGCCCGTCGGAGTGCTCGACTCGTTGAAGTAGCGTACCCATCTCCCGCGTGCAGAGCGCGAAGGGCGAGCGCACGCGACGCCTGCTAAGGATGTCGAGATGCGCACGCTGCATTTCTACTTCGACTACGTCTCGCCCTACGCCTATCTGGCGAGTCGACGCCTCGCCGCCGCCATGTCAAAACTCGACGTCGTGGTCGAGCCCGTGCCCGTCCTCTTTGCCGCGCTGCTCGATCACTTCGGGCACAAGGGGCCTGCGGAAATCCCGTCCAAACGTGAGCTGATGTTCAAGGACGTCGTGCGCAGGGCAGCTCGCTTGCAGCTTCCTTTCGCACTGCCGCCGACTCACCCATTCAATCCGCTACTGGCGCTCAGAGTCAGTGCGGCAGTCGACGATGGGGAAGCGCGATTGCGGCTGTCACGCGAGCTGTTTGCGAGCGCCTGGCAACATCGCGCACAACTGGAGGACCCTGAGGCGGTGCGCGACGCGATTGAGCGCGCCGGTCTGTCGTCTGCACCTTTGCTCGAAGCTGCGCAAAGCGACGCCGTCAAGCAGCGGCTGCGCGACAACACCAAGGTTGCCATTCGGCGCGGCGTGTTTGGCGTTCCGTCTTATGCGCTCGGCGATGAGCTGTTCTGGGGCTCGGATGTTATCGACGATCTGGTGCTGCACGCACAAGGTAAGGATCCCGTACCGCCCTCATTCTTCCGGGAGCTGGTGCTGCTCAAGCCAAGCGCGACCAGGCGAGGCAGTGCGGGTACTAAGTGATGGTAGAGATAGCGTGGTGCCAACCATGACTAAGCGCCTGGCACAAAAGAATCAGGTCGGATCGGCGTCGAGGCGCCCCGTCGGCGGTGATGAAAATTCGCAAGGATACACGCTGTATCTGAAGAATTTTCAGCGCTGGCGACGGGGATGCATCGGCGTCGATCCGATCTGATTGTTTTGCGGCGGGCCTAAGCATTCTGTCTGCTCGAATCAGACGTAGCTGGGACGATTGACATGACTGTTGCCGTCGTCGGCGTCGCTGCGGGCTTTGCGGCTACGATAGGCGCGAACGACGGCCGCTCCCGCAAACAGACCCGCGAGCAGAACCAGCAGACCGGCCGCTGCCAGCTTGGGATCGCTGGCGGATAGCCAGAGCTGCGCTTCGTCGGCCGCCGACCAGCGTGCGGCCAGCACGGGGACAACTGCATCGGCCTCAACCTCAGGATTTCCATTCATCGGCTGAGCGAGCACTGCCCGCGCGAGGGGCACGAGGACCTCTTCAGAGGCGCTTGTCGCTTGTTGCGAGGCCTGCGCGTCTGCGTAGCCCGGGAGCGCCCACCCACCGCACACGAAGAGCGCCACGAGGGCGAGGATAAGCTTCGAGCTGGCTGACTTGTACTTGGCGCGTTCCATTTTCCGGGACCTTTCTGTGTCTCGTCCGTCCTTACGAACGAGGCGTTTGCCGTATTTCAGAAAACGCGCCTTCGACCGTCTTTCGGGCGGCTCCGCGCTTTCTTGCCCAGGCAGAGCTGCTCCGCTGCGAAATGTGACGCGCTGATGTCTCGCTTGGTGGGCCTTCGTACTGGCGCGGGCGCAGGTGTCGCCTAGGGGTACCCTCGGAGCTTACGGTCGTCGCTCAGGCGAGCGCCACGAACCACGATCCGACGATGAATGCAGCGGCGCCGAGCCCCGCGAGCCACTGACCCGC
>JBBSJC010000510.1:0-5994 GCA_038257655.1 Polyangiales bacterium | reverse complement strand
TTGTCGCTCGGTAGCCAAGTCACGCTGCGCGCGGGCCCGATCACGCTGCAATGAGCTGAGCGTTTCCTCTAACGTGGCAGCCCGGGTCAGCTGATGACTGGCCTCTGCCCGCGCTCTATCCAGCTCCGTCAGCAGCGCTCGTGCGCGTCCGCGCATGCCATCGAGCTCCTGCTCGGCCGAGCTCACTCGCGCACGCGTCTCGCGCAACTCGGACTCGCTGAGCGCATGCCGTTGCTGGGCGCTGAACAGCTCGCCTTCGAGATCGACCATGCGCGCGCCCTGACTCTCCAACTTGCGCTGAGCGGTAAAGATCTCGCGTTTAGCGCTGTCGGCCTCGGCAACGAGCTCATTGATGCGTGCGCGTGCGACGTCGGTCTCACGCTTGGCATCGATCACAAGCGCAGCCAGACGTTTGACCTCGTGCGCGCGTGCCGCGAGCTTTTCGCCGAGCTCCTGGCGCGTGAGCTCACTATGCGCGTAAGACTCCTGAAGCTCAGCGCTACGTTGACTGACGATGCCGAGCTTACTTTGCGTGCGATCGGCCCGCAGGCGTGCCGCAGTCGCCGCGTCGCGCTCGAGCAACGTGACATAGCTGAGTGAGCTTATCGCCACGACCGCACCGGCGGCAATCGGCGCCGCCCATCCGGCAATCGCGCGGCGCCTTTCACGCTGACGCTCGGGCCGCGTGAGCACGAGCAGCTCTTCGGCCATCTCCTGCGCGCTCGGACGTTGCTGAGCGTCCCGCGCTAACCAGCGGACAAAGTAAGGTTCGAGATACCTGAGCTCGCTTGCTTCGGGCCCAGTCGGCGGATGATCCGCACGATGAGAGATGAATGCCTCGACGGCCGTACCGGGCACTTGCTCCTGGGTTTCAGGTTCAAGCGCGTTGCGCAGGGAGAGTGCGAGCGAGAACACATCGGCCTTGGTCGTCACGGCAGGGCGCTCGAGCTTGAGCGCGTATTGAGCGGCGATTTCCGGCGGGAAGTACAGGGGCGTGCCAGCCACGATCATCTCCGCTTCTTTCGCAGCCACCCCCAAGTCGATCAATACCGGCAGCACGCGCTGTCGTTCACTTGCCGCCTCGCCGATCCGCGCGAGGAAAATGTTGTCGGGTTTCACGTCTTGATGCCGAATGCCTGCCGCGTGCATGGTGGCGAGTGCTTGCGCCAACGGCACGAAGATCTCTTGGGCTTCAGCGCGCGATAGGGGCCCGCGCTTGATCCGGTCTTCGAGCGTCTCGCCATCGTACCAGGGCATCACGAACCACAGCCGTTCGCGATACCAACCGTGATCCTTGAAGTCGACGACCGATGGGTGGAACACCGACGCTATCAAACGCAGCTCGCGGAGCGCACTCTTACGCGCCTCTTCGCTGTTGGCCGCGCGATGCAAAATTTTCAGCGCGACCACATGGCCCGGCACATCGGTGTCGAGCGCACGATAGACATCGCCGAAAGAGCCTTCGCCCACGCGCTCCTGCACTGAGTAGCGCTCCCCGATCACGGTGCCCTGGGGCAGCGCGTTCATCTTGCGCTCCCGACTCGACGAGCTGGCGCCCTGCACGGGGTTGAGCGCAAACGCCTCCTGCAAGGCTCCCCGCAGGCCACCCAAGCGGCTTGGCGGCCTCGTGCCTAAGATGCTCGCTGCGCGCAACGCGGCGCGCTCTAGGGCCGTGATCACGTCTTCAACGTTGCGATCGAGCACGTACGCGAGCTCTTCTGGAGATAGCTCGCGTGCGTAGCGCAGCTCGAGCAGCTCGGAATCCTCTGGATCGAGCTCGCGGCGTACGCGCGACAACTGGGCGACATAGTCATGATGTCCGCTGCCCGCCGGCAACATCCAAAACAACTCCTGCCGCAGCCCTGATGCGCGCTGCTTGAGGTCCGCCGCGACACTGCGCGCGAGGCGATACAGGTGCGCGCGTGGTCCCGGCTTCTCTGAAAGCGCGTCCGAAGACCAAGACTGCAGGCGCCTCGCCAAGTCTTCTAACGCGTGCTCGCCCATGCCTGCGCTGCCGAGGCGAATCGTCAGATACTGCCGCAAACCCTCGGTGTAGTGTTTGAGCGCGCGCGCACGCAGCACGTCAGCCACGGTGACGGTCATACCCGTGGCTCGCGCGATCGATTCAGCGGCGACGAGCAGTACTGGCTTGGGGCTCACGAAAGCCGTGTTCTTCATGGGCAGAAACCTCCCATTGGACACGGTAGTCTTTGGGTCGCGCGTGCACAAAAAACCCGCCGCAGCCGCCTATTTCTGGGGGCTAGCGCTCATTTGTGCAGCTGACTAGTGCGACAGTTTGGTGAGTCGCAGCCTGGCTTCATCGTCCGCGGAGTCGAGCTCGAGCGCCCGTGTGAAGGCATCGCGCGCGGTCGTATAATCGTTGAGCTCAAGGGCGAGCTGCCCCTTTACGTGGTGGGCAAAAGCGAGCAGTCGATCTTGCTCGAGCGTCTTTTCACAAAGCTCGACCAACATGTCGCGCCACTTTTGGGCGCGACCCGTCGACAAGTAGGCAGACCACGCCGCAAACAACGCGTACTCGCGTGCACCGGGTCGCAAGTTCGACGCTTCTCGGAAGGCATCGGCCGCAGCACCGTGCTCCCCTGCTCGAAGCAGCTCCTTGCCTTGCAGAAACGCGCTGTCCGCAAGCAGTTTGTCTTTGCCGGGCAAGTTCCCAACTTCTTGGATAGGTGGCATCGAGCGACGCACGAGATCGATCTTGGCCACCGTCGCGGGCGTCATGTCCTGATTCGACGCGCGGCTCGAATTCGGACGCGGCGTGCGCTCCAAGGCATCGATCACGAAGGGCCCGCTCTCCTCGGGGACCTCAAGCTCCGGCATGCGCAACTGGTCTGTAATCGCGAGTGCCACGATGATCTGACTCATGCGCGGTTTGCGATAGGCCGGCCCACACAGCAACTGTCCTATCGATATAGCCTTGCGCATCTCGGCAAAGAGCAGCTGGTCGTCGGCGTTCAGGCCGAGGCGCTCTGCGACCCATCGCAAATCGCTGCGTAGCTCGACAGGCTCATGCCACGTAGGCGCGAGCACGTCTTGAATTCGCTGGGCGGTGAAGTGGCGCGCGATGCCCGTCAACAATAAGGGCTCGATCGCAAGCGGTTCCCCGGGCAGTGCCTCAATCCCGTGCTCCTCTGCCTGAAACGCGTGTTGGCTTCGTTCCCAGTGCAAGCAGCGCGCAAGCTTGGCGCGCACTTGATCACGGAGCGCCGCATCGAGAATATCCTCCTCGATCGCGCCCAGCTGCCTTGCGACCTCACCAAAGCGCAGGCGGCCCTGCATCAGCATGCGCTGTTCTTCGACGAGTGCGAGCGTGGCTTCGGTGAGCTGTCCGCGCGCGACCAACAGGCGACCCAGGCTGTCCGCGGGCAGGCCGCCTTCGACGAACACCGGGTGGCCATCGCGCAGTCGCACGACGGTCAATACGCCTTCGGCGTCGACGCGTAGGGTGCCGGTCGCGCAGTCGCTTTGCAGCGTGAGCAACGTACGAACCAGACGATAGTCGGATCGATGCTGAAGCCCCGGACTCGGTTCCGGCGCGGGCGTAAGACCCGTTGGCGGAGGCGCTTCGGGCGGACGCTGCTGAGACCCCATGGCGGCCGGGCATGTAGCATGTGCGGACCACTAGGCTAGGCAGCGGCCTGACTAAGCAGACCCGTGTGGGGGATTAGACGCACAAGCTGTGTCCGCTCGCCCGCACGGCGGCGTGCATCTCTCTCGAGAAGTGCGAACAACACGGGTTATAAGCAGTAGAATGCGAGCCTGGGCTCGGGTCTCGAACTTGCAATGCAGCTTGCAAGCAGTGCCGGGCCCCGGTGTCAGCGCAAATCCTTGCTAAGCCCCCCGGTGGTGCAAGCCGCAAAACCTCGTTGATCAAAGGTGATTGTTAGGTGTTACGCGTACATCAAGTCTGGTCCTCGATCACGCTGTTGGCCGTGTCCGTGCTCTTGGGAAGCGGCTGTGTCGAGGTCGGAGAAACACCCGAAGCTGGCTCAGCGAGTTCACCCGGCACGTCAGGCAAGGTGGCAGCGCCAAGACCGCCGGAGGAGCCCACCGAACCGCCACCTCGCGAGCTACTTGAGCCCGTCGACCTATGGAGGAACGGTCAGAAGAGCGGCCGCATCGACGCACAGGGGCCCGAAGCGTCGAAGTATGTCTTCGTTGATCTCGGCGAAGCGTTCACGCCGATCTTGTTTTCTGACGGGGTCGGGCCAAACGGCGAGGCCTACCCGCACGGCTTTCGCGAGACTTATCTCGCACTCGCGCGCGGCGAGTTTCCCGATGACCCGTACGGTGAGCGCGCCCAGCGCGATAAGTACCTTGAGCTCTACGGCATCTTGCCGACGTTGAACGTGCTCGCCAAGCGCATGCACTGGGCATCCTCCCTCACCTGCTCCAAAACGCTCGACCTGAGCGCTCTCAACAATTTCACAGGGGTGATCGCCTACACCTCGCAGGCGGAAGCCATCAAGACGCGTGAGCGCTACCTGGTGTCGCGCGTGTGGGTCGAACGTCTGATGAAGAAGCAGGGCGTCGACGATGTGGCTGCTATCGACCTCGAGCAGATCAAGGAAGGCGAGAAGCAAGAGGTCAAATACTACTTGCGCGAACACCCAGGCTACGAAGCGATCAAGGCCGCCCAGGCCCGACTAGCGTGCGAGGGGTACTTCAAAGGGAAGGGGAGGTGGGTCAAGGGCGCCTTTGATTGGTCGACCCACGAAGCACTCGCCGAGTTTGAGCGTCGCCATCGCGTATTCAGCTGGGGCGCCATGGGACCGGACACGCTCGAAGCGCTGCGCATGGACACGCTGCAGACCGAGCATGAGACCCTGATCCGCGTACTGACGGAGCGCGCTATCCACGGCTTTGGCGTGCTCGAGGATGGCAGCGCGCGAAAGGGCGACGGTACACCGGCCACCTTCAAGGGGGCAGACGGTGCGATGCACGAAGTGCCCAACCTCGAGCTCGAGTTGCGCAACGCGGTCATCGAATCCTTCGGGCTGAAGGACGCAGCGGCCAGCATGGCATTTTTGGATTCTCTTGGTGAAATGCCCGAGGACGGCCACCGTTACGTCGCTTTCCCAGGACCTGAGCGCCCTGAGTATTACTCGAACAACATGGACCTCTCCGTATCGATCGATCGCGGCGATGTCTGGTACGAGTTCCCCTACGACGAACAGGGCACCGAGAGGCCACAGCCAGTCTCGCGCCGGCCCCATACGACGCTGTTTGTCAATTATCTTGACCAGCGTATTCCAGTCGCGAGCTTTGGCACCACGATCGGAGGCTGGCGCGCCGAGTCGATCGAAAATAACGTTTTCTGGAAGTACAAAGATTCGCCTAAGGGCGAGGTGCTTTGGGAAGAGATCGTGTCGGCGCCCGTCTGGCTGCCGCCGAACACCACCACCCCGCGCTCGTTACTGAAGCGTAAAGAGCGGCCGCAACCTGGCGAGCCGAAATACGAGGTCAACTACCACGAAACTGGACCGAGTTACGCCTCGGCGTACGGTCTGGTCGCTGCGTACCATCGGCCCTTTGTACGCCGCCCAGACGGCACGATCAGGATCACCGGCGACGAGGGCATTCGCTCGCACGGTTCGGTCGATTACATGAGCATCATGCGGCGCCATTCCCATGGCTGTCACCGCCTGCATAATCACATTGCGGTGCGTCTGTTTGCCTTCGTGGTGCACCATCGACCGCATCACCGCGAAGGCCATCAACCCACCAGCTTCGTCTTCAATTTCGAATACGAAAACGAGCCCTACGGTGTGAAGATCAAGCAGGGTGGCTATGTGTTCAAGCTCGACGCGCCGATCTTCGTCACGGTCGAAGAGGGTCGCATTCGCGGAAAGGTCGAAAAGCCGCTGCAGGTGGCGATTCCTCAGTTCAACAGCGTGTGCAAGGCCTACTACATGCCCGATGGGACGACCGTGATTCCGCAGCCCAACGGTCAGATGTTGCCTGCGCCACGACCGG
>JBBSJC010000509.1:0-6014 GCA_038257655.1 Polyangiales bacterium | reverse complement strand
TCGCGGGGACATGCGTCGGCATTACGGTATTCCCGCGCTGCTCGAGGCAGGTTTTGCATGTTTTGCCCAAGCCGGCCGCAGCCTCAACAATGACAGCGCGCTCATCCACGAGCAGCTCCTGCTCGATGTGGCCGAAGCCCAGCGCTACCTGCGCGGTGAAAAGCGCTTCGAGCGCGTGGTGCTGTTCGGCAATAGCGGCGGTGGCGCGCTGTTTTCGTTGTATCAAGCGCAAGCCGTGAGCGATCCCGCGGCACGGCTCAAAGACACGGCCGCTGGCGACGCCTTCGACCTCGGTCGTTTCGAGATGCCCGCCGTGGATGGCTTGATTCAACTCGCCACACACCTCGGTCAGGGCAAGCTGCTCGAGGGCTGCATCGACCCGAGTGTGATCGATGAAGGAGATCTGTTGTCCTGCGAGGCTGGCCTCGACATGTACAACGCGGGCAATGGCTTTCGCGCGCTACCCGAGACCAGCAAGTACGGTGCGGAGTTCCTTGTCCGGTATCGCGTAGCTCAGTCGGCGCGTGTGGCCCGCATCGACGCTATCGCGCGTCAGCGGATCGAAGAGCAGCGTTTCTTTCAACGTCAACTTGGCGTCACCTCTATGGAAGCGCTTACCCAACGCGAGCGGCAGCTGATCGAGCGCCGTGCGTTTTCTTCGAGTTACCTACAAATCTTTCGTACCGAAGCCCACCCGGGCTACACCGACCTTACTGTTGATCCGAATGAACGCGACATCGGATCGTACCATGCGCTGCGACCGGACATCTTCAACTACATGCCGCCGGGTTTTGGTAAGCTCGTCACGCCTCAAGCCTGGTTATCGACGTGGTCGGGTCACGCATCGCGGGCGAGTGTGATCGCATGCTCCCCGCAGCTGACCTTGCCAACGCTGGTCGTGTCTTTTCGCGGTGAAAACGTCGTCTTTCCGAGCGCGATCGAGGCGATTTATCAAGCCTCGCCCGCCTCAGACAAGCAACACCTGTCGTTCCCCGGTGATCACCTCGGGCTGCCCACACTGCGCGAGCCAAACAAGGAAGGTCGACCGCCTGCGCTGTCGGCGGTTACAAGTTGGCTGAAGGAACGCTTCTGATGGCTTTGTTAGTCCAGGATAAGGTAGCGATCGTGTCTGGCGTGGGTCCAGGCATGGGACGCGATATCGCGCTTGCGCTCGCGCGGGAAGGTGCACACGTAGTGCTCGCCGCGCGCGGGATGGACAAGCTTGAGGCGGTCGCTCGCGAAGTGGAACCGCTCGGTCGTCGCGTGCTGTGCGTGCCCACCGACGTCACCAAATCCGACGACGCCAAGCAGCTTGTGGCGCGCGCGGTCGAGGCCTTTGGTCGCATCGACATTCTGTCCAATAACGCCTTTGATCCCGGCGCCCGCGAGCTTGTCGAAGATGCAAATCTTGACGGTTGGCGCAGCATGTTCGAGGTCAACTTCTACGGAGCTATCCAGCTCTCTCAGGCAGTGGTTCCCGTGATGAAGCAGCAGGGCGGCGGTGCGATCGTCATGACCAACTCGATGTCGATGCGCCTGATCATCGAACGCTACGGCGGTTACGCAGCCTCCAAAGCTGCGCTACTGGCTGCGACACAGACGATGGCGCGCGAGCTTGGCCCATATAAGCTCCGCGTAAACTCAGTGGTGCCTGGTTATATCTGGGGCGAGCGACTTAAGGGTTACTTCGAGCGCTTGGCCGTGCAGCAGGGCAAGAGCTTCGAGGAGATTTACGCGGGCATCGCCTCGCAGACAGCGCTGCGTCATCTACCGCATTCCGAAGAGATCGCGCCAGCCGTCGTGTTCTTTGCGAGTGACTGGGCGCGGGCGATCACCGGGCAGACCTTGGACATCAACGGCGGCCACGTCTTCGTGTAGCGCGCGGCAACAACGCCTTGGAATGGTGGTTTGTGTGGGCGGGAGCGCAGATGCTCAGTTGCAGCCGAACAGTTGCAGCCGCCATGCCGGGGTGAAAGGCACGCCTGCGCTGCGAGTTTTGCGCTAAGTAGGCGCGTGGTCCTACTCCGTTACTCCTGCCGCGCCCAGTCTGTCGCTGTGTCGCTCGCTTTGTACTGCCTCGGGCTGCTCGGCGCCTGCGATGACCAGGACGCCTGCGAAGCGCACAAGTCCAAGATCGAGTCCTGCAACCGGCGTTTCCAAGTCGACGTTTGCAACACAGCCGAGGACCGCTGCTACACGGCCTGCTACGCCAAGCTGAGCTGCGACGAATTCGAAGACATCGACAACGGGCGCCGGCCAGCCGATTTCTCCCAGTGCGTGGTGCCCTGCGCCAAGAAGTTCACCTGCGACAATGACGATGAGATCGCCGACTGGTGGCGCTGTGACGCTTCCCGGGACTGCGTCGATGGATCAGACGAGCGCGGTTGTGACTACTTCGAGTGCAAGAGCGGCCAACTCGTGCGCAAGACCGCGCGGTGTGATGGTTATCCACAATGCAACGACGAGTCCGACGAGGTCGACTGCCCATGAACACCCACAGGCGCCACCTGAGCTTATGGATCGGTCTGGCTTTGCTGCTGACAGCCTGCGCCGAAAAGGGAGGTCCATCGCTAGCGGAATGCAATCGAGAAAGCTGTGCCGATGCTTGCCTCGATTTGGCGGGCTCGGGCTGCGACGTGTTGTCACCGTCATGTCAGCGCCGCATTTTCGAGGCGGTGAGCTGCGTGCGCGGCAGAGGCGGGGACCTACCTGACATCCGCACCCTGACCGAAGACGAAGTGCGCGAGGAACGTGCGCCGGGCACTGAGCTCGATGGCGGAGCCGACAGTCCGGCAGAGGCGGGCGCCGATGCAAGCCTCGGGGATCCCAGTTCGCCGCCGGGGGAAGCATTCTATGAAGATACAGCCCTGCGACTGCTCGGCCTGCGCATCCCAGAATCTTCGACTGACAACGTCGACTACACTGGCGGCTACTACGATCCTAGCGACGGCCGCATCACCCTCATTGACCGCGGCAATCCTCAAGACACTGATTCCGCCCAGCTGCTGCTTGCCCACGAGCTGGTGCATGCGCTGCAAGACCAGCACATGGGTTTCTGGGAGCTGCATCGCAGTATGGGAACGTCCAACGACGCAATCCTTGCATTCGGTTGTCTGGTAGAGGGGGAAGCGGACCTCTACAAAGAGCTCGCCTGGACGTTGCTGAGCGGCCTGTCGATCGACCAGCCGTACTTGGACACCAGTCTCGAAAACCAGCTCAAGTACTCCCGAGACAGCGTGCTCAAGGCGGACTCTCCTTACGATCAGCTTTGGCTGCTGCGTTACTCAGTCGGAGCGCGCTATCTCACGGACGCTTGGCTTGCGGGTGGCAACTGGGCGGTTCAGTCGCTTTATGAGGCACCCCCGACTTCTACGATCTACTGGATGCACGGCTTTGCAGACAGTCAGGAGCGTACGAGGCCCCTGACTCAGGTTCTTGCCTGCAACCTGGCCACGAAGCCCAAGGGCTTTGAGCGCGCATGGAGCGACACGCTCGGCGCCTTCACGCTGTTCGCTTTTCTGGGACACAACCTCATCGAGGGCGGCCTGTATCCGAGCGAGGAGAGTTGGCGTCGCGCCTTGAGCTGGCGTCAAGACCACATCGAGGTCTTCTCCGGGCCCAAGGGAGAGACCGCCTTGTCTTGGCGCATTCGGTTTGCCGGTAGCGACGTGGCACACGAGGTCGCAGCCGAGCTGCGAGCCCACGAGAGCCTGAGGGTACGCGTCAAGCAGCACGGTGCGGAAATCGAGGTGTTCACGAGCGATTCGCGCGCCGCGATCAGCGCCTGGCGCGGCACCGACCCGAAGGCTTGTCCAATCGAGGACTGAGGCCTGAGGCCTGAGGGCAGACGACTGACGGCAGACGACTGAGGGCAGACGACCGAGCGGCTTGCGCAGCCAGGGAGGGCGTGGTCACTCTTGCAGAGCATGTTGCGCTCTCTGTTCGCTTTCGCTTTCGCTTTCCTGCTGCTTTGCTGCGCGCCGCTGACGCACGCCCGTGCACAAGCGGCCCTGCTAATCGAAGCGCGCCTCGCTGGCGGCCCGCATCCGCCCGCCGATGCACCAGATGTCGTCGTGCATGTGCCAGCCGGTTACGACGCGCAGCGACCGCTCCACATCGTCGTATTTCTCCATGGCTTTGATGGTTGCGCACGTGCGCTGATTGCGGCTGCGAAAGTCCCCTGCCGCACAGGTGAGCCACCCCACCGCGTGTGGAACTTGGCGGGTCTGCATGAACAGGCAGGCACCAACACCATCCTGCTCGTGCCGCAACTGGCTTACCTTGCGCGCACGGCCAAGGGACATCGCTTCGTCAAGCACGGCGCGTTCGACGCGATGTTGCACGAGCTGCTCGGGGCGCAGCTGATTGAGGTGCTTGGCCGCAGGGACGTCGCGCAGATTCGCACGGTTACTTTGGTCGCGCACAGCGCGGGCTACGCTGCAACCAGCGCCATTCTGCGTGACCCGAAACGAAAGGCACCCGTCGAGCACGTGGTCCTGCTCGATGCGTTGTATGCCGGCTTCAACGTCTTCGCCGACTGGGCGAAGCAGGCGCAAAGCCACCGTTTGATCTCGCTCTACACAGCACAAGCGCAGACGAGCGCAGGCAACCGCGCCCTGCAGCGTGCGCTCAGGGCGCACCATCCGCTGCTTCAGATCGACGGTAAGGTCGAGGACGCGCTGCAAACGCATCCCCTCGTCATTGCCCGCGTGACCACGGCCCACGGGGACATGCCGCGTGTTCACTTTGCCGAAGTACTGCGCGGATTGCCTGCGCTCAGCCCTTCGCCCACACCCGTCAAAACGGCGCACTGAGCACGCTGACGCGCGCTACTGCTCGTACTTGACGCGCACCTCCTCCACACGTTCGGCGAGCTCATCGATCGACCAGTGACCCCCAGCGTGGGGTGTGACACGAGCCGCTTCGCACATCTTGTACTCAAAGACGCGATTACCCTCGACGCCGAAGATCATGCCTGAGATCTGAGAGGCCTTATCGGACGCCAAGAATGCACCGACGTCGGCGATGTACTCTGGGGCGAGGTCATCCTTACTCTTTTCGTCTTTGTTCACCCAGGTAAGATCCTCGGTCATGCGCGTGACTGCAACGGGCGCGATCGCATTGACCGTAATCTTATTCTTAGCGAACCACTCGATGTGTGCGACGCGCGTGAGGCCGTAGATACCCGCTTTGGCGGCGCCGTAGTTCGCCTGCCCGAAGTTGCCGATCAAGCCGGACACGCTCGAGGTGTTGATGATGCGTCCGCCTTCGTTCTGCTCGATCATGTGCAAACCAGCCGCCTGGGTGCCAAGAAAGCTCCCGCGGAGATGTACCGCAATCACCAGGTCGAACTCTTCGACGCTCATCTTACGTAGGGTCTTGTCACGCAGGATGCCCGCGTTGTTGACCATGATATCGAGGCGACCGTAGGTCTTGACGGCGAGCTTGACGAGGTCATTGACGTCGCTCGGATCGGTGACGCTGCCGGCGTGCGCCACGGCCTTGCCCCCGAGCTTTACGATCTCGTCGACGACAGACTGGGCCGGCCCGGCGTTCTTGCCCGCGCCGTGGCGATCGCCGCCGAGGTCATTGACGACTACCTTCGCGCCTTCTCCCGAAAGCCTGAGTGCGTGTGCACGACCGATGCCGCCACCTGCGCCCGTGACGATTGCGACTTTGCCGTCGAGTGCTCCCATGATTCTCTCCTTCTAGTCGTTGAGGTGTAGGGCAGGGAGAACCTCACGTCCAAGCGCACGTTCATGCACACGCCCGACAACAGGGAAGCCAAGGCCTGACTAGGCCTGGCGTGGCCCATCACTTAACGCGGAGCCTTAGTACAGGTCCCCAGAAGTAGGTGATCACTAGGGCTGCCCGGACGTTTTCTCCACGTGGGCGTGAGCGTTGTCCTGGTCGTGAGCCTTGACGGCGACGGCGACGGCGACGGGAGCAACTTCGGTCGGCCTTGGTCGATACCTTGGTATGCTCAGTTTTCAGAAATTGGATGTGTATCGATG
>JBBSJC010000508.1:0-6023 GCA_038257655.1 Polyangiales bacterium | reverse complement strand
TTCTACGTTGGCCGATAGCTATCGCGTTGCTACTGGCCTTCGCTTCTGCAATCGCGCGAGTCCGCACGCTTCCTTGGCTTCCTGCCAGCCACACAAGACATCGGAAATCGAACATCGCTATCATCGCCGTCCTCTGCCTGGGTTCCTTCGGAAAGCTGGTTGTGGAGTTTAGTTCCGTGGCTTCGGCGCGGGCATACGACGGGACACCACTTGCCCTAAGTTGGCCCATCCCCCGCGTACCCACCGTGGTGGCTAATGGCGGCTCCTCCTTCTTCACTACAGGGTGCGCGCGGCCGGCGACGGTTATGGAGAGCAAAGCCACGAACTGCGTGCAGATTGGGATATCGAGCGGGGCTTTACCCTTCTGCCCGCCGCGAGGATCCTAGGCCGCGTGATCGACGGTATCGCACCGGGCCGGCACGCAGCCGCCGTACTATCGTCACAGAGGCTCGGGGCATGCTGAGCTAGCATCGTCAGGACGCGGCCTGACGTCAGGCTGCTCCTCAAACAGCAGGCGAGAGTCTCTGTTCGCCCTGAGGCATCACGAACGCGATCTTCGTGCCCGGGACGAGCACACAAGCCTCCAGCGCAACGCGGTGCGTCTCATCGTTCTCTGAACGCAACACCAGCTCGTCTAGCACGAGCGGGGCGTCGTCGAAGCGGCGTAGCACCTCGAGCTGCCCCTTTCTGGTTTGCGTGTCGTAGACGAGGGCAAACCACACGCGGGGAAAGAACACCGGGATGCGTAGCTCTGTGTCGCCCGGCAGAGGCTTGGGACCGAGCTCAAGGCGCCGTCTGGGCACGTCCATCGCAGCCCCACTCAGCGCCGCGAAGATGCCCCACATCACCGGGTGCGTCATGTAGACGAACCCCGGTAAGCCCACGAGGTTCATGTCCCACGGGTAGCCCTCGCCGTAGGCCTTGTCGTACACCATGCGGATCGTGTCGATCCCCTCGGCCACGTTGCCGAGATAGATGGCCTCGAGTGCAAGATACGATAGCGTCTGATAGATGTAGTTGATGCCCTTGCGTGGCAGCACGCCGAAGAGCTTCAGGTCGACGGGCTGGCCGTCGGCGCTGGCCTCGTTGTAAGGCAAGGGGCTGCCGCCAAACTGTGTGGGGAACGTGCCATGCGCACGCGCAGAGGCCACCAAGGCACGATACTGGGCCAAGTTGTGTGTGCGGGCCTGCGCGAAGGGAAGCGCCGGCCGGATCCCGGCTAAGCGGGAGATCCAATCCCCTGCCAGCCCCCCTTGAAAGAGCGTGTCCTTCTCGGCGCACACACGGTAGTGGCCGGACGCGGGCTGCCACAGCTTTCGCTCGATCGCGTCGCTCGCCGCGTCTGCTCGGGCGCGGAAGCTCTCCGCCATCCCCGACGGCGAGGGAGAACGCCGCTCATCGAGTAGCTCGGCCAAGTCGCAGAGCATCTCGTTCGCTGCGACGTAGAGCGTCGCGGTGTACAAGAAGCAAGGCTCATACACGAAGATGTCGTACGTGCTCGCGCCTTCCGGGACGCCGTCTTTCACCAGGCTCTCGAGATAGCCAGCCATGGCGCACAAGTCGGGCCAGGCGCGCTCGAGCCAGTCGGTCCGACCTGTCGTTTTGACTAGCTTGCCAAGCTGTAAGATCCACGAGCAAGTCAGGTCGGGCCAGTCGGTGTGGCCGGCATTCAACCAGGCGATTGGTTCGCTGTACGGGGTATCGGTGTCGCCCAAGGCGATCTCTGCGCCACCGTTGCCATGAGGCACCTTCCCGTTCTTCGTGAGGCGTCGAAACGTCTCGAGCTCAGTCACGTCCAGCTCGGGAAAGAACGTGGCGGTGAACACGTGCGACGACAAGCGCTGGTCGTTGGTGCCCGTGAGCGCCCCAAAGGGCCACTCGCTATTCGCGTAGGGCCGATACAGACGCCAATCGAGCGCTTCGATGGTGTACAGCTCCCCGGCCTGCGTCAGCACGCTGTTCGTCCAGACCGAGTCGGTCGCATTCAGCACGATGTCGATCAAGTCGCGCGGCAGGCGTGTGCGCTCTGGGTCGTCGAGAAGCTCAGTGAGCGAAAGACTCTCTCTCCACAAGCGCGGCCGCTGCGCGCGCACCTGCGTATCGAGGGCCGCCACGGAGTCGACCTTTCGAGCTGCGTAGAGCCCGTGGTCGATCCCGTCGTGCCGCCCCGACCACAGCTTCTTGCGGGCGTCTTTCTCGAGCACGTAGTGCGGATTGAACCAACACAACTGAAAGGGCACGCGCCGCGATTCGCCCGCGGCCAGCTCGAGCTTCACACACAATGCCGCCGATCCGCCGCGCGATGCGGCCGCTTCGCCGACCGTGCCGTGGTCGCGAAACTCCGTCCAAAATGAAGGTTTGGCAGCGCGCTCGTCCCAGGCCAGGCAACGCGAGATGTGCACGTCCGCTGCGGCGTCCGTCGCGATCATGTGTTCGCCGATCGCACGTCGTCTCGTGTCGTTGGCGGCGAAGTCGCGGTCGATCCCAAAGGTGATGCCAGCATCTCCCTCGGCTCTTGCGTAGCCGTCGGCGCGGTAGTCGCAACGAAACGTGTGGCGCGCCATCAGCGCCGATCCGCCGGTCCCCGTCACACCGAGCACGTTTTGCCAGGAAAAGACCAGCGAGACCTCCACTGCTGCGTCCTGCGGATTGTGCACTTCCATCTCGAAGAGGGCCGTCGGCAAACTGCTCGCGTCGAGGTCGTGAGGGATCAACGGGGACAGGCCGCGCAAGGTGAGGTCCACCGGCAGCGTGTCGTCTTCGAAACGCAAGCAAAACGAAGGAACCCGGCCCCGAAACCGGGTATGCGCAACGTTCGGCACTTCGAGCTCTCGCGAGTGATGGTGCGTGCGCCGCAGCAAACACGCACGAACGTCGCCGACCGCGTCTTTCGTGCGCACGGCAAAGAAGCTGCCGCGCAGGTCGCGCACGGGCACGTACCAGCTGTGGTTGAGCCGGGCCTCCGAAAAACCTCCGTCCGCGAACAGCGAGAGCCCGCCGTTCCCAATGCCGCCGAGCGGAAAACCTCGGTGTGTGGGGCAGTCGACGTAGCTTCGAGTCTCCTGGTCGAAGCGTGGATGAAGCGTGGCTTTGGGCACGCGCAGCGGTTCGCGCAACGACCGCAGATCCCCACGCAAGAGCTGCAGCTGCGTCTCGACCCAGGCGCACAGGCCGCCCTGAGGGTTTGGGTGTCCGTTGCGGCTCGGGTGGAAGGGCGGGTGTTTCACGAGATGAGCTTTCGAGTCCAGACCAGGTGCGAAAAGCGGAGCGGGACGGTTTGGAAGCAATGGATCCCAGGCTCAGCGCAAACGGGCTTCGCTGTCGATGCGAAACGTATTCTTGAGTGTGTCGTAGAGTCCGCGAAATGCTGGCATGCGCTCGCGGTAGCGCGCCGCGAGTCTGGGGTCGGGATCGCACGTCATGCGCGTCTCCGGCGCGAGACAGACTTGCTCGGGGGACTCACCGGTCACCGCAAGACGCGCGAGTCGGGCAGCGCCGGCCGCCGGGCCGATTTCGGCATCTTTCGGGTAGATGAGGCGGCGCTCGAGCGCATTGGCCAGGATGTGCCCCCACAACCCGCTGCGCGCACCGCCGCCCACGACGCGCACTTCGGACATGGCGCTGCCCGCGGCTTGCAGGGCGTCTCGTCCGTCGACGAATGCGAACGCGACCCCTTCGAGAACGGCCCTTGCGAGATCCGCACGCGTCGTGTCGGAGGTCAGACCGAAGAACACCCCCTTGGCGTAAGGATCGTTGTGAGGGGTACGCTCGCCAGACAGGTAGGGCAGGAAGGTCGGAGTGGATGCGCCGAGGGATGCCGGATTGATTTCGGCGAGCAGCGCTTCTTCACTCGGGGCTCCGACGAGGCGGGTCAGCCACGCAACGCAACTCGCAGCGCTCAGCAGCACGGCCATTTGGTGGAAGCGTGCTGGCAGGCAGTGACAAAACGCGTGCACGCCCTGCTCGGGGTTCGCAAGGAAGCGTTCGGAGGCGACGAAGCAGACTCCGGACGTGCCCAGCGAAAGCATGGCTTGCCCCGGGCCAATGACGCCCACGGCCCCTCGTAACGGATGGATTCGACGTTGGGGAAAAACGGCTGCATCGGCGTGCCCTCGGGTTCGGCGCCGGTCGCCGCTCGGGTTCGAGCATAGCGGGCGCAACTCGGGACGGTAGAGCACTCGCCGGGCATCTCGCCAGACTCTGCAGCTGCCAAACGAGCCGTACCGTTCAGCTCGTCAGGCCGGCTCCCGCTTTCTGCGCGGCAGCGGCGTGTGGCAAGTCCTCGGCGGTTCATGCCTCTGGTCCCGAGCGACCGCAAACAAATCCTCGCGCCAATAGATCGGCGAATCGGCAGGTCCTTTGGCTACAACACGAACGAGACCGATCTCCACCTTCTGCCGATCGACGGGCTGATCCACACGGTTGTCGATACGGTCTCGAAGAATGGCAACGTGCTGATCAACGTGGGCCCCCGTGCGGACGGCAGCATCCCGGAGGCGCAAATCGCCCGGCTGGAGGCCCTCGGCGCGTGGCTAGCGGTGAACGGCGATGGCATCTACGGCGCGCGCGGCGTGAATGGCCCGACGAAGTGTTCGAAAGCGCTGCCTACACGCTTTCCCTCTCACCCACGAAACCGTGAGTCGAAGCCCACTTCCAGCGGAGAATGGGCGACAAAACGATCACCTGTCCTGCTGGACAGGTGGAGACCTTCGAGCCGGGACACGTCAGCGAGGAAGCCGAGTCCGAACAGGTCGTCGATGCCCTGACGCTCGACCTTGCGGGGCCACTTCCAGTCGAAGTCGACGATGGGCTTGAAACCTCCGATGCGTGCGTGACGTATCCTGCGAGCAAGGCTTCTGTCCATCAGCCTCGGCGCTGTCCGTAGCGCTCGGGCTGTGGACAGCTGCGCTGTCCTCAGCACTTGCTTACCTTACTCACCTTGCTCACCTGCTCGTGGCGAGGCCCGGACGAAGGTGGCAGGCGAAACCGAACTCACTGTCGCTTGCGATCACGGTACTCGTCTATGATCGGAGGGATGGTCCACCGACATGCTCAGCAGCGACTGGTGGCAGTTATCTTGCGCCTATGCGAGACGCTCCCGTTCTCGCTTGCGGCGTGCGAGAGCGCGCCATACCAGGAGACGGCGTCAGCGCTACCGGCGACTAGTAAGATGGCCCCACTTAAAAGTAGTGGTTCAGGCTTCCCAACGAGGTCGCGCGGGCGGGCTTCGGGCGCCCGTTCGGAGGAGGACCGCGAAATGGGGGAGCGATGCAGGTGAAGCTAATGAATCTCTTGCGGGCCGCGGAGCATGTTCGCGAGACCTACGGAGACGCCGAACTACAACGCGTGGTCCGGGCCTGTCCGCCTTCCGTGGGACACCGGCTGAAAACCGGCATCGGGGTCGAGTGGCACCCGCACGCCGAGGCCATGGCCTTCTACGAAGCCGCGGAGAAAATCATTGGCTGTGGTGACGGACGTCTGGCGCGCGCGTGCGGGTCTTACGCCGCGAAGAAGGACCTGGGCGGGCTCACTCGCCGCGCGGCGTTCTGGCTCGCCCGACCAGACTTTGTCTGGAAACGAGTCAACCACTTCTGGAAGCGTCACAACGACGAGGGAGGGTTTCGCGTGCTCAAACTCGACGCGGAAGGCCTCCTGCGCTTCGAGGTCTTCGGCGTCGGGGACGACGCCGTGCACCGTTACGGGTGCGAGAGCCTGAGCGGCTGGAGCCTCGAGATGGCGAAGGCGGTGGGTTGGAAGCGGCCCTCGATCGAACACCCGGAGTGCCGCGCCGCGCAGGGGGAGCGCTGCATTTGGCTGCTCCGTTTCGAGATCGATAGATCCTGAGAGTCAGGACTGCTGCTGAGGCCGGCGGCCTTCGTCGGCCATGTCCTTGGCTACGTTCTCAAGCAGCTCCTGGCACTCGTGCCGACCCGTGCAGGTGGTCGAGCAAGAACTTCGACGTATCGGTGCCGTCGGGGCGAGAGCCGAGCGTCTTGGCTTGAGCAGACGGGTGCCGCACCCTT
>JBBSJC010000507.1:0-6028 GCA_038257655.1 Polyangiales bacterium | reverse complement strand
CGTCTGTTGCGTTCCTGAGCGCTCCATCGCACGAGCGCTCCTGAGCGCTCCATCGCACGAGCGCTCCTGAGCGCTCCATCGCACGAGCGCTCCTGAGCGCTCCATAGAGTGAGCGCTCCATCGCACGAGCGCTCCTGAGCGCTCCATCGCGGGCGCCAATCGGTTTATGATTGGGGGCATGAGCGTCCTAAGCATCGATAATCCGTTTACTGGCAACACGGCCTGCGAAATCCCGCTCGCAGATTGGGCCGATATCGAGCGCACACTTGATCGCGCGCAGGCCGGCGCACGCACGGTGGCGGCGATGTCGCTCGCTGAACGGCAGGTCTGTGTCGAGCGCGCGACGCAATACATCGAAGCCAACGCCAGCGACATCGCCCACGACATCAGTCGTATGATGGGCAAGCCCCTGGCCCAAGCGCTCGGTGAGGTGCGCACCATGGCGAGCCGTGCGCGCGCGCTCCTTGAACTCTCAGAGTCGGCGCTCGCCACGATCGAGGTTCCCCACAGCGACGGCATCACGCGCCGCATTCAGAAGCTGCCGCTCGGCGTAGTGCTCGACCTGCCGGCGTGGAACTACCCGCTGCTCACGGCCGTTAACGTGGTGATGCCGGCGGTGCTCGCGGGCAACGCCGTAATCGTCAAGCACTCGCCGCGATCGGCGTTGTGCGGTGCGCATTTCGCGCGCGCGTTTCAGCACACGGGGGCGGACGAGCGCATCGTGCAAACGCTCGATTGCAGCCACGAGCTCACGGAAAAGATGGTGGGCGACGCGCGCGTCGATCACGTCGTGTACACGGGCTCGGTGCATGGCGGAAAACGCATCAGCCAGGCGGCAGCCGGCCGCTTTTTGCATGTGGGCTACGAGCTGGGGGGCAGCGACGCGGCTTACGTCGCCGAAGACGCGGATCTTGCACGCAGCGTGGACAGCCTGGTGGACGGGGCCATGTACAACGCGGGCCAGAGCTGTTGCGCGGTCGAGCGCGTGTTTGTGCACGCGCGTCACTACGATGCCTTTGTGCAAGCAGCGGAGCTACTTGTGCGGGCGTACGTATTGGGCGACCCGCTGCATGAGGCGACGACGATGGGTCCGATCGCGCAGCCCACGCATCCTGAGGAGCTCGAGAGCCTGGTGCGCGACGCGGTGCGCGCGGGCGGCAAGCTGCTCACAGGTGGTGAGCGCTGCAGCGTCGCCGGCCGTGGACGCTTCTTTCAACCGAGCATGCTCGTGGAGTTGCGCGCCGATGCGCGCGTGTTGCGCGAAGAGCAGTTCGGTCCGATCCTGGCTGTGCAGCGCGTCGCATCCGATGAGCAAGCGATCGCGCAAATCAATGATTCGGTATACGGACTCACAGCGAGCGTGTGGACCTCGGATGCCATGCGAGCCGCGCGGCTGGCAGACTCGCTACGCGTGGGCACCGTATTCATGAATCGCTGTGACTACGTCGATCCGCTGCTGCCATGGAGTGGCACGGGCCTGTCAGGCCGCGGACACAGTCTGAGCGTGCTCGGCTTCGATGCGCTTACCCGGCCGCGCGCCTTGCATTTCAAGCCCTGAATGCGCCGACTGAGGGTATCGCCTGCACCTCTTGCACCCAAGCACGTGCAGAAGCTGCATATCAACGGACTGAGCGGACAACGGAGTGGGCCAAAAGCATCGGTTGTTCCGAGGATGGCATGCACCATGCATCGCCGCCCCGCACCGGGCCGGATCGACGAAAGGCGGCGGCATGATCACCCATGAGTTGCTCGCGAAACTGCGTCTCGACCATACGAGTCTGCTTGCCCGGGTAGCGGCGCTGAGTGAGCGCGCAAATCAAGAGGGCACTCACGTGCTGGCCCACGAGATCTGCATGCTGCAGACCGAGCTGCGCGACTACGTCGGACTGGTCGATGCGATCGTGGATGCTCTGACTCCCGATATGCCCAAGCGCATGCACGCGGTGGTCAAGCCTTGAGCGGGGCACGCATCTGGACGGGGCGCTCGTCTCGCAGCACGGCTATGAGGAGCGTCCCGTGTCGCGGCATCACGTGTCTGGCCGCGTCGCTGGGTTTGTTGCTCAGCTGCGCTCGATCTCCTGCCTCGACCGCGTTGCATCATGTGCCCGAGCCGCAAGCAGCGCCTGCGCCTGAGCCTGCGCCTGCGGACAAGTCGTCGCGCTTCGTGCGCGTGGCGCTCGGCGAGCGCACCAGCTTGTTGTTGTTGGATGTGCAAAGTGCGGCGGACGAGATCAGTACGCGGGATGCTTTCTTGCGCAATCTTACGCTGCTCGACCGACAGGTGCGCATGGGCGTCGTGACCGAGTTGGACGAGGCAGACTTTACAGACCACGCGCGTGCCCAAGTGCGTGCGTTCGAGCCTGCGCAGATCGAAAAGCTTACCAAGGTCGCAGCGCAAGTGGGGGCGCTGCTCGATGCGCTCGATCTGGCCCGCTGGTTACCGCGCGAAATCAAGGTGGTGCAGACCACGGGCCTCGAGGAAGGATTTCCCGAAGCATTCGACTTGAGCTACACGCGAGCCGGCATCATCTACGTCAATACGCGCGCTTTGCAGCTGTTTTCGCGTCAGCTGCTGCTGCACGAGCTGTTTCATGTGTTGGCGACGCGGAACGAAGCACAGCGCGAGGAGCTCTATGCGGCGATCGGCTTTACAAAGATTGCCCCGCCGCGCTTTTCCGATGCGCAGAACCTCTTGCGCATGACTCTGCCTGAAGTGCCGCAGGTGCCCGTGCATGCGATTGTGGTGCGTTACGCGGGTGAGTCTGTGCGCACCGTACCCGTCGTCATGGCGAGCAAACCCTACGATGGCGGCACGATGGTCGACGTAGCGACGTCCCGTTGGGCGATTTTGGATGCGGACGGAACCGTAAGGTCGATGGCCGAGATAGCCGAGCTTGAGCAGCTGCTCGAGCAGGTGGGTCGCAACACGTCCTCGCTGTCCGGGCCCGAGGAGCTGCTGGCGGAGAACTTTGTGCTGCTCGTGCTCGGCGAGCCAGAGCCGCGTTCGCCCGAGGTGATTGAGCGCATGCGCGCAATCCTGAACGCGCCCTGACTCTTGCTCGCTTAGCGCAAGACGCAGGTGACGAGCTGAATCGCGAGTGTCCGTCGTTCCTGAATGGCTTCGCTTGTCGCCGCATCAGGTGTGGTCCAGCTCGAGGCCAAAGCATCGATCGCACACAACAGGCTGGCGATGCGAACGCCCTGGGCAGGGTCGAGGCCGGCATGGCCCAAAAGCAGCGTGCGCCGGGCGTGGGTTAGTCCAGGTGGCTCGCTGATGGCTGCCCTGCCATCGAAGTTGAGGCGCAGACCGATGCGCCACTCGAAATAGGAGGCGATAACGAGCTCAAGCATGTCTTCAGGCGCCACGCTTACTTCGTGACTCGTAGCCTGCTGCGAGAGCACGCGCTGCAGGTATGCGACCGCAATGCGGTCGAGCTCTTCGTAGGCTTCCTGCTTGCTGGAGAAGATGCGGTAGAACGTGGGCCTTGAGACCGCCGCGGCTTCCAGGATGTCTTCGACCCGCGTCAGCTCGTAACCAAGGCGGCCAAAGGCCTCGCGTGCGCCCTCGAGCACGCGCTCACGTGCCGTGCGCGCTTGGGGGACGGCTTGGTCCGAAATCTCGGCATAAACCTCGTCCTTGTTGCGAAACACCCGATAGAAGGTCGGCCGCGACACGCTGGCTTCGAGCAGGATGTCTTCGACGCGCGTGGCAGCGTAACCCGCGCGCGCGAATGCACGGCGCGCGCCTTCGACGATGCGCTTGCGCGTGGAGAGTGTGGATAGTTCCTGGGCGTCGCTCACGGACCCGTTTGGTAGGCGCTGTTTTCCGCCGGGTCAAGTCTGAGCGTCCGGATGTGCGCGCTGGGGTACCATGCAGCTCACCTGCGCCCTGAGCGCGGCATGTTTCGTACACGAAAAACGCCTGCGCTGCCTCGAGATCCGTACGCTGACCTGGCGATGTCCCGCCTGAGCAGCGAATGCATCATGTTACCCTGGAGACGATGGCACGTAGTGAATCCGCCGCGAACAATCAGGTCATCGACGTGAACCAAGAGCGCGCCATGCGGCTTGCCCAGGCTCTCGTCGACAATGTTAGTAAGGTGCTGCAGGGCAAGCGCGAGACGGTCTCGCTCGCTGTCGCATGCCTGCTAGCGCGCGGTCACCTGCTGATCGAAGACGTGCCAGGCGTGGGTAAAACCACGTTAGCGCGGGCACTTGCGCGCTCGCTCGGGGTCGACTTCACGCGGCTACAGTTCACCTCTGACTTGATGCCCGCGGACGTGCTCGGCGGTAACGTGCTCGAGCCTGCGACCGGTACCTTCAAGTTTCGTCCGGGCCCGGTGTTCACCCATGTGTTGCTCGCCGACGAGATCAACCGCACCACGCCGCGCACCCAGAGTGCCCTGCTCGAGGCGATGGATGAGCGCCGCGTGTCGATCGACGGCCAGACCCATCGCCTAGAGCAACCATTTTTTGTGCTTGCGACGCAAAACCCGGAAGAATTCTACGGAACCTATCCGCTGCCGGAGTCGCAGCTGGATCGCTTCCTACTGCGTATTCACATCGGTTATCCCGCAGCTGAGGTCGAACGTCAGATCCTGCGTCAGCGACGCGGGCAAGATCCGACCGAGGCGCTGTCTTCGGTCGCTTCCAAAGAAGATTTGTTGGCGGCGCAAGCGGTCGTCGACGACGTGCATGTTGACGATGAAGTGATCGATTATCTGCACACGCTGGTGATGGCGACGCGCGAAAGCAAGCTGTTGTCGCTTGGGGCATCGACGCGCGGCGCGTTGGCATTCGAGCGTGCCGCGCGTGCCTGGGCGCTCGTGCACGGACGCGGTTTCGTCACGCCTGACGATGTTCAGATGTTGGCAGTCAATGTGCTTGCCCATCGCGTGCGCGTGGCTGGTGCGCACGATTCAAGCACCGGTCGCCACGATGCCGAGCGCGTCGTGCAAGAGCTGGTGACCAAGTTATCCGTGCCTATTTGAGCCTATCCGAGACGATCTGAAAATGGCGGGCACAAGTCTCAAGAAGCACGCGGCTTGGCGAAGGCACCTGCGCTTCACGCGAGAAGGTCGTGTGTTTGTGTTTGTGACCTTCGGCCTCGGCTTTGCTGCGGTCAATACAGGTACGAACCTGATGTACCTGGTGTTTGCGTTCATGCTCAGTCTGATCGTCTTGAGCGGCATTCTAAGCGAGCACGTGCTGCGTGGCCTGCGCGTTGCGCGCCGTCTGCCCGCGCGTGCTTTTGCAGGCCAGCCAGCGCTGATCGAGATTCAAACCTTCAATGGTAAGGATCGCCTGGTCAGTTACTCGGTGGAGATCGAAGACCAGGCAGTGGGAGAGACGAACGACCGACGCTGTTACTTTCTCAAGATCGCAGCGGGCGCGACACAGTCGGCAACCTATCGGCGCGTGCCCAAAAAGCGCGGAGTTATGCGGTTTTCGTCGTTTCGTGTGAGCACCCGCTTCCCGTTCAGTCTGTTTGAGAAGTGGCGCGAGTTCGACATGGAAGCTGAGTTGTTGGTGTTCCCCGAGCTGCGCACCACGCGTCTGCCCGAGGGGTTGTCGCGGGATGAAGGCCACGAGCGTGGGGTCGCTAAAGGGCGCGGCACCGAGACTCGCGAGCTGCGCGATTATCGTGAGGGCGACGAGGTCCGCTCGATTCACTGGCGACGCTCAGCCGCGATGGGTAAGCCTGTCGTGCGCGAGTTCGAGCGCGAGGCCGCTTCGCTCTATTCGTTCGTGCTCGACAATGCGCTGCACGCGACCCACGCGACGAGCGTCACTGAAGCGTCGGACACAGCGCGCGAGATTGAGCTTCAGATCTCGCGCGTTGCGTTTCTGGTCGAACGCGCGCTCGCCCGTGGCGCAAGCGTGGAAGTGTGCGCGCGCGGGGTGCGCTCCGTGCGACTCAGCGCCGACAGTGCACCTGATCCGATTTGGCAATTCCTTGCGTTACTTCCCGTGGAAGTCAGTGAGAGCGGCATGGCTATACCGTCTCGCGGCGCCCGCATCATCGACG
>JBBSJC010000506.1:0-6053 GCA_038257655.1 Polyangiales bacterium | reverse complement strand
CGATCGCCGTCGGTATCGAGCTGATCCACGTTCTTGACGAGCGGACAGTTATCCTCTGCGTTGCGCGTGCCGTCATTGTCGACATCGCCATCGGGATTAGTCAGCCCCTGGCAAGCGTCCCCGATGCCATCGCCATTTCCATCGAGCTGATTGCCGTTGGCCAGACCCGCACAGTTATCGCAGGCGTCGCCGCGTCGATCGCCGTCGCTGTCTGCTTGGTCAGGATTGGCAATCGGACAGTTGTCGACGTTGTCCGGCGTCCCGTCGTTGTCGAGGTCCGCTTCCGGATCGATAAGCCCCTGACATAGATCGCCGACACCGTCGTTATCGTTGTCATCCTGGGTGCTGTTCGCAAGCTTGAGGCAGTTGTCGCACGCGTCGTCGATACCGTCTTTGTCGGTATCCTTGTAGGAGTCTTGAACGCCGGGGCAGCTGTCGTCGATGTTCAACGTGCCATCGTTGTCGTCGTCACCTTCTGCGACGCTCGGCGTCTCGCAGGCGTTGCCTATGCCGTCTTTGTCCTTGTCGGCCTGATTGAGGTTCGCCACATCGCGGCAGTTGTCGCAGGCGTCGCCGACCCCATCTCTATCACTGTCGAGCTGCTCGGGATTGATCACGAAATCGCAGTTGTCCGCAGCATTCAGCAGGCCATCGCCATCATCGTCCGCATTCGGATCGACCATCGGTCCAGCGTCCAGCTCTGGCTCGCTGTTGTTCCCACCGTTCGTGCCGCCGTTCGTGCCGCCGCTGCTGCCAGCGCTGCCGCCGTCCTCATCTTGACCGCCGTTGCCCCCGCCATTGACGCCTGCGTCCAGGCCGTCTGAGGGTGTCTGTCCGCCTGAGTTGGTTCCGGAGTCGCTGCAGGCAGTGGCAATTCCAAGGCAAAGTGCGAGCAAAAGGCGCAAGTGCGCGCCGCGGCGTCCAAGCATGGAGAGGCTCCGGGGGTGCAATATTTGGAGCTGAGCATAAAGCTACTAGCTCGATAGGAGCAATGCTGTATCCGCATACCTCTCACGATAAGAAGGACAAAGCGTAAGACTGCAAACGACCTTGCCTGAGACAACGGTAAGATTGCCTGCACTCCCTTTCAGCACCATCAGATCGCTTTCCGGGCCCTCCCTTCACCTACCTCCCCCCTGATTACCCCCGGCGGTGTAGACACAAAACAGACGTTACCCTCTGCGATCTGGCTGCAGACGCAGAGTCTTTTTGCCTGTTACCATCCCATCAGGGGGAGGATGCTTTTCGACGTACGCCTGCTGGCGTTCGATGACGCTGCCGTTGCCAATGCTCCGGAGGCTCTCGTTCGCGTGTTCGGCCTGGATCACCAAGCCGCAAGCGAGCTCTTGCGTCGTCTTCCCTATGTGGTGAAGCGCGGCGTGAACGAAGAGGGCGCGCGCAAGCTGGTAAGGGCGCTCGAACGCATCGGAGCGCACTCGGAGATCGTGCTCTCGGGCAAACAGCCGCCGCAACCTTCGCGGCCTGCTGCCAAAGGCAGCGCACGCATGGGAGCGTTGCCGGCACCGGCGGGGGCCGCCCAGGCGCTGATCGAGGCCCGTGCCGCACGTGAGCAGGCCGCAGCAGAGCGCGCCAGGCTCGCCCGGGCGTCCTTACCCAATCGGGCGCCCCTGAGTCATGTGACCTCCGCTTCTGCCCACCCTGTGCATGGCGGCCACCCTGTGCATGGCGCCCATCCTGCGGCGCGACACGACGCGGAAGACGACTCGCTCGAAGCAGACATCGGCATGCAGGCGCGCACCACTCCGCGCGAGCGGGAAGCGCGTAGCGACCGGCCCAGACGCTCAGCGAACGCGTCGCCCGCCACGCCCGGGCCCCGCGCTTCTCAGGCAGCGCTCGCGATTGCTCTCGCGCAAGCTCCGGCCAGAGATTCACGCATTTCCATGCAGCAGCAGCCCAGCACCTCGGCGCGCCTTAAGTCTGCCGCGCATGCTCCCGCGCCCGTAGAACATAACTTTCGCATCTCGCTGGCGCAGCCGATCACGCCGAGCTTGGCGACATCACCACAAGCGGGCGCAGCGCAAGCGAGTGTGGCGCAAAGCGTCTCGTTGCCGCGCGTGACCCCCGCCAACATGCAACGTCCTGTCTCTTCGCCCGGCTCGCTGTCGGCGACGAACATCCCGGTGGTGCATCAGCGGTCAGCGCTGCCGGTGTTGTCGATTCACGGCCCCCCGGTCGAAGCGCAAGTCTGCACCTTACCTGGCACCAAGACCGCTGTGATCGTGGCCTGGCTCAGCGCGCTCGTGCTCATCACCAGCCTTACGGTCTTGAGCTTTGGTATCCTTACTGTTGCCGCAGTGGTTGCAGGCTGCGTTGCTTGGCTGTCGCGCAAGAGAGCGTTAGCGGCGATGCGCGCCTCGGCCTTGCCCGTGGGACAGAGTCAGCTGCCAGAGGTATACGCTTGCGTGAAGCAGTTTACGCTCAGGCTCGGGCTGATGAACGTGCCGCGTTTTTATGTCGCACGCGCTGAGCAGCAGGGTCTACGTACCGTGCGCGACGGACGCGATCTTATCTTCCTGATCGATGAAGCGACACTGCTCGGCTTCCTAGAAAGTGAAAGGCCTCAGGCGCTCTCATTTTTGGTCGCCCACGAGCTGTGTCGGCACGTGCTCGGCCATACCAAGTGGACCCGGCGCATGTTGGCGCGTGTCAGCCCGCGCCTGGCCTGCCTTGATCTCGTGAGCGCTGATTCGGCTGCGACGGCGCTCGTCCTTGATCACGCGATCGCCAAGGCGGGCTTGTTGACGCTGCTTGGCGCAGCGCGACTGCATCCCTATCTGGATCAGGACGAGCTCGACCGCGTGGCGACGAGCAGCATGCGCGAACCTGGGTTTTGGCCCACGCGTTTCGGGGCCGACGACGGCTTTGTGCTGGCACGCCTTTATCATCTGCAGCGCGGTTACGTCTGAGCGTTCTCGTTTCTTATTCACCACATGTCGAGCCGGCGTGGTAGACGAATTGTTACGGGCGCGTAGCCGCAGGCAGGCACGCGACCCCAACGCGGGAGACGTCCGATGCATGAGTGGAACGACACGCAACGCATGATGCGCGACATGGTGCGGCAGTTCGTGGAGCGCGAGATCAAACCCAATCTCGAGGCGCTCGAGCATGGCGACATGCCGCCCTACGCGATCATTCGCAAGCTGATCAAGACGTTCGGCATGGATGTGATGGCGCGTGAGAATTTCAAAAAGACGATCGAACGTGAAGAGGCCGCGCTGCGCGGGGAAACACCGCCCGAAAAAGACAAGAAGGCTGCCAATCCCATGGCGGCCGAGGCTGCGGCGATGGCGATGATCCCCGTGATCGAGCTGTGTCGCTATTGTCCGGGCATGGTGACTGCGATGGGCGTCTCGCTGGGCCTGACCGCCGCGGCGATCATGTCAAAGGGCACGCTCGAGCAGAAAAAACGTTGGGGCCTTGATATCCTGACCATGGATAAGATCGGCGCCTGGGCGATTACCGAAGCAGATAGCGGCTCCGATGCGTTCGGATCGATGAAAGCGACCGCTCGCAGAGATGGCGCCGATTACATCCTGAACGGCAGTAAGACCTTCATCACCAACGGCCCGTTTGCGGACACGATCGTGTTCATCTGCAAGCTCGACGAGGACAACGCGCCCGAGGCACGTAAGATCGTCACCTTCGTGCTCGACAAGGGAATGTCAGGTCTCGAACAGACTAAGCCCATGCGCAAGATGGGCTTGCACTCATCGCCGACCGGCATGCTGTTTCTCACGGACGTCCGCGTCGGCGAAGATCGCCTGCTAGGCGGGGCTCACACGAACCCCAGCGAATCACGGGAGGGAGCGAAAGCTACCTTCACGATGGAACGCTCGGGCGTGGCCGCGATGTCCCTCGGCATCATTGAGCAGTGCATGGACCTGTGCATCAAGTACGCAAAGGAACGTAAGAGTTGGGGCCGCCCGATCGGCGAGTATCAGCTGATTCAGCTCAAACTTGCCAACATGGAAGTGGCGCGACTTAACGTGCAAAACCTGGTGTTTCGTCATATCGAGCTCGCCCAAGCAGGCAAGCACCTGTCGTTGGCCGAGGCCAGCGCGATGAAGCTCTACTCGGCGCGCGTTGCCGTCGAGACCGCGATGGAAGCTGTGCAGCTTTTTGGTGGTAACGGCTACATGGCAGAATACCAAGTGGAGCAGCTCGCCCGCGACGCTAAGATTTTGCAGATCTACGGTGGTACCGACGAAATGCAGGTGCAACACATCGCACGTGAGCTGCTGCGTCGGGTCTAGCGTGCACGCCTCGTCGATCCCGTCGTCGATCCGCGCTTGCTCGCGCCGCGCACGGCGGCCATAACCCGTTCGGGGTCGTCGGAGCGCATGCGTCTGGTCTGCGATAAATGTAGCGCCGTACACACGATCGAGGACCGTCTCGTCGGGGCCCGCGACTTCCGCGCCTCGTGCAAAGAATGCGGCGCTCCGATTGTGGTCCGCAGCGCCCAGCAGGTGCCGAGTGATCGGCCGCCCGCAGCCCATCCGAGCGGGTTTCCACCTTTGGCCACTGGTCTCGCAGCGAGCCGTTCCGCCGCGCCGCCATGGACCGCGAAGAGCTTGCCGCCCGCGCCCAAGAGTTTTGCACCCGCCGGGGGCGAGGCTTGGTTCGTGTCACTCGGCGGAGTCCAGCAGGGACCTTATACCGCCGCCGAATTCAGCCGCTTGCTCGAGCAGGAGCGACTGGACTGGACGACGCCGGTTTGGCGCGATGGCCTGAAAGATTGGCGACCCGCACGGCGCGATGCGGTGCTCGTGACCTCCGTGGCCGGTGCGCGCGGCAACGGTGGCGATACGATGCGCCTCAACTCGTCGCGCTCGTTCTTGGCGCCCGAAGACACCGTCGTCGATATCCGGCCGCACATTCTTCACACGTTGACGCCGCATGCCGAGCTGACTTCGTCCGTCGAGGATCTGCTGTCGTCGAATTCTGAGACTCAGACGATCGATGCCCGCCAGCTGGGCATCCCGCAGCTGACGCCAAGCGCCCGGCCGAGTGCCTGGAGTAGCGCGGAAAACGCGAGCTTTCGTGCCGGTCTCGGCATGCCCGCGGACTCGATCAAGCTTCCGAAATCGCCGGGCTTACTGCAGCCGGCACTATCGCCGACGATGGCGGACGCGTTTCGCAGCGCGCCCTCGCTCTTGCGCGGTGGCCGTTCCGAAGAGTCGACACCCGAAGCAGACATGCTGTCGCGCACGATTCCCTCCGCTCCCGCCGAAGGCTGGATGCCCAAACCCCATTCGATGCTCGCGGTCGCCGCGATGGCCTTTGCCGCGGGCGTGACCGCAGCGGCCGCCTGGGGCTACTGGGGGACGCGTGAACCTGGTGCATCCGAGGCACACGCGCCCCGTGTGCCAGCGACTGCGACGGCGGCTACGCGACGGGCACCTATGGCAACGGCCCCTGCGAAGCCCGCTACAAGCCCCGCGGCAGGGCCAGACGCCACGAAGACGACCGCTGGTCCTAAGCTCGCGGGTGCTGCCCAAATGGAACCGGCGCCAAACCTCGCTGCCCCGGCGCAGGCGAGTGCCAGCGCGACACAGCCGCCCGTACCGTCCACCGTCTCGACCGTATCGTTGCGCGAGCTACCCGATCCGGAAGAGCTGCGCGCCGAAGTGCGACACGTGGCGCCCGACGTAAAGCGCTGCGTCGATGACACGAGGCAAGGCGTCGACGTCGACATCTATCTCGATGGCCCGAGCGGTCGCGTGCGCGATGTGGACGTAAGGTCGCCCCCGCTCGCTCCCGGTCGGGTCGAATGCATCAGCCATGCAGTGCGCCAAATGCGACTTGTGCCGTTCGTTCGCCATGAGCTTAAGCTCATGCACAAGTTCTCTTGGTAGCTTAGTACAGCTCCCCAGAAGTAGGTGATCAGTCGATCGGGCGGGAGGGGCGGTTTTGTCAAAAAGTTGCCAGGCTCGAGCGTTGTGATCGTATGCGGGCATGGCGATGCAAACCCCGATTCGGATCGAACTCACAGACGATGAGCGCTCGCGCTCGGTCGACTTGGAGCGCCGCAT
>JBBSJC010000505.1:0-6079 GCA_038257655.1 Polyangiales bacterium | reverse complement strand
TCGGCCGATGCCAGGGAAGTTGTTCTTGGTCGGTGACCCGAAGCAGTCGATCTACCGTTTTCGTCGGGCAGACATCGCGCTCTATGAGCGGGTGAAGCAGATCTTACTGGGTTATGGCGCCCGGCTTGTGCACCTGTCGACGAGCTTTCGCGCGCTGCCTGACATTCAGCTGCTCGCCAATGCCGCCTTTGGCTCGGTCATGGCTGGCAACGCGGCGCGCGGCGAGGCCGACTACGTACCGCTTTCGCCGTTTCGCAAGGCACGGGAGCAGCAGCCGGCGCTGATTGCCCTGCCGGTGCCCGCACCCTACGGCAAGTTGGGCGGCGTCACGAAAACCGCGATCAAAGCCTCCCTGCCCGACGCCGTGGGCGCGTGGGTCGAGTGGCTCGTCACCAAGAGCGGTTGGGTGGTGCGCGAAGACGAGCGCGATGTGCCGGTTTCCGCGCGCCACGTGTGCCTGTTGTTTCGGCGTTTCAAGGACTGGGATAGCGACGCCACCCGGGACTATGTGCGTGCGCTCGAAGCGCGGCGGATTCCCCACGTGCTATCCGGCGGTCGCTCGTTTCACACGCGCGAGGAGATCGTGGCTTTGCGGGCCGCGTTATGCGCGATCGAATGGCCCGACGATGCGTTATCCGTGTATGCGACTCTGCGTGGCCCGTTCGTGGCCCATGCGGATGAAAGCTTACTGTCGGCGCGAGCTGCCCTAGGTCACCTTCACCCCGCGGGCCCGATCGAGCTCGAGCAGCTGAGCGGCTGTCAACGAGAGGTCGCGGAAACCTTACTTTTGTTGCGGGACTTGCATCGGGCGCGAAACCGTCAGCCGATTGCGACCACGGTGGGCGCCTTTCTCAACGCGACGCGCGCGCACGCAGGGGTTGCGATTTGGCCCACGGGCGAGCAGGCGCTAGGTAATCTCATGCGCGTGCTTGATCTTGCGCGCAGTCATGAGCGCCGGGGCGAGGGCAGCTCGTTTCGCGGCTTTGTGGCCTGGCTTGACGAGCGAGCCGAGCACGGCGATGCAGCCGAAGCCAAGGTCGTCGAAGAGAGCAGCGATGGCGTGCGCATGATGACGGTGCACGGTGCTAAGGGGCTCGAGTTCCCTGTGGTCATTCTGTGCGATCCGACCGCTCCAAAACGCCCGGAGCGTGGCTCGCGCGTGATCGATATCGAGCGGCGGATTTGGGCGCAATCCTTATGTGGCGTCGAGCCGATTGAGCTTATCGAACAACGCGACTCGGTGCGCGACCAAGACGAAGCGGAGATCGTGCGTCTTACCTACGTGGCCGTCACCCGCGCGCGCGAGCTGCTGGTCGTGCCCGTGGTCGAAGACGGGCCGATTTCCGGCTGGCTCGACGTGCTGCATCCGGCCCTGCATCCGCACGGCACAGGCGAGGTGGTCGCAGGTGAGCACCAGCTTCAAAACGGAGGGCAACGTGTCGTCTGGTGGAGCTCGCGTCTGCTCGACCTGACGCGGCCTCCGACAGGCGGCCTTCGGCAGCAGGAGCTGCTCGTCGCGCATACGGATGGTGCCGGCCAGTCGACGATCGATGCCCATCAGGCGTGGCTTCTGCAGCGCGAAGCCGCCCGCACCAAAGCGTCCGTCCCCACGCTGCGCTTGCGTACGGTGACCGAAGTGGCGCACTCAGATTCCGTAAGGTCTGCTGCGCTGCCCGAGGTGGTCGATAGTGGCGTCGACCGTTCCTTGCGCCCCTCCGGGCCGCGCTTTGGCACGTTGGTGCACGCGCTGCTCGAGCAGCCGCTACGAGCGAGCGACGCCGCGCTGCGCGCCCTAGCGCTGGTCTGGTCACGGGAAGTGGGGGCGACAGCGCTTGAGATCGAAGCTGCGCTTGACGCCGTGTTGGTTGCGCGTGCGCACCCGTTGCTAATCGCCGCCCGCGCAGCCTTGGATCGCGGCGAATGCGAGCACGAGCTGCCAGTCACGTTCCACCGCGAGACCGGCGAGCTTATCGAGGGCGTAGTCGACTTGGTGTTTCGTGAGCGTACGGCCAGCGGCACACGCTTACTGTTGGTCGACTTCAAGACCGACGTGGAGTTGCTCGATTTGAGCGCCTATGCCCACCAGCTCGAGCTTTACGCCCAGGCCTACGCATCTGCGACGGGCGAGCGTCCTGAGTGTCTTATTTTTCGCGTCTGAGTATCGGGCCGCGTGGAGCATCAGCTCAGGCTCGCCTCCCGATCTTCTTAGCTCAGATGATCGGCGGTACGCAGTAGCTCTCGACCACCACGTCGTTGATTGTCTCGCTCAGCGACAGATTGCCGCGTTCGACGGCTTGTAGGTCGAAATTGCGGCCGTCCGTTGCCTCCGGGATCGGCGCCTGCGAACCGTAAGGCTCCCACCAGCCATCGCCCGTACGCATCGCATCACCAAGACGGCAGCCGGTGCCGCAGCCGCATCGCTGCAGGAAGTTTCCGGGCTGACCCTTTCGCGCAAAGCTGAAAACGCGCACCTTCTTGTCTTGGAGCGCTTTGACCGCGTCTGCGATCTTATGTTTGGCTGGGTAGTCGCCCTCGCTCGGGTAGCTTGTCTTATCTGTCTTCCCGTCGTTGTCGCGGTCGCCGTAGTTGTCGCCGCCTTCCAGAAAGGAGTCGTCGGTGGCTACGATTACGACGCGCGTCGCGTTAGGGCGCCAAGGAAACTCCGTGGCGGCGGCGTACAGCGCATCGATCGCATTCTCCTCGCAAATTGGATTCTGCGTCGTGGGCCCGTTCGGGCCGTCGCCCGGGTTGCGGTTGGGCGTGGTGTAAGTGTCGCGAATTTTCGCAAACGCGCTCTGCATCGTGTTGGCAGCGGTGTGCACGACTCCGCCTTCGAGCGGGCCTGATCGGTCAAAGGCGTGGTTATCAACGAACGGTAAGAGCCCAAAGTGCGCGTCGGGGGCGAGCATGTTGGCCCGCGTGACCACCGTGGCGATATCCTGTTCGAGCGTGTCGAGCACAAAGCCCATGGAGCTCGACACGTCGAGCGCAAACACGATGTCCACGGCGTCTTGGCAAGGTCCGGCGTCTACGGTAGCCGGCGGAGTCATATCGACCGGCGAAGGTGGTGTGGGCACGGGCGTTCCCGCGTCCAGTTCCGTGGAGCCAGCATCAGAAGTGGTGGCAGCGCCGGTAACGCCGGTAGAACGTGTTTCAGCGCTGCAGGCGTCGTTCGTTGCGCAAAGGCTCGAGAGAAGAATCAAGACAAGAGGCTTGGACATAGGCCACGATCAGTCTCGCAGCGCAGGGCAGAATGCTATGAGGGATGACACGCCCGTTAACACCTGGATGTGCGCGCCGCTACAAGCAGCGCTCTCAAGGGCGGGTAAGTCGAAACACGGTCCAATCGCTCATACCCTTGGCGCCGCGCTGCAGGTAGAAATCGATCGCCGGCTGGTTCCAATCGAGCACCGACCACTCCACCCGTCCTGCGCCGCGTGCGTCTGCCAGTGAGACCACCGCGTCAAACAGCGCCGCGCCATGGCCTGCGCCGCGATGCTCGGGCATCACGAACAAGTCTTCGATCCATAGACCGCGCTTGCCGCGCCAGGTGGAGTAGTGGTTGAAGAACAATACGAATCCGACAGCCTTACCCTCGCTCTCTGCGATCAGGCACTCAAAGGGTGCGGGCGATTCAGAGAGCTGGCTGCGTAAGGTCTCGACGCTGACTTCGACGCTGTCGGGCTCGCGCTCGTACTCCGCGAGCGCGCAGATAAAGCGGTGAAGCGTAGCGGCGTCTTCAGACGTGGCGGAGCGTAGGTTTGACACCCCGCGAGCGTAGCGGAGGCGACGCGTTAGCGCAGCCGCGGGTTAACGCAGGGGAAAGCCGAGCACGGTCTCAAGCTCGCTCAACGCGGCTTCGGGCTCGTCTACTTTGATCGTTGTCATCCCGAGCGCACGAGCAGGCTTGAGGTTGGCCCCGATGTCATCGAGATAGACGACTTCGCTCGGCGCGACTTCTAACTGGTCGCAGGCCAATGCGTAAATGCGCGGATCGGGTTTGCGCATGCCTAGCTTGCACGACTCCAAAAACAGATCGAAACGTGCGCTCAGCGTGTGCGTCGCATCGCCTTTCCAGTTGTTCGTCAGCGCAGCGGCTTTGATGTCTTTTGCGCGGATGAGCTCGATTGCCCGCAAAAAGCCCGCGCGTGGCCGTGTCTCACGCATGATCGCCGTGATCAGTGCCTCGCCTGCGAGGACGACACCGAGCTGCTGACCCTCTGCTTCGAAGCGCTTTCCGAACTCGGCCACGCTCAGCTCTCCGCGCTCAAGCGCGTGCCAGGCGCTGTCCGTGCCGCCGCTTGCGATCAGGCGCGTGATGAAGCCCGGGGTCAAGGTGTACGTTCGTTCGTACTCGGCGATGCCTTCAAAAGGGGAACCGAGTACGACTCCGCCGAGGTCGAATAGAACAGCCCGTACGCTCATGGGCCCTTGGCTACCTTATTTGTGCTTTGGAGCAACGCGGCCGCGCGCTTCAAATGCGCTTCTGCGTCCGCGGCCCACGGCCCGCTGTCCCCGCCCGCATCGAGAAAGCGTGCGAACGCACGTGTGGACTGGGCAAAAGACAAGATGCACTGGGCCTCGTTCGTATCGAGCCCAGTCTCTTCGCTCATGATCGTTCGCGGTGCCTTGCTGATGCGCCCCTTACTTAGCGCCCGCTCGACACTGGCGCGCAACGGAGCGAACACTTCGCCGCGTCCCTGCTCTCCCAGGCTCGACAAGACTTGCTTGAGCGCCAGCACAAGGCCCGGCGACGAAGCGCCGAGCGAACGCGTGGCACTTTTGAGCGCGCGCTCGAGGTCAGGTTGGCTGCCAGCCTGTTGCAGTGCCAGGGCGAACAGTCCGAGCCCCTCGTAATAGTAAGCTTCGTAGAACGGCACGAAAAACACGCCGCTCTGCCTGAGCGCGGCCAACGGTCGCTGGTCATCTGTGATCGCGCGCTGAGCTTGTGCGTAAGCTTCGCTATGCTCACCGAGCCGGTCGAGGGCGACTGACAGGCCCCAGCGCGACAAGATGCTCTCGTCTCCTGAACCTGCGACAATGGCACGTTCGTAGAGTTCTACTGCCCGCTCCAAGTCGGAAGCCATCATCGTGACTTCAGCCAGGTTGCTAAGCACGGTGCTGGGCGAACCTTCATCAATGCGTAAGGAGAGAGCGCGCTCGTACTCATCCGCCGCACTAACGGGATCGCCTTCGAGGGTATGTAAGATGCCAAGCTCGAAGGCAACTTGGTAAGCCTCGTAACTGCCGTCGACGTCCCGCAGCTCTTCAAAACGCGCGATCGCTTCGCGGCTTCGCTTCTCGATGCGGCCGCCCGTCCCACGCCGTTCCCACAGCGCGAGTGCCTTGGCGCTCAAATACAAGACCTCGGGATCGCGCGGCACCAACTTACGCGCGAGCTCAAAACGCGTGATCGCGTTCTCGACCGCGGCGCGCCGATGACTCAGCGCATCAGGACCGGCCAACATACTCAGGCCCAAGGCTGGGTAAAGCTGGTTTCTGCCTTGGCGAACCAGGGCCTCCGCGCGCCGCTGGTTGGGATTTTGGGCCGCGCGCCAAAAGGCGGCGACAGGCGGACTGGGGGCGTCGACCTCGCCCGTCAGCGGGCTCTCGCTCGCCCGTGTGCTCCGATCGGCCAGCGCGCTGTCACTCGACTGCGCCGCTACGTGCGCATCACACAAGGCCCACAAGCTCACGAGCATCCAAGCAGGAAATCGCACATTAAAAGCTACCACGAGTTTCTCCGCGGCCCGTCGGATCCGCCTTGGCAAGTTCGTAGAACGTGTTCTATGTTCGCCGTGCGCTGATCGCGGCGCGGAGGCTGAGCCATGCGCAAATTTGAGGCCTTGTACATCGCGGGTGAGTGGCACAAGCCCGCGCATCCTACGTTTGTCGACGTGATCGATCCCAGCACGGAGGTCGTGGCTGGCCAAGTCGTGCAGGCCGAAGTCGAGCACTTCGTCCGGACCAAAGGACTGAAAGCACAGCAGGATCGCCGCCTCTTGCTCCACCTCCTGGAGGCGGTTTACGAGCTGCATGGCATCGACGGCATGCGCACCACTGTCATCGAATTAGCCGG
>JBBSJC010000504.1:0-6085 GCA_038257655.1 Polyangiales bacterium | reverse complement strand
TGCACTTGCGAGAGCAAAATCTGAATCCCGGTCGAGTCAGCAAACGGCCGCTCGCCACTGAGCGCTTCGTACAAGACGGCGCCGAGTGCGTACACGTCTGTCCGACCGTCATACTCGTCGCTCGAGATCTGCTCGGGCGAAAGGTAGCGGGCCCACCCCTGGGGCAAGCCCACCTGGCTATGTCCCTCGTCATGCAAGCTCACCATCCCCATGCGGCCATAGTCAAGCACCTTGACCGTACTATGGGTCGCGCCCTGCCGAGCGACGAAAACCCCTCCAGGTGAAAGATCACCGTGCACTACACCCCTTCCGTGGGCATGCGCCAGCGACTGACATAATTGATGCGCCAAAAACATCGCCTGGCGCACGTTGAGTGGGCCTCGCGCTGTGATCATGCGCGCCAAGTCGCTGCCGCTAAGCCACTCCATCGCCACGAAACGAACATGATCATCGGCAGCACCGTGGTCGTAGACCGTCAGCGTGTGTGGATGCGACAGGCTCCGGGCAAGCTCGCACTCTTGATGAAAGCGTTCCTCGAAGCGTTGCTGAGATTGATACGGTGCGGGCTTCACCAACTTGACGGCAAGCCTCACGCCATCGCCTGCGCGCTCGGCGCGATACAGCGCACCTCGCTGCCCGTCGGCCACACGCTGCAGCAATCGATAACGCGCCGCGAGCGTGCGCCCAAGCCAAGGGTCAAGGCTGGGCTCTAAGCTCGCTCGGTCTGCAGGGCGCACAACAGGCGTCAGACTGAGCACGAGCCCAGGTAACCAGTGCTCCACCAGAGCAGGCCCCACGCGCGTCGTCAGCAGCGTGGCGAGCGCTCCACGCACGAAACGCTCGGCGTCCTTTGGGTCTGGGGGGAACGTCGAAAGGCCAGCGTTGTGCAGCGCCTCGTCCAGCGTGCCCTTGGCCCTGGACGCAGACATGTGCGCGGACAGCGCTGCGCTCAGTGCGGCGTAGGGCCCTGTTTCCACGCTCTGCTCTGGGGGCTCAAACGACCACGCACACTCGACCTCTTCTGCGCAGCCAGCTGGGGATTTTCTTTCGCGCCACCTGACACTTCGCCCAACGTCTCTGACTTTCTGGAATATATCATGACCGTCGTTGCGTAAGTGGGGTTGGGCAGCGGCTAAAACAGGTCGTTGTGCCAGCACGGAAGTTTCCCGACGACCAGCCCGCGCGGTATCCTCGTCCTCAGCATGCGTCAGCATGCGCCCGCATTCTGATGCGATGATTTTTCTGGAGACATGATGCGCGTCCTAGCCAGCCTGTGTTTTGCGATCGCTATCAGCCTTTGCTCGGTGTCTTACGCCCAAAACGGTGCAGATCCGGCAGAGCCCACCTCGATCGATGCACGCGAGGCATTCCGCCGCGGCGAGGCGGCGTACAGCGCCGGCAACTACGCTCTGGCCATCCGCGAGTGGACAAGCGCGTACAAGGTCGACCCGCGACCGCGCATTCAGTTCAATCTCTCGCAGGCCCATGAACGCCTCGGGGATCTCGAGAGCGCCATGGCGTCCTTGCGCAGCTTTATAGATTCCGGCGACCCCGACGATCCGATGTACTCGGACGCCAACGCGCGTCTGGCCGCCCTCCAGCAGCGCATGGCGCTCACGGGCGTGATGATGAAAGGCGGGGGCGACGGCGGTCAGATCCTCGTCGACGACCAGGATTGGGGCCGCACGCCGCGGCCGGACAAGATTCCGCTGACCCCCGGTAGTCACGTGTTGATCGTGCGCTGGCCCGCGCGTCAAGAGTTCCGCACGAACATCGTCGTGCCCGCCGGCCAAGTGATCGAAGTCAACGTGCCAGATGCAGGCGGCGGCAGCCCAATCGCGACCGGCCCGACGGCCACGACCAACTCGGTGAGCGTCGACTCGAACAACGCCAACAAGAAGCTCTTGTACTACTCGCTGGGCGGGGGGACCGCGGCCGTGGGCGTGGCAGCCCTGATCTACGGAATCGTGCGCGGCGGCGACGTAGTTGATTGCGACAAAGAATATTGTCGCGATCCAAAGCAGTCAGACGCTGCGAGCACGCAAAGCCTCGTCGGTTATATCGCCGGCGGCGTGCTTGTCGCAGGTGGCGCGGCGTTGATCGTTGTGGGCGCGTTGACCGATGACGATCAGCAACAAGCGAGCACCACCTGCGGTGTCGGTCTGGCGAGCGCATCATGTCGCGTACGGTTCTGAGCGTGGGGAGATCGAATCAGATGTTGAAGCATGTTTTGTGGGCCGCTCTCATCACCGGCTCTGTAGTCAGCAGTGGGCTCTCGCTTTCTGCGTGTAGCGAAGTTGAAAGCTGCAAGCCCGGCACCGCCGGCTGCGTCGAGGCCGGCCCCAAGGACGGCGAGTGCCAGTTCGACCTGGTGCTCAGGAACGGCAAGTGCATGAACCCGGCTGACCTCGACAAGGACGAGGACAGCGGCACCGACGAGGCCGATTCGGGCCAAGTCAGCGCCTGCGCCCCCTGCGAGTCGCCTGCGTTATGCGTCCCCGAACGCGAGGAATGCGTCGACTTCTGCGAGACCCCCGAAGAGATTCCGGGCAGCGGTCGCGAGGTCGAGCAGATCACTTGTGGTGGCGAGCGGGATGCGATGGACAAACCCCTCGTCCTGACCTTTGCCGAGACCTGCACCAACACCTGCCTACTGACCTGCCGCTGGCAGAACTGGTTTTGTCCGGGCGCAAAGACCGATTGCTCCGCGGAATGCGCCAAACCGTACGTGCAAACGGATTGCAGCCTGCCGCCAGGCCCGAGCGGCGGTTGCTTGAATGACCTCGCGTGCCAAAGAAACAAATGCACCGAGGTGCGCGCGCTGGGCTGCGTCGCCGATGCCACGCTGTGTCCGAACACCATGGGCATGGCGCCCGTCTGCGAGGGCATCACGTGCAACAACCAGTGCAAAAACTCGATGAGCGCCCAAGCCAACGCGTTTGACGGCTACTGCGACGACGGGGCTTACACCTTCTCCGACACGGACCTGTGCACGTTCGGCGCCGACTGCGCCGACTGCGGACCGCGCAACATGCCTGAGCGCGCTGTCGACAAAGGCAAAATCGAGCTCGGAGAGCCCTGTCCCAACTCCGCTCGCTGCGCCGGCCGAAGCAGCGATTTCGACATCAACAAGTCCTGGTGCCTCGACGTCGCGGCCGATGTGGGTCGTTGTTTGGCCGATTGCAGCGGCGACGACGAAACCTGCCCCCAAGGTTTCAAGTGCACGGCTCTGAGTAACAGCTCAGGCGCCGACCTGATCGATGGGAGAGGGCGCCGAGGCAAAGTCTGCTATCCAGACAACCAGAATCAGTGCAACTGAGCCCGCACCCATGATTCGCTGCAGCTTGGGGCTGGTTTGCGCGCTCGCGCTGACCATCCTCTCGTTATCGTGCAGCGAGGTCGAACACTGTCAGCCAGGCGCTCCGGGCTGCCTAAACGGACCGCCCACGGAGGGCGGCGTTTGCCGCTTCAACTTGGTGGCTCGCAACGACGTGTGCATCGCCCCCAGCAAAGGCAACGGCGGCGACAATCGCCCCCAACCGAATCCGTGCGGCGAGTGTCCCAAGGGTAAGACCTGCACCACCGATCGCGAGCTGTGCGTCGACTTCTGCGAGCAAACCAAGCCCTTTCCCGGCTCGGAGGTAGCGCCTGAGCCCATCCGCTGCGGCGGCGAGATCAAGAACCCGGCAACCGGCGAGCTCTACGAGCTAGATTTCGACCAAACCTGTAAGCACACTTGTCAATTAGCTTGTCGATTGCGAAGTTGGTTCTGCCAAACCGGTTGCGCAGAGGATGCCTGCGAGCAGCCGGAAGTCTTGGTCGACTGCCATAGCCGCTGTGACCTAGCAAGCGATCCACTCAGCTGCGTACAGAGCTTGTGCAATGACACACGCGGCACGGGCTGCAGCACCACCCAAGGCCTGTGTGCAGGCAGTGAGATTCCCGATTGCAGCGCGGTTGAATGCAAGAACAACTGCGCCAGCACCGCCTACGATGGCGTTTGCGACGACGGCGATCTGTTCAATGCCGCCTCCGGTAGCTGCAGGTGGGGCAGCGACTGCGCCGACTGCGGCCCGCGTGAAGGCGAGGACTTCTCCCACGAGCTGAAGCAAGGCAATCCGTGCAGCTTGCAAGAGCAGTGCGAGGGCCACTCGCCGGATTTCGCGAAAAACGAGGCATTTTGCGCGCAAGTCGTGCCGCAGAAGCCGCTCAGCCGCTGCGTGCTCGACTGCAGCAGCAACAGCGAGCTTTGTCCCGTAGGCAGCACCTGCACCACGCTGCGCGTCGCCGATCCGGACGGTGGCAGCAAGCCGCTGCGCGATGTCAACGGGGTAGGCGCCCGCGCGTGCCTACCGGACGCTTGTCTCTAGCGCCCCAGGCGAGTCGCCATCCTCACCCGCCGCGCCACTAGCCTAGCTCGACGCGGTTTCTGCCTTTGTGCTTGGCTGCGTACATCGCGTCGTCGGCGCGCTTGAGCAGGGACTCAAGCCCCTCGGTAGGCTCACGGATGCCGGCGATGCCAATGCTGACCGTGATGCTTACGCTCTGTCCATCCTCGAGCATCACGGGGGCATTGGCGATGCGGTCGCGAATGCGCTCCATCACCGTGTAGCCATTTTCCGCGGAGGTCTCGGGCAAAAGTACGATGAACTCTTCGCCACCGTAGCGCGCAAGCACGTCGATCGTGCGCAGGGACGAGACACAGGTATCGACGATCATGCGCAACACGGTATCGCCTACGTCATGGCCGTGCGTGTCATTGACGGCTTTGAAGTGATCGGCGTCGATCATGGCTACCGTCACTGCGCGCCCGTAGCGCCGTACACGCTGCATCTCGGTGCTCGCAAGCTGCCAGAAGTGGTGACGATTGAAGGCTTGCGTCAACGGATCGCGCTGCGCGAGAAAGCGCAGTTGATGTTCGACCGCTTTCTGCGCGGTCAGATCGTGAAAGCTCAGCATGATCGTGTCTTCGCCTGCGTAAAACACGACCCGACCAGACAAAAGCGCCCAAAACGACTCGCCCGTGAGCGCCCGCAGCTCAACTTCGAGCGAGTCCACACTGCCGGTGCGATCGAGCGTGCTGCGTACGTCCGCATGATCGGAACGGTGCGCAAACAAATCAGGCAGCGCACGGCCGATAAGCTCGGGTATCTGACACCGTAAGGCCACCGCGCTCTTGTCGTTGGCCATGATCACGCAGCGATCGATGCGGCGTACTAGCAACATCGGCACTGGTGATGCTGCAAACAAGCGCCGCAGATCGTCTTCGGACTTGCGGATGGCTTCCGCCGCGAGCTGTAGCGAGTCGACTTCGCGCTGCAAATCTGCGTTCTCGAGCACCACGCTGTGCGTGCGCTGCTCGACCATGTCGTCCACGCGCGAGCGCATCTCACGCACTTGCGCTTCCACGCGCAGTTGCTCGCGCGCCTGCAATACGAGTGCGACGAAATCGCCGAACGAGGCCGCCACGAGCTCTTCCCAGAAGTGCCACTGCCTCAGCTCTGCCACATGTTCAAAACGCACCACGCCGACCAGCCGCCCACGCAGAAATACGGGGGCATCGAGCGCCGAGCAGATGCTCAAAGGCTTCAGATAGTCCGCTGCGAGCTCTCGCGAACGCGGGTCATTGCATGCGTCTTCGATCGCTAGTGCGCGATCATCGAACAAAGCATCGAAATACTCAGGTGCCTTGAGCGCATGCAGACTCTGACCGCGCGTGTGCTCGCGAGTGCTCTGTGTATATAGGTCCACACACTCTAAGCACTGACCTTCAAGGCTCAGCTGCCACACACTCGCACGCTCGACGCACAGCAGATCTGCAGCGAGCTCTGTCAGATCTGAAAGAGCACCGGCAATGTCGCCGGTTCCGAGCGCGGGCGAGCGCATCAGCTGCGACAGCCGCCGGCGCTGGTCGCGCAGCCGAAACTCCACCGTGTCTCCGCCGGGAATGCTGTCGAAGACGTTGGACTGGTCGCCTTGGCCGCGCTGCACCCTGCTGGTCATGGTCCCCTGTGTGCTGTCGGAAAAAACCATAAGTGCAAGGAGATTTGCACTTATGAAATCAGGCAGGTCAGAGTTAACTCAT
>JBBSJC010000503.1:0-6090 GCA_038257655.1 Polyangiales bacterium | reverse complement strand
GTGCGGCTGCGGCTGCGGCTGCGGCTGCGGCTGCGGCTGCGGCTGCCTGCGGTCGTAGAACTGGGTGGATAGTAGACTCGGCAGTGCGCTGCCGTTCAGGCGTGACGGGCCACAGCAGCACGGCGAGCACGACAGCAGCGGCGAGTGCCAAGCCCATCTGCAGCGATCGATTGTGCCGCGATGGCAGCGCACGCCGCGCCGCAAGCGCGACGCGCGCACGGGCCGCCTCGTCGAGCTCGCCATGCTCGGTGGTCGCGAGCTGTCGTAGGCGCTCACGCATCTGTTGATCGAGTTTCACGTCTGCTCCTCGCCCAGTGCTTCTCGCAGCACGGGGTCTTTCGCTGCGATCGCGCGTAGCTCGCGCTGTGCATGCAGCACACGACCTCGCGTGGCCGACACGCTGCTGCCGGTGAGCTCTGCGATCTCGGTCATCTCCATGCCCTCGAGGCACCACAGGCAAAAGGCGATGCGCTTTTTAGGCGTGAGCCGCTCGAGCGCCCGTCGAATGCGCTGCATGTGCCGCGCGGAGACCGCAGCGCGCTCGGGGTCGGGCCCGTGTGCCGCGCCTTCGTCGGTAAGATGTGTTTTGTGGCGCTGCCACCACGAGCCTCGCATCGCACGGCGCGCCACGTGAACGGTGATAGCGCCAATGAACGTGCTCAGGCTGCTCTCGCCGCGAAAGCGCGGTAGCGCCCGACACGCCTCGAGAAAAACGATCTGCACCAAGTCTTCGAGATCTCCGCGCGGCCCGAGCATGCGCAGCAGCAAGCGCTCTACGCGTGGCATCTCCTCCCGAATCAACCCGTCCAAGCGCGTCGCGTCATTCATGGTTGGCGTGCGAAGATACAGGACGCGGGGTCTCGCAGCTTGAGTCATCACCTATCTGTCACCGCTAGCGGGGGCGGTGATAAAGAAATCTTCGTAGGCCATGCCGAGGCTCTGAGGTGGGGTGCCTCGCCCGGCGCACAGGGGTCGACGCAGCGGGGAGTCTCGCAGGGCGGAAAGGCAAGGCAGTGCTGCTCACAACTCGCTGTGATCCGAAAACAGCTGATCTCGCGACGCGGGCCCTGTGTGCAGAGCGCGTCGGTCACAGGATCGCGGCGCCATGACCCTGGCGGTGCACCTTGTACAGACAGCAAGGTCGGCCCCGGCAGCTCGCCGCTGCAGGCGTAATCCTCGTGATGATCGACCAGGCAGTACAGCGAAGCATCGGCCGCCGTGCCGCACACGAACTGCGCGCTCGCACTCAGATCTCGCAGCGGCGTTGCGGCCACGCTGCTGAGCTTCCCGCGACGGTCCACGCGAGCAAGCTCACCGCCCCCGCCCAGTACGAACGCGCCCCCACCCCTGCGGGGTACGATCCGCAACGCCACAAACGGTAAGGGTGGTACCGCTTCGAGCGTGAAGGAAACCTGGTTCTCTGGTGCCCCGCGCCGCTGCGCCCGCCTGTGTTGCGGGGTAGCGCACGCCAGATTCCAACCCACAAGACAACACGAAAAACCGAACATCGCTCGCATGCGAATGAGTCACGGCAGCCACGCCTTATGACAAAAGATAATGACTGGGCGACGCATCCCTAGACTATGAGGTCACGCGCTCAGCACAACACCAACCGGTTTTCGTAGGTGTGTGTCGCGGAGGTCGCCTAAGGACCGCGATCTTTTCTGTCCGGTTTGTGCTTTGAGCTTCGTCTTACACCATGCGACCACGCAGCGCGCCCTATGCAGTCCGAGATCATCACGGCCTACCGCCAATACTTCCCGCTGATCGTGCGCAAGTGCGCGCGCATGCTTGGCGATGCTCATGAGGCTCAGGACGTGGCACAAGATGCTTTTCTGCGCCTCCATGCCAGCGACGTCACGCTCTCCGACGGGCTGGCTGTGACCGCCTGGCTCTATCGCACGAGTACACGCCTTGCGATCGACCGTCTGCGCGTGCGGGCCCGGCACACCCACGACGAAGCCGCACTGGATGGTCTGGGTAGCGAGGCTTCGCCTGAAGTGCGCGCGCACTTTGCCGGGCTGTGGGCGACGCTTGTGCGCAGGCTGCCTTCGGAGGAGCTCGAAGCTGCGCTGCTGCGCTATGTCGACGGACTCAAGCAGGTCGAGATCGCGGAGGTCTTAGGTGTCGATGAACGCACGGTGCGTCGGCTGCTCGCCAAGTTCGATGAGCGTGCTGCGCGACTGCGAGCAAGGAGTGAGCGATGAGCAACGTGCTGACACATCCATCGTACCTGGAGCTTGATCGACATTGCACCGGCCTGCCGTGTGACGGCACGACTGTGGTGCACGTCGCGAGCTGCGACCGTTGTCGCGTGTACGTTGCCAGCTACGTGCCCCTAGAAAACACGCCCGAGTGGCTCGTGACTAGCCCACCGCTCAAGGCGGCTTGGAAGGCGGCTTGGAAGGCGCCAAACACGCGTCGCAAGACTTCCGCGCGCTGGTACGGGATTGGCGGGCTGGCAGTGGCCGCAGCAGTGTGTCTTGCTTTGTTTGCGCCGCGCAGCCAAGAGCCCCGCTACGACGGGGTTAAGGGTGGCCCGGCAGTCGGCGTGTACGCGCAACGCGATGGCGTGGTCACCCTTTGGGATGGTTCGGCGTTGTCTACGGGTGATCGCATTCGTCTCGAGGTCATGCCGGAAGAGTTCGATCACGTCAGCGTGTTCAGTCTGCAAGGAAGCGAGCAGAAACCAGTGCGTCTCTACGTGGGTCGATTGACCCCGCATGCCCGCGCCATGTTACCCGTCGCCTGGGAGCTCGACGCTGCGCCTGAACCGGAACAGCTCGTGGTGATCTTGGCAGGCGGGGAAATATCGCCGCAGATAGCTCGGACAATGCTCGACAAACATGTCCAAAAGGATGTCGCGGTCATCCGTCTCAGCCTCCCCAAACAAAGCCGTAAACAGTAAGGAATACTCCTCCGTGCGCAACTATCTTACTTGCCTCGCGCTGGCCGCGTGCTGCGCGCTGGCGCTCTGTCCACCCGTGGCACATGCCGAACCTTCCGCATCGGTGCGCCGTGCGCCGCCGCGTCGCATTGCCCTGGTGATCGGTGCCAATGCTGCGGCCCCGGGGCGAAAGCCCTTACGCTATTCTGACCGCGACGCCCAAGCGGTCGGCCGCGTGCTGCTCGAGCTGGGCGGCTTTGTGCCGGGCGACGTGAGCGTTTTGCTAGACCCCAATCCGGAGCTGGTGCTCAAGACCCTTGATGGTCTGCTGGCGCGAATCCGCGCGTCGCCGCCGCAAGAAACCATGTTGGTCTTCTATTACTCAGGTCACGCGGATGCGACAGCACTCTATCCCAACGGCTTGCCGTTGATGCTTTCCGATCTGCGCTCGCGTCTTGCCGATGCTCACGTCAGCGTGCGTATTGGCATCATCGACGCGTGCCGCGGCGGTGGCTGGACGGGCTCAAAAGGGCTAAGCGAGACCGCACCCTTCGAGGTGAGCCTACCTTCGGCCTTCGCCACCTCCGGATCCGTGCTGATTTCGTCGAGCTCCGGTCTCGAGGATGCCCACGAGTCTGAGGTCCACCGCGGCTCGTTCTTCACCCACCACTGGATAGCTGCCCTACGTGGCGCGGGCGATCGTAACGCCGATGGCCAGGTTACGCTCAATGAGGCCTTTGAGTACGCACGCACGTTGACCATCCGCGACACGGCTTTGTATACCGCAACACCCCAGCATCCAAGCTTTGCGATCACGCTGCATGGACGGCACGATCTACCCCTGTCGCACTTGGCTTCGGCGAGCGCGTTACTCTCGGTCGATCAACGTCAAGGACCGCTCGAGCTCGTGCACTTGGACAGCGGCGTGGTGCTGCTCGAGATCCCAAAGGGAGAGCGCAGCATGCGACTTGCGGTCGCACCGGGGCGCTACGTGCTGCGTAGGCGCAATGGTAAGGATATCTGGGCCCATGAGCTCGTGGTGCAGGCCGGCCAGACCGAGCACATCGACGAAGGGCGCTTGACCTTGATCGGCACTTCGGCGCTCGCGATCAAGAACGGCGCGCCGCGCATTCTTACCTTGAGCACCTTGCCCGCAGGCAAGCAGGAGTTAACCAGTTGGCTTGGGGTGACACACGCCTCCAGCGGAGGTGCGCGTGTGGCCCTGGATGACGGTTCTGAGTTTGGTTTGATCGCGCCGCGAGGCCTGACAGATCGCTGGCAGTGGGTACTGCCCACGCTAGGTTTCGTCTACCGTGGTGGTCAACATGGTGGCGTTGAGTGGTTGCCGTGGGGCGGCCTGCTGCGCGCAGCCCTCAGTAGACCACGAAGCTTGCACCCATGCGCGCGCTCAGATTGGCATCGAGGTAGACGTTGCCCGCGACCCACCCCTCAGTCTTACCTTCGACGCTGGCAAACAACTCAAACCAAGGAACGATGGGATAGCTCGCTTTCAATCGCGCCAACACGCCGGGCGTGACGGCACGTGTATAGAAATCCTGGTTCCTTGGCTGCAGCCAGAACAGAAGACGCGGGCTCAGATAGATCACACGCCGACCGATGCTGAAAGGCAGGCGCTCGAGCATGAGCTCTAGACCTGGCCGATAGGCATCGCGATTGAAATAGGAATGGGCGATCAGGGCCATGTTGTAAGGTGCTCGTTGGGCCAGCACATTCAGGTCGAGGGCATAGCCGAAGGAAGTGAGGTAATGACGCACGTTCGCATTGATGAACAGGTCACCGGTCGAGAGCGGATCGGGCAAACGAAAGTGCCGAAAGCCTACGATCTGAGGGTCCACGAAATTCAGGTGGGATAGGTAATACTGCAATCGTAGGAAGTGCTTTTCGTCCCGGGTCAAGTCCGCGTGGCGGATGTAGCGATCGATGCCGACGCCGGACGGGTGCTCGCCGCGTTCGGCGTAAGCTTCCCGTGGACGATGCAGGTCATAGACCCATGCGTCGCAGTCGAGACCGGTGAAGTCCCGTTTGGGCACGTTGCGCCCGTCCTGCTCGTTCGCTCGATCCGTGACGTCATTGGCGTCTTTGCTCGAGCATGCGCCAAGGTATGAGCTGATGCTGAAGAAGTTCAAAACCAGCAGCGGCTCGATGAACAACCGGCTGCCACCGAAGAAATTGTCGCGCTCGATCGTGGCGTTTTGTTCTATCTGAGCTTCCATGCCCGCCGCGGCCAAGCGCACGAACTCGGCAGGATGCTGGGCTTTGAGCTGTGCAAGCTTGCGGTCGGACACTTGACTTACCGCGATCACTTCGGCGCCCAGCTCTAGGTTGTAGATGTCGTTATAGCTACTGATTTCACGCCGGCTCATCACCGCTCGGTGCCACTCCTCGTGCAGCCACCCCATGCCGCCAGGCAGCGTCATGGAAATGAAGTCAAAGAGGGTGATAGTAAGACCACCTAGCGTGCGTCGCGTCGTGCTCCCATTTCCCCACGCGGAAAGCACGCCCCAGTGCGCGAGCCGATAGAAGTCATTGGAGAGTTGGAGTGACTGCTCCATGCTCGGAAAGGTAGGGATGCCATTTTCACCATTGAAGGGTGCATCAATGACTGAAAGCTCCAGCTGAAAACGCGGTACCGCGCCGAGCTCTGTAGCAGCCTGAGCATCAGCGCATGTGGGGACCGCGACAACAGTAAGCGTTAAGATCGCAGCTGCGCACAAGGTCAACGCGGCTCGCATGCGAGCTACTGTCGAGGGCCACGTTCGAGTACCCATAGGAGCACGCATACTACGTGCAATCCACTTCGCGTGCGCCCGCGGGTCATCATAATTCGTGTCTGATGGTAAGCGCCCGTCCCGGGCGCTAAGCAAAGCGTGCGCCAACTAAGGGTATCCGGCGGTTCCGCGCCTTGCAGGCGGGGCGCCTCGACGCCGATCCGACCTGATTGTTTCGTTCCGGGCCCTAAGTACAGCTCCCCAGAAGTAGGTGATCAGTCGATGTCGGGCGGCAGGGGCGGTTTTGTCAAAAAGTTGCCAGGCTCGAGCGTTGTGATCGTATGCGGGCATGGCGGTGCAAACCCCGATTCGGATCGAACTCACAGACGATGAGCGCTCGGAGCTTGCGCGTCGGGCTCGCTCGCATGCGGTAGCCCATCACATCGTGGTGAGGGCCAAGGTGATCTTGCTGCT
>JBBSJC010000502.1:0-6101 GCA_038257655.1 Polyangiales bacterium | reverse complement strand
CGTGGCGCGGCCTCCAGCCGGCGGTGCTGGTCCAGGTGGCAACGGTGCGGCGGCGGGCGGCAGGTCGACCCCCCCCGCGACCTCCGACGAGCCTACCTGAGCTTACTCTGATCGTTCAAACCCCTAGAAACCGAAGAGAACGCTCACCGACGAGGTGACAAATTCGGTAGGCTGAGCACGTGGCGAAAGTCATCGGTATCGATCTCGGGACGACCAATTCGTGCGTGGCGATCGTCGAAAATGGCGAGACGATCGTCATTCCCAATGCCGAAGGCAGCCGCACCACGGCTTCCGTCGTGGCATTCACGAATAGCGGTGAGCGTCTCGTCGGCCAGGTGGCCAAGCGCCAGTCGGTCACCAATCCCGAGAACACCGTGTTCGCCGTCAAACGCCTGATGGGACGGCGCTTCGATTCGCCAGAGGCCACGCGCCAGGCACAGCTCGTCCCCTATCGCGTGACCAGCTCGGAAAACCGTGACGCCTGGGTGACCGCGGGTGGGCAGCTGTACTCCCCCCCTGAGATCTCCGCGATGGTGCTCGCCACGATCAAGTCGATCGCCGAAAGCTATCTGGGCACCGAAGTCACCGAAGCGGTGATCACCGTCCCTGCTTACTTTGACGATGCGCAACGTCAGGCCACCAAGGATGCAGGCCGCATCGCCGGCCTCGAAGTGAAGCGCATCATCAACGAGCCGACGGCTGCCGCGCTCGCCTACGGCCTCGACAAGACGGAAGGGCAACGCATCGCCGTGTACGACTTGGGCGGAGGCACCTTCGATATTTCGGTGCTCGAGATCAACAATGGCGTTTTCAAGGTGCGCGCCACCAACGGTGACACCTACCTGGGCGGCGAAGATTTTGACCACCGCTTGATCGACCATCTCTGCGACAAATTTCTAAAGGAAACCAACATCGATCTGCGCCACGACCGGATGGCGCTCCAGCGATTGAAGGAGCAATCCGAGAAAGCAAAACACGAGCTCTCAAGCTCGCTGAGCACGGAGATCAATCTGCCCTTCATCGCAGCGGACTCCACCGGGCCCAAACACTTGGTGATGACGCTCAAGCGCAGTGATCTCGAGATCCTCGTCGTTGATCTGATCGAAAAGACACTCGAGCCCTGTCAAAAGGCGCTCAAAGACTCAGGTCTGAAAATTGCCGACATCGACGCGGTCGTGCTCGTGGGTGGCATGACGCGCATGCCGCTTGTGCGACAGAAAGTCAGCGAGTTTTTCGGCAGAGAGCCCAACAAGGGCGTCAATCCCGACGAAGTCGTCGCCTGCGGTGCGGCGATTCAAGCGGCGGCGCTATCGGGCGAGATGGACGAAGTCCTGTTGCTCGACGTGACGCCCTTGTCCCTGGGCGTCGAAACGGGCGGCGGCGTGTTCTATCCGATCATTCCCCGCAACACGACGATCCCGACGAAAAAGGGCGAGATCTTCACCACCCGCATCGATAATCAGCCGTTTGTGCCCATCCACGTGCTTCAGGGCGAACGCGAGATGTCGGCCGACAACAAAACGCTCGCCAAGTTCGAGCTATCGCCGATTCCGCCTGCGCCGCGCGGCGTACCGGAGATCGAAGTGACCTTCGAGATCGATGCAGACGGCATCATGAACGTCAGCGCGTTCGACAAGGGCACGGGCAAACAGCAGACAGTACGGGTGGTCGCATCGAGCGGCTTGAACAAAGAGCAAGTCGACCAGCTCGTCACAGACGCGGACAAGTTCAAAGACAGCGACAAGAAGCGTAAGGATCTGGCGGAGCTGCGCAATACCGCCGAAGCGCTTCTGTACACGAGTCAGCGCGCCGTCACCGAGTGCGCCGATTTGGTGCCCGCAGACGTGCTCGCCCAGGTGCAAGTCGACGTCGATGCCCTGCGTCTGCTCGTAGACGGCACGGGAGACATGATCGAGATTCGCGAAGCGCTGCAGCGGCTCGAGGTCAGCGCCTATAAGATCGCCGAGTCGATGTACGGCGGGTCCGCCGAAGGCTCCTGACCGCACCTGCACGAGGTCTCCGCGCCACGAGGAATCGGCCCTCGGAGAACGCGTTGAGGCCTGAGTCCGGTGCCTGAGGAGCTCAGCAGGGTGGAGCGCACAGAAGCGCGACCGCCGACGTGAAGACTCTCACAAAAACCAAGCCGCAAAGAGCGATTCCCCCGCCTGCGGTCGTTTCGCCGATTGCATCCCAGGCTGAGCCGGGCTTAGGGTGGCGAACGCTTCCTCTTACTTGTTGGTATAAAGCCATGGGCGTCCGATGTTTGCTCAGCCCACTTGGGTGTATGGGACTGCTGTTGCTGTCGGGCTGCGCGCGCCCTAACGTGCCGCTCGGCACCGAAGGCGCTGACAACGGCGGCGATAACGCCGGCAACGGCAGCGCTGCGGACGATGACGCCGGCGATCCGCGCGTGCCGGATAGCAGCGCAAACACCGGCGACAGTCAGGGCGACGGCGGCGGCAACAGCATGCTGCCGATAGACTCCGGTTCAACCGTGATGTGCCTGGCGGCCACCTGCGCAAGCGCGGTCGAGCTAGGGGAAATCGACGCTTCGAATCCGGAAGCCGTGCTCACGCACAGCGGTCATGGCTCAACATTTCTTCGCCTTAGCGCCGCAGACACGAACTTTGGCGGTCTTGGCGGTCCGAGCGCGACGAGCGGATCGATCGGCATCGCTGCGACCGTCACGGCGACGGCCGCGGGCAAGTTCGAAGTCTACGTACGTGGAGAGCTCGCTAAGGCCGGCGATGCCTGCGTCGAAAACAGTACGGATCTCGGCAGTGATGGCATGACCACGGCAATCTGGAATGGGGAAGGGCCCAACCCGAGCTTGAAACCAGCGCGGCTGCTCACGATCGAAATCAAGCAAACCGAAGGGACGTGCGAAGGCTGGACGCTGACGCTGACCGGTATGCCGTGCATGATCCCGTTTCCGCCGCTGCCCGCTTCCTGTCCGTAGTCAGCCCCAACAGACGGGCTCGAGCGCAAGCCCAATGCCGAAGGCGGTGTTCACGCGCTGTTGAATGTCAGCCGCAAGCGCGAGCAGCTCTGCAGTCGAGCCGCCGCCATGATGAACGAGCGCCAGCGCATGCCGCGACGACACGCCCACTGCGCCCCTGCGCATGCCCTTGGACACGCCTGCCCGCTCGATGAGCCAGCCAGCGGCTAGTTTCTTCCGCTCGGCCCCGGCCGGGTAGCACGGGACTTCGTCAATATGGTTTACTAAACCGCAAGAGACAGCGTGGTTGCGCACGCGTAGGGCTTCCGTGCTGGAGACGATAGGGTTGGTAAAGAAGGAGCCGACACTGCGCACGTTTTCGTCCGCGAGGTCGAGCACCATCGATTTACGCGCGCGCAACGCCCAGACCACGTCCGCGACTTGACGCAGCGATGGCTGCGCAACGCTCAGCTCAAGCGCGCGCACAAGCTCGGGATACACGAGCCGTGGTGCACCCTTGATCGCCAGCCGATAGCGCACTGCGAGCACCACATAACACTCAGGTACGCGCTTGAACTGGCTGTCACGATAGCTGAAGCCGCACTCGCTTGCGCTCAGCCAGCGCGTCGACCCATCGCTACGATCGAGCACTTCGACCGCTACGATCGTGTCGGACACCTCTTGTCCATAGGCACCCACGTTTTGAATCGGGGTGGCGCCCACCGAGCCAGGAATGCCGTTCAAGCACTCAAGACCCGCAAGGTTTTCGGCGAGCACCGCATCGACCAGGTTTTGAAAAGGCTCACCGGCTTGTGCAGTCACGAGCGCATGGTCATCAGACCTTACGATCTCGATGCCGCGCGTCACCATGCGCAAGACCAGCCCCGACACACCTTGATCGGCGACCACGAGATTGGAGCCGCCCCCGAGCACCGAGACCACGTGTGCTTCAGCGCGCGCCCAAGCCAACGCCTCGTGCAACGTCGTGCGCTCGGACGCCTCGACGAAATACTCAGCCTGACCACCGAGCTGCAAGCTGGTGAGCGGCGCAAGCGGTCGCTGCTGTACGATCATCGTCAACGTCAAATTATATCTGGGCCCCACGAAGTACGCCTACTACGGCAGAGACTGCGAGCCGCCGCGCGCGCTATTTACCAACGGCGCTACGAATGACCTCGACCCCGCCCATGTACGGAACAAGTGCAGGCGGCACTTTCACGCTGCCGTCCCCTTGCTGATATTGCTCGAGCACGGCGACCAACGTCCGCCCGATCGCAAGTCCGGAACCGTTGAGCGTGTGCACAAGCTCAGGTTTTTCGGTCGCGCTGCGTTTGTGACGAATTTTTGCGCGGCGCGCCTGAAAATCGCCAAACCACGAGCAGCTCGAGATCTCGCGATAGGCATTTTGACCGGGCAACCACACCTCCAGATCGTAGGTGCGGCGCGCGCCAAATCCCATGTCACCGGCGCACAGCTCCATGACGCGGTAGTGAAGGCCAAGCTTGCGCAACACTTCTTCGGCGTGGCCGGTGAGCTGCTCGAGCGCCTCGCGCCCGTGTTCGGCGGCCACGAACTGTACGAGTTCGACTTTATCGAACTGGTGCAAACGAATCAGGCCGCGCGTGTCCTTGCCGTAGCTGCCCGCCTCCGAACGAAAGCACGGTGTGTATGCCGTGTAACGAATCGGCAGCTTGCCGGGCTCGATGATGTCATCGGCGTGCAAGTTCGTAAGCTGCACTTCGGCGGTAGGCGACAGATACAGATCGGCGCCGCGATTGTCCCCGTCATCAAACGCGTGCGCCGCGAGCTTGAACACGTCCTTTTCGAACTTGGGTAGCTGACCTGTGCCGCGTAGCGAGTCCGCTTTCACAATCGCAGGCGGCCAAATCTCGGTATAGCCATGCTGATTGCTGTGTAAATCGAGCATGAACGCCATCAGCGCGCGCTCCAGACGCGCACCCAAGCCACGCAACACCGCAAACCGTGCGCCGGTAATCCGCACGCCCGCTTCATTGTCGAGAATGCCCAGGCTGTGGCCGAGATCAACGTGATCTTGCGGCGCGAAATCGAGCGTGGGCCGCTCGCCCCAGGTTCGCACTTCACGATTTTGCTCGCTGTCGTGGCCGTCGGGCACCTCCTCGAAGGGCAGGTTTGGCACCGACAAAAGCACGGCCTCCACCTCAGCCTGCACTTCCTTCTGACGCGTTTCGAGCTGCTTGATCCGGTCGCCCAGAGCGCGCAGAGACTCGCGTTTTTGCGCGAATTCAGGGCTCTTTTTGTCGGCTATATTGGCCATCGCTTCGCTGGCCGCGTTGCGTTCGCGCTGCAGCGTCTCGACTTCGTGAATGGCGCGCTTGCGCTCTGAGCCGAGCGATTCGATGGGCATAAGCGCCTCTGCCGCCGAGGGGCCGCGGCGCGCAAGCTGGGCGCGTACTTCATCGAGGTGATCGAGCACGTAGCGTAGGTCGAGCATCTGCAGGAGATACCGTACGGCTCTCGCTGCGTCCACGGTGTATAACCCGCGCCTCATGAGCGATGTCGGCGCGCGACTTGAAACACGCATCCTGGTGCGCGTCGCGCTTTTGCTTTGGCTGCTCGCAGCCTTGGCCACGGTGTGGGAGGCGCTCGCGCTGCAATCGCCGGATTCGCCGCTGCACTTTGGCATTCTCGCCGGACCTATCGTCCAGCTGCGCGATCAGAGCTTTGCGCAGGGCGCGGGTCTGCTCGGCGCCGCGCTGATCTGGCCCTTTACCCACGGCGCAGCGCACAAGGGCGGCGAACGGCTGACCATGAGTCTGCTGTTGTTGGGCGCACTGGTCAGCTGCGCCGCGCTTACCTACGCGGCAAGTGAAGGTATTCTCGGCGCGCAGATGTTCGACCCGCGACAAGACGCCAGACGCGTGCTCTACGCGCGCGGTCTCGGTCTGTCTTTATGGATGATGGCGCTGCTCGACCTGCTCGTGCGCAGCTTTGCGCGCGCTCGCTAACCGAGACGTCAGAGACGAGGCCTCGTTAGCGGGCGCGCTAAGTACAGGTCCCCAGAAGTAGGTGATCACTAGGGCTGCCAGGACGTTTTCTCCACGTGGGCGTGAGCGTTGTCCTGGTCGTGAGCCTTGACGGCGACGGCGACGGCGACGGGAGCAACTTCGGTCGGCCTTGGCCG
>JBBSJC010000501.1:0-6116 GCA_038257655.1 Polyangiales bacterium | reverse complement strand
TTCTGCGGCGAATGCGGGACCATTACGCTGCAAGAGCAGTCTGAAGGGGATGTCGACCCGCGACTCGGCCAGCGCCTAGGCGACTACTTGGTCGTGGCGCGTGTGGCCGACGGCGCGATGGGACGCGTGTATGAGGCGCGCCATCACGAGACGCGCGAACGCGTGGCCGTGAAGGTGCTGCACCCCGAGGTGGCGCGGGATCAGGTGGCCGTCGAACGCTTCAAGCGTGAGTACGAGACCGCCAATGAGATGCAGCACGCGAACATCGTGCGAGTCATCGACTTCGGCCAGACCGGCGATGGCTTGAGCTTCATGACAATGGAGTATCTCGAGGGCGAAGAGCTTGGCTTTGCCTTACGTCGCGATGGGACACTGAAGACGCCGCGCATGTTGCGCGTGATCTGCCAGCTCGCCCTTGGCCTCGACCACGCCCATTCCTTCGGTTTCATCCACCGCGATCTCAAGCCTGACAACATCTTCTTGGCGCGTGGCGATGACGGGGACACCGTGCGCATCCTCGACTTCGGGTCGGTTAAGTTACAGATGGAAACGGGACCGAAGCTCACCGCCTTTGGCACCACGTTGGGCTCGCCCTATTACATGTCGCCCGAGCAGGCGATGGGGAAACAAGACGTCGATCACCGTACCGACGTGTTTGCATTGGCCGCGATCATCTACGAATGCCTTACGGGTAAGATCGCGTTCGACGCGCCCAACGTTGCGCAGATTTTGATGAAAATCATCAATCAGACGCCGACGCCGCCTTCGCAAATGGGTCTTACTCTGCCGCCTCGGATCGACGACGTAATCGAAAAGGGATTGCGCAAGGACAAGGAGAAGCGCTTCAAGAGCGCGAGCGATCTTGCACGGGCTCTGTGCGAGGCCTTTGGGCTCGAGCCGGATTTGGATCGCTGGGCGAGCGCTCCCGAAAGCGCGATTGCTGCCGCCCTGGATGGCGCTGAGGCACCCGCGGCGAAATCGTTCGGCGCGATGAGCGATCCGCCACCGGCCGCCAAAGGCGCTCCCGCCGCATTGCGGGCGCAGTCCGCTTCAGGCTCGGCGGCGGCCGCTCTGAGCGGCGATTCGCTTGCGCCCCAGGTACGTAGCAACAACACCTTTCTGATCGCGGTCGCCGTGGGCGGGCTCGCGCTCGTGGTGGTGCTGGTCGCGGTCATGATTCGCTAGCGCTGGTCGCTGGTCGCTGGTCGCTGGTTGCTGGTCGTCGGGCGTTGGGCGGGTCGGGCGGATCGTTTTGATCGCTGACACAGGCGCGTTGTGGAGCGGGCTGCTCCCGTGTGCTCAGCGTGGACGCGTAGGCAGGGGCGTGAACGTCTGATCCACCAGCACTTCCAGGCGCACGGGCGCTGAAGCCTGGCCGCTATTGACTGCGCCGACAGCGCTGACAGGGTTTGGGACGCGCACGGTATGCAGGGCGGTCGCTACCGCCTCGCGGGTGCGCGCGCCCGACGCGAGCGCGGCTTGCACCAGCCCATACGCATCGTGCGCGAGCGCGGAGAAAACATTCGGGTCCACGCTCCATTGGGCGCGGTAGGCAGCGGCGAACCCGGGCGCGAGCGCGGGATCGAACGGGACAACGAACACGGCCCCTTGCAGGTAGCGGCGCGAGCTCTGCAGGAGCGACGCATCGAAACCCACAGAAGGAATCAACCAGGGGACAGCGACGCCTTGGCCGGAGCTGAGCGTTTGCTTGGCCGGCCAGATGCCTTGGGTCGCGAGTGCGGGGGCGATCAACGCGACGCGTGAAGCGGCATCGGCGATAATCACTGCGTCAGGTGAGAGCTTCTTGACGGCCTCTGCTTCGGCCACGAAGCTCGTTGCTGTCGCAGGGTAGGTAACGACCTCGAGGCTGCGTCCAGGCTGTGCTCGCAAGCTTGTCTCGAAGGCACTGCGCATCACGTCGCCGTAGCCGCCTACCGCGTGCAGCATGACGAAACGACGGGCACCGGTGGCAAGGCCTACGCGCAACAGTGCCTCAGCCTCATCGCGCGCACTCCCGACCAGATGCAGGACTGGGTCTTCCGCTGCACGCGCTTGGGCGGGGCCGGGCGTCAGACTCAATAGCGGCACACCTAGCTCACGCGCGCGCTTCTCCAGGGCACCCGCCAAGTGCGTGGAAACAGGACCTACCACGGCGATCACGCGATGCAGCGCCACTAAGTCATCGAGCGCAGCGATCGCTGTCTCAGGCTGGCCACCGGAATCGCGAAACACGATGCGCGGGGTGTGCGCAGGGCGTTCGACCTCAGATGGTAAGCCCGTGGCGAGCATGAGCCCGCGCATCGCCGCTTCGCCCACTTCGCGGCCGCGGCCACTGAGCGGAAGGATCGCGCCGATCACGCTGGGGTCGGTATCGCCCGCGCGTTCTGCCCGCAGCACCAAGGCAGACAGTTCTTCGTCGATGGCGAGGCTTTGATCGCGCATGTCCTGCGCGATCTCTTGCACCCGCCCGGACTGCGATCGCATTTGGCTGACGCGCAAGAAACGCCGGGCGACGACGGCCCAAGCCTCGCCTTCCCGGGGCAGGATCTCGTAGGCGCGCGGCAGCTCGAGATCGGGGCTCAACGCATCGGTGAGCTCGGTCACCGCGGCCTCGGCGGCGGCGCGTTCTGCTGGTGCAAGCTCACCACGTAGCTGCCGGTCGCGGGCTTCGAGCGCGGCCAGACGATCGCCTTGGGCCGCCTCGGCGAGAGCGATTGTCGCCAAGACCAGCGACGTCTCTTGAGGGTCGATCGTACGGCCCACCAGCGGCCTCAAGACAGACAGCGCGCCGAGATGCTCGCCCATGCGCGCCCGCGCAACAGCCCCGTACATGCGACCGCGCTCCTGCAAGGCAGGATCGGGACTTTTGGCCACCCCATCGAACCATTGGCGGGCAGAGTCGAACGCTCCGAGTGCCAGATCGATGCGCCCGAGCTCCAGGCGCGCCACGGGCGCGAGCGGGTCCTTGGACCACACGTCTACGAAGGCGCGAAAGCGTTGCTTGGCGCCCGCCAGATCGCCCCGCGCCAACGCTTCCTTCGCAGCGCGAAAGTCGGCCTCGGCGTGTACATCGGCGCTGGCCGCAACTTCGAGGGGCGGCAGTACGGAGGCTTTGGTGTGGGGACAGCCGCCCCCCAAGCCTGCGGCGGCCCACAACGCCAGGCCGGCGAGATAGGCTCTCGGTATTTTCGTGACGCGCTGCCCAAGGCTGGGCATGGGAAGCAACGTAAGGCCCAGTTGCATCCCCGGTGCGTGCCTTGAATCGCGGATGCGCGCAAGTTCTCGCAGCTTCATAGTGCGCAGACGAGATTCCGATGCCCCGATCCGCCACACTGATTCAGTCACGCCTGATCTCTCCGAGCGTCGTCGGCCTGTCGCTCTCGGTCGGTCCGGACCCCATGCCGTTCATCGCAGGCCAGTGGATCGACCTTTACGTTCCGACTCCAAGCGGACCTATCAAACGCGCCTATTCTATCGCGAGCGCGCCCGCTGATCGTGAGGTTGAGCTGGCGGTGACGCGGGTCGAGGGCGGCGTTGCATCCCCCACCCTGCACGCCTTGGTCCCCGGAGATGCGGTCGCTTTCGATGGTCCCCTCGGGTTTTTCACCCGCGACGCCGCAGCGCGGGCAGAACCTGCGCTGTTCGTGGCGACGGGCACTGGCCTATCGCCTTTTCGCAGCATGCTGCGCGAGCGCATGGCTAAGCCCAGACAACCACCGGTCACCTTACTGTTTGGTGCACGCAGCCAAGCGGACATTCTGTGGCGCGATGAGATCGAGCAGCTCGCGAGTCAGGATCCGAGCCTCCGTTTCGAGGTGACGCTATCGCAACCGCAAGCCGGTTGGTCAGGGCGCACCGGTTACGTTCAGAGCCATCTTGCCGCGTTGGTGCGGGAGGCTGGGGCGCCTCCTGTCTACATTTGCGGGCTCAGCAAGATGGTAAGTGAGGTTCGCGCGCTGCTCAAAAGCGAGCTTCAGTATGACCGTAAGCGCATTCACAGTGAACGCTACGATTAGACACTCAGGGTGCCGTCACCCGACACCAAACCCGCGGCCGCGAAGCGCCCCTTTAGCGCGTCAGGGTGTAGGTTATCGTCTCGCGCCGGCCGTACTTGGTCGTAGGGAAGGGCACGCTCAAGATCAGTGGCTCCACGCAGGCTTTCACGCTTTCGGGTAGGGTCTGAACTGCCAGCACATCACCGCTGTTGCCATCGATTACGAGCGTCAGGCGCGCCGTCAAGGGACGCTTGGGATCGTTGCGAATGCACAGACCCAACTTCTCTTCGACAGGCTTCAGCGCCTTTTTGAGGTGCGCGTGCGTCAGCCGCTCTGGCGGGCCTTCGGGCACCGGCGCGGGCTCCTCGGGATCTTTCGTTTCGCTGACGCCAGCCACAGGTGCTTCGGGCTCATCCGGGATCAGGGTCGCAAGTAAGCGCGAAGCTTCTGCCCGAACCGCTGGTTCGCCGAGGGCGTCATTGGAAATCGGCTCGAGTACGGATGCTGCCTCGGCACCCTGTAACTTGACCAAGGTTTGCAGCCCGACGAGCAGCGCCTCCTGCATGCGCTCGTCCTGTGCGTCTGCGTGATACAGGCGCACAAAGTCTGCAATCGGCTGCGAGCCGGACGCATCGGCAAGCCCCTTGAGCGCGAGCAGCAGCGGCGCCAGCTCTTCCGCGGGCGTTTCCGGATCTCTCAGATGCGCAACCAAATGCGGCACGGCCCGGGCATCACCCGTCTTGAGCGCAGCTTCGGCAAGCGGTCCCACGGGCGGTGCTTTGGTTTTCGTCAAATAATTTGCCTGACGCCCGAGTGCTTCGATCACCGCTTCGCTGCCATTCGTGCGCCTGGAGAGCTCAACGCAAGCCATCTTGAGCACGCGCTCCGGGGTACTGAGATCCTGACAAATCTCGATCAAGGCGGCGGTGGCGCTGTCGTCTTCGAGCGCGGCCAACATCGTTACGGCCATGGTGCGCACAGGAACCAAGCGCGTGTCGGGGTTGACGGCCGCCTCGAAGAGCTGCGTGCTGAGCGGCGGAGGAACGTCCAACGAAGCCGCGCCTGAGCTCAAGCGGTCCACGCGAAAGCGCGCAACGACCGGCTTCACACCCAGGTTGCTCGAGGAGCGCACGCGACCTTGCCCGTCCAATACCGTAAGGTCGCCCGCCTCGTCGACGATTAGAACCGTGTCAGCAAGCGCCTTGATGCCGACCGCGTCATTCGCGGTTTGATGCACCCAACGCACCCCCTCGCCGTTCGGATCGAGGGCGTAGATTTGGCGATAGAACGAAAGGTATAGATTGTCGTCGGCAAGCATCAGCCGATCGCCGCTGCCCGCCGTGCTAGTCGCCGGTGACCAGGCAAGGCTCACGCGGTGCACGGCGCTCTCGGCGGCTGGCGACGGATCGCTTGACGACGCGAGAAAATCGGGATTCGCCGGCAGTTTGCCTTTGCGTTGACTGCGGTAATAGGTCGCGCCCTCACGCCCGCCGGCGGTCACTTTCTCATCGAAACGAAAGATGCCGGCACTGCCGAAGAACACGCTGTTGTCGCGCACTAGCGCCTGGCTTGCGACGTCATCGCGTATGCGCACCCGCGCAACTTCTTTGCCGCTCGTTTCGAGCACGGACAGGTAAATGCGGTTCCACGGCACAAAGACGAGACCTCCTAGGACCGCGGGGCCGCCCAAAGGCTTGTCAATCGACTCGCTGTGGACGAGGTTCCCATCGCGTATGATCATCAGCTTGGAGCGGGCGCCCATACTGCCACCCGTAGACAAGACGATCGCCGTGACGTGATCGTCGCCATCGGCACCGATCAGCCCCATTCCCTCGCTAGCTACCTCGAAGCGCACCTCGCCGGTCTCGAGATCGCGAATGGTCACCCTCGTTGCTTCGGGTGTAATGACGTAGCTGCCGGCCGCGATCGGTGCGGTGGTGATCGCTGCCGGCTGCGTCCACAACAGCTTGTCGGCTGCGAGATCAAAGGCGAACACCTGGCGCGGCTCTGCCGTCACGCCCACCACGACCGGACGCAGCTCGGGCCGGGGATTGGCTTGCACACGGGAAAGCACGGCTGCGACCTCGTCGCGCTGATTATCTGGATACGTGGGCCCGAATG
>JBBSJC010000500.1:0-6118 GCA_038257655.1 Polyangiales bacterium | reverse complement strand
ATCGCATCTTTCTCGAAGTGTGTTGGGAAGCTGTCGAGCATGCAGGCTACAGCGCGTTGCCAGAAGACGGCGCGGTAGGCGTCTTTGCAAGCTCCGGGGCACCTCTCTATCTAATGGAGAACGTCCGGACCAACGCCGATTTGATGCGCTCGATGGGTGAGTTTCTGACTCGGCACACGGGCAACGACATGAGTTTCTTGGCGACGCGCGTGTCCTACGGCATGGACCTGCGCGGTCCCAGCATCAACGTGCAGACCGCGTGCTCTTCTGCGCTGGTGGCATTGCACATGGCTTGCCAGAGCTTACTGCGCTCGGAGTGCGTCATGGCGCTTGCGGGCGGCTCGACGGTTCTCGTGCCCCACGGCCAGGGGTATGTTTACAAAGAGGGTGAGATCTTATCTCCCGATGGACACTGTCGACCCTTCGACGCCAAGAGCGCGGGCACCGTGTTTGGCAGCGGCAGTGGCTGCGTCGTCGTCAAGCGGCTGCGGGATGCGCTAGACGATGGGGACACCATTCACGCCGTGATCAAGGGATCAGCTATCAACAACGATGGCGCACGAAAGGTGGGGTTCCTCGCCCCGGGTGTGGATGGCCAAGCCGACGTGATTCAAGCCGCGCTGAGCGCTGCGGGCGTAGCGGCTGACACGATAACTTACGTCGAGACGCATGGCACCGGGACGAGCGTCGGCGACCCGATCGAGGTGGAGGGACTGCAGCAAGCGTTCCGAGCGCAAACGGACAAACGCCAGTTTTGCGCGATAGGGTCGGTCAAGTCCAACATCGGCCACCTCGGCGAGGCAGCGGGTGCCGCGTCGCTGATCAAGGCAGTGATGGCGTTGAAGCACCGTCAGCTTCCGCCGACGCTCGGATACCAATCGCCGAACCCTCAGATCGACTTCCAGGGCGGTCCGTTTTTTGTCAACGCCCGCCTGCGGACCTGGGAGGCCCAGGGGCCCCTGCGCTGCGGTATCACTGCGCTAGGCGCGGGAGGAACGAACTGTCACGTGATTCTCGAGGAGCCGCCTGCGCCGCTGGCAGGCGAGGGCGCAAGAGCGCAGCAGTTGCTCGTGCTTTCCGGCAAGACGCGAACGGCGTTGGACCGGGCATCGGACAACTTGGCGAACGCGCTCGAACAAGACCCGAGCCTCGATCTTGCAGACGTCGCCTATACCCTTTCCGTCGGGCGCAGACCGATGGCCTTTCGTCGCGCGCTGACAGCAGGTGGACGCGAAGACGCGGTTGCCAAGCTCCGCACGCGCGACCCAAAGCAGGTGGTGACCCAGCGAGTCGAGGGGTCCGAGCCTACTTTGGTATTCATGTTCCCAGGAGGCGGCGCCCAGTACGCGCGCATGGGTAGCGAGCTTTACGAGCAAGAGCCCATCTACCAGGAGGCGATGGATGCCTGCCTGGATGTGATCAATCCGGCATTGGGGCGGGACTTGCGCGTGCTGATGTTTGCCGACGTCGCCGATGTCGAAGCCGCGACGCGCACGCTCGAGCAGCCCTCGCTCACCTTGCCTTCGATCTTCGCGACTGAGTATGCGCTTGCCAAGCTCTTCGTCTCCTGGGGGGCGGAGCCTGCCGCGTTCGTGGGCCACAGCATGGGCGAGTACGTGGCGGCTTGTCTCGCCGGGGTCTTCACGCTGGAGGAGGCGCTGCGGCTGGTGATGCTGCGCGGAAAGCTGTTCGAGAGCGTCCAGGCGGGCGGCATGCTTAGCGTGCAGCTGGCAGAAGGTGAGCTGCGCAAGCTGATGCCCGCAGACTTGAGCGTCGCGGCTGTCAATGCGCCAGATCTGTGCGTCGCCTCCGGTCCGGTGGCCTCGATCAAAGCATTAGAGGAAATGCTCACGGCACGCGAGGTGGAGCATACCCGTGTGCGCATCGATGTGGCCGCCCACTCGTCCATGCTCGACCCGATCCTCGAGCCATTTCGAGCGCTTTGTCGGCGCACTTCGTTTCGCGCGCCCAAGGTGCCGTTCGTGTCGAACCTGACCGGCTCTTTCATCACCGCAGCGCAAGCGACCGACCCTGAGTATTGGGTCAAGCACTTGCGCTCCACGGTGCGTTTTGCCGAGTGCATGGAGACCCTGTTATCGAGCGGCGAGCGTGTCCTGCTCGAAGTGGGCCCGGGGCGCACGCTCAGTACCTTGGCGCGCGCGCAACGCACTTCAGCGCAGCACAGCTCGAGCTCGATGCGTCATCCCCAGGAGGCGGCCAGCGATCTTAGTTTTGCGTTGCTCGCACTGGGGAGATTATGGCTCTCTGGAGTCAACCTCGACTGGACTGCGTTTTATGAGGGGCAGCTGCGCAACCGTATTCCCTTGCCCACTTACCCCTTCGAAGGGCAATCCTTTTGGGTTGAGCCGGGGCTACCCGTGGCACGTGAGAGCGCGAACGAGATGCTCAAGCGCGCTGACGTGGCTGAATGGTTTTACGACCTGAGCTTTCGCAAGCAGCCGTTGCTGCAACGCGGGGCGCAATCGGCCCAGCGCTGGCTGGTGTTCTCCAATGACTCTCGACTTAGTAAGCAGGTGATCGAGCAGCTCGGCAGCGACGTGGTGGTAGTGACGCCGGGCACCGCAGTCGTCGAGGTAAGCGACCGACGCTGGCGGATCGATCCGACCTCCTCGAATCAGTACATCGAGTTTCTCCAGGCGCTCGAAGAGAAGAAGCAACTGCCCGAGCACGTGATCTACATGTGGAGCTTGTCCGGCAGGGAGAGGACAGCGCGCCTCGTGCGTCCCGCGAGCAGACTGGACGACATCGACGCGCGCCTACACGAGAGTTTCTTCGGTCCGACCTATCTGGCACGCGCTCTCGGTGGCCTGTCCGAGCCCGTGCAGCTGAGCGTTATCACGAGCGGGCTTGCGCAAACGGCGAATGAGTCTACCGCACCGTATCGCGCTGCGGCCCTGGGCGCCGTGCTCGTGACACCGCGCGAGTTTGCCCAGGTGACTACGCGCTGCATCGACGTCGGTGATGCATGGGTCCGCACGCAGTGGCTTGCCGACAAGCTGCTGGCGGAGGTGCGCGCCCAGAGTGAGGATCGCGTGGTCGCCCTGCGCGCCGGCGGTCGTTGGGTGCAGAAAATCGAGGCCTTACCGTTACCCGCACCTGCCGAAAAGTCTGCATGGCTGCGCGAAGATGGTGTGTATCTGATCACTGGCGGCCTCGGCGGAATCGCCCTCGAGGTGGCCACGCACATGGCAAAGCAGAAGCGGGTCAAGCTCGCTCTTATTTCGCGCAGTGAGCTACCACCTGAAAAGGAATGGAACGGCATCCTGGCCGAGGTAGATGCATCCTCCCGCGGTGCCCAGCGCATGGCGAAGCTGCGCGCCTTGCGGGCACTCGGTGCCGAGGTGCTAGTGATCGCAGCCGATGTTACGAGTGACGACAGTTTGCGCGAAGCCCTCAAGCGTGTGCGCCAAGAGCTCGGTCCGATCACCGGCGTCGTACATGCCGCCGGTACGATGGATGATGAGCCGATGCACACCAAGACGCAGGTGGCGATGCGCAATGTTCTCGCACCGAAAGTGCAAGGTACGCTGCTGCTCGATGCGCTGATCCGCGAAGACTTGGATTTTTTCGTGTTGTTTTCATCCGTGGCATCCTTTCTGGGCTTGCCCGGTCAGGTGGATTACACCGCTGCCAACGCTTTCTTGGATGCTTTTGCGCGCGACCGGGCGCGGCGCAGCAAAGGACGAACCACCGTCATCAACTGGAATGCTTGGCGCGACGTCGGTATGGCCGAACTCTACTATCGCGGGCAAACGGGGGGCATTGAACCCTCTTCCCCCTGCGAGCACCCGGCGCTTGACGGCTACACCGATCAGGGCCTAAGTCAGCGCGAGTTCGTCACCGACTTTTCAGTCGACAATCATTGGTTGTTGTCTGAGCATCAGATCAAAGGGTCTTATGCATTGCTGCCCGGCACGGCGTTTGTGGAGCTTGCGCGCGCGGCATTCAGCGTCGGCCGCAAGAACCCGCGTGTTGAGCTGACGAACCTTACCTTTATAAGCCCCTTTCAAGTGGCCAAGGGAGAGACGCGTCGGCTGCACATTCAGTTGAATGCAGCGGGAGACGCCCACGAAATCACGATGCGTTCGGGATCGGATCCCAGAAGCGCACCGCACGTCGTCGGTGACGCGCGCGTTTACGAGGGGGAGCTGCCGGCCCCCGTCGATATCGCGGCGATCCGTGCACGCTGCAGTCTGCGCGAGGAGCGGCCCGCGCAGCGCCTGCTCGATCAGGAGTTCGTGGCGTTCGGCGCGCGCTGGGCGAACATTGAATGCGTTCGCTACGGCCAGGCCGAAGCGCTGGTGGAGCTTTCGCTGCAGGAGCAGTTCGTCAAGGATCTTGACCATTATCGGCTCCACCCCGCGTTGCTCGATATGGCGACGGGTGCAGCCCAAGCGCTTATCCCGGGCGTCGACTTGAAGGCAGATTTCTACGTGCCCGTGAGCTATGCCCGGGTACGGGTCTTCGGCCCCATGCCGGCGCAGTTTGCGAGCCACGTACGCTGCCTAGAAGACTCCGGGCACGGCGTTGCGCATTTCGACGTGACCTTGGTCGGCCCAGACGGTGTGCCGTTCGCGGAGATCTCGCGCTTCAGCATGAAACGCCTCGATGCCAAGTCCGCGATGACGGCGGCGCCCGCGGTCGAGCCACGCGTTGAGCAGCGCCGAAACGAGCCGATGGCGGCGCTTTTGCGCGAAGCGATTACGCCGAGTGAGGGCATCGATGCCTTCGAACGGATCATGGCGCAGCCTGATTTAGTGCAAGTGGTCGTCTCCTCGGTCGACGTGCTGCGCTGGCGCGCGCAGCTCGATGCGCAACATGAGATGACGGCCGATGATGAGTCGGAGGGCGCTCCCGCGGGCTTCAGCAGGCCGAACCTGGCGACCGAGTTCGAGCCCCCCAGTACGCCGACGGAACACGCCTTGGCCAAGGTTTGGGCAGAGCTGCTCGGTGTGCGCCACGTGGGCATCTGCGACGATTTCTTCGACCTCGGCGGCAATTCGCTGCTCGCTGTGCGTTTGTTTGCGGCTGTGAAGAAGCAGTTTCGGCTCTCGCTGCCGCTCTCGACCTTGTTTGCAGCACCGAACATACGTGAGCTCGCCAAACACCTCGACGCGAGCGTGACACCGGCCGAGCAGGGGCAGTCTTCGTCGCGCGCCGTCGAGGCCGAGCCGCGTTACTCATCGCTTGTCGCCATGCAACCGAGTGGCAAGCGACCTCCCTTCTATTGTGCGGCTGGCATGGGCGGCAATCCCCTGAACCTGCGCGCGCTCGCGATGTTAGTCGGGATGGATCAGCCGTTCTACGGTCTACAACCCCAGGGGCTCGATGGTAACTCTCCCTTGCACTCGAGCGTGCCCGAGATAGCTGCTCACTACATCGAGGAGATAAAACAGAAGCAACCGAAGGGGCCTTACTATATCGGTGGCTTTTCCGGCGGCGGCGTGACCGCGTTTGAGATGGCGAGCCAACTGCGCGCAGCGGGCGATGAGGTCGGGGCCTTGGTGTTTCTCGATGCGATAGCGCCCGTGTTACCGAGTCGAACTCGCACCCAACGCGCGCTATTGCACTACGCGCGTTTGCGCGAGCAAGGGCCAGCCTACTTACTCGATACCGTCAACCGTCGGCTTCGCAGCGAGTTGCTCGAGGCTTCACGCGCTGTGCGGCGCCCGCTCGGCAAGCTGTTCCCCTACCACTTTCGCTTGGAAAACATCGAAGATACCTGGGTGGATGCGGCGAGCAGTTATCAGCCGGAGCCTTACGAAGGCGATGCGGTTCTATTTCGAGCGCACGTACGCGGTGCGCTGACGGCGGGCACCGCGTTTGAGGTCGACGAGCTTCAAGGGTGGGGGCCTTTGGTGCTGGGCGGAATCGAGGTCAGCGCATGTCCCGGTGAGCACAGCACCATGTGCGAGCAGCCGCACGTACGCGTGCTGGCACGGCGCCTGCGCGGCTATCTGGACCGGCGTATGGGTCAACGCGAGCCGCGCGCGGCGGAAGGCGAGACAGAGTCCGCCTACGCCTGACCGCGTTTAGGTCGCTAAGTACAGCTCCCCAGAAGTAGGTGATCAGTCGATGTCGGGCGGGAGGGGCGGTT
>JBBSJC010000499.1:0-6122 GCA_038257655.1 Polyangiales bacterium | reverse complement strand
TTATTGATGAACAACCAGAGGTCGTCGTCGCCCGTAAAGGTAAAGCGCTCGCCGCCGTTGTATTGAAACGAGGTGTGAATCTCAGTCGTGAACGAGAAGTTATGGCCCTGCGTTTGGTGGTTGAAACCCAGGCCATCCACCGGAAAAAATGCATCCGAGTCGTAGACCTGCAAACCAGGAGCTTCCTCGACCAATGCAAGCTCGACCTTGACCGGCATATTGACGCCCGGCCTATCGTGGTACCAATCACTAAACTCCTGCGGTCCGCTGGTGACTGGAGTTGCGCCGGGCGGCGCATAGGTGGGGGTGCCGTCGGCGCCGAGCTCGGGCTGCACTAAGTTGAGGTATTCGTAGTTGCTGGTGAAGCGCTGGAAGTCGGGATGCGATGCGTTGAAATCGCGCACCAGCACATCGAGCTTGCGACAGGAGTCAGGATCGAGCGGAGGCGGCGTGGACGTATCGGCCTTCGCCACCGAAGCGTCGCGTTGAGGGATATCGGCGTCGCGCGTACCTGCGTCGACCGAGGCCTGTCCGCCATCGAGCATACCGGTCACCGGCGAGCCGGTCGTGGTCTGGTCCGGCCCTGACGAGCAAGCCGAGCCCGAACATAGCCAGCACAAGCTGAGCCAAACGTTTTTCTGCATCACATCCTCCAGGGGATATGTATAGTAACGCATATATACGTTACTATACAAGCCGGAAACCAAAGCCGCGCAAGCCGGATACCAGCGGACGATCGACTGTGCTGTTTAACGGATGGGGTGTGACGGGAAGGTTCGGCTTGCATTTGCGAAATGAAAGTAAGGTTAGTTGGGGTTCTATGCGCGGTAGCGGGCGCGACGGGCAAGGTCTGCGATCTGGATCCTACCTTTGCGGCGGTAGGCAGTTGCTCGACCTGCCAAGAGTGAATTGCCGATTTGACTGGCTCCATTGTCGCTCCCTCGACGCTTGTTTGATGCGATAGAAAAAATGAACTCATTGTCCTTCGAACGACTGGAATCACTCGCTCGAGTGCTCAGGGGCTTCTATCCCTCACACATCGCGGGTGATCGATGCCATGGACCTACACGAAACTGTCTCGCGGTAGCGTAATAAGTGGCTTTTGAGCCACGTCACACGCACGCATAGCGGGCTTTTGCAGGCTGCCTGTTCGCAGACCGGTCTCGCATGCTCCACGCAACAAGACGGAGACAATCAAATGCAGTTGTCTGGGTGAGCGTGGGCTCGCTACCGTACAGAATGGGATTCGGCGCAACTACTTCTTTGTGTTGACGTGATGAGAAGTAGGCCGTCATAGTCGCGATTGTTACCGCGAGAAACATCGCGCTAGCGAGGTTCCCATCTTACAGCCGTGAGCCACGTTCCCGCATGCGCGAGAGGTCGCGCACGCGAGCCTGGGCACGCGCGCTGGTTTGCCACAGGAGGCAGCTAATGGTCGTCGCAACGAGGCTTGGTCTGTTCGTTATCGTCTGTTCGCTCGGTTGTGCGGAAGTCGGTACCCGACAGTCGGAATACACAGATCCCGTTGGAGCGGGCGGCAGCGATGCGTCGGATGGCGAAGGCGATGACGCGGGTGCTGCCGGCAATGACGGCGGAGACGGAACGGGCAGCGGCCATGCACCCCAGCGCGACAGTGGTACACCCTCGGTACCCGGTAGAGATGCGGGTTTGGGTAGTGGCGTCGATGCCTCGGCCGGCGACGCTGGCAAAGACCCTGGTGCTACGCCTCCGCAGGCCTGCTCCAAGCCCGCAACGCTGATGCCCGGAGCGCAGATGACGGTGATGCTGAACGGCCGTCAGTACCTATTGCACGTCGGCAAAGGAGTGAAGCCGGGTGTGGCCGCGCCGCTGGTATTCAGTCTGCACGGGCTCAACATGACTCCAAACTCGATGGAGTCGATGGCGCGCTGGTTTCCACTGTCCGACAGTAAGGGCTTCATAGTCGCGGGCCCGGCGGGTGTCGGTGGCTCAAACGGTTGGGATCTGTCTGGCACCAAGGACTTCGACCTGATGAAGGCGGTCATTGACGATATCGACAGTAAGATCTGTGTCGATCGCAAGCGCATCTATTCCACAGGCTTCTCCCATGGCGGATTCATGTCCAATGCCAATGGCTGCCGGCTCTCGGACGTGTTTGCAGCGATTGCGCCGCACTCGGGTGCCGCAGGCGGCGCCTGTGCTGCCAAGCGGCCCATGCCCGTGTTTGCGTTCCATGGCGATGCTGACTCGATCGTGAGTTACAACAGCGGCAAGAGCTCCGTCGATGGTTGGGTCGCGCGCAACAAGTGCAGCGGCACGCCCACCACGTTCACGCTCGACAACGCTAAGTGTCAGGAATGGAGCAGCTGCGAGGGGGGCTCAGAGGTCAAGTTCTGCACGATCCCTCGTGGCAACCACATTTGGTTTCGGCCTGCCACCGCCGCTATCTGGGAGTTTTTCACGGAGCACACGCTCCCGTAGTCGGGGCTATGGGGGCTCGCCAGCGAGGCGCACGAGTCTGGGTTCGTTATGCGAACCAGAGCCCGGTCAGCGTCTGATTGATGTGTCCCAGCCAGCTTTCCCCGTAGGTGTGAAAGCCACCCATTTCAATGCCGGCAAAGGCCGCGAGAAACGGGGCGTGAAGATCCTTCGCGTCGAGCTCCAAGCGCCGCAGGATGCAGTTGAAAGCAAAGCCTCCACTCAGCGAGCCACCGAGCGCCTGACGCACGCGCACAAGCTCGTTGCATGTGTCTTCGATCAGATCCTTGCTCTCCATGATGTGCACGTCCGTGCCTTCGCGCAGCTGGCAATAAAACTTCAATCCACCGTCTGCCAGCACCCGCTGCGGGCTGCGAATGAAAGGCGCACCGTCGACCATCACGCCCACGGGATTCTTCATGAACACGTGGCTGTTCAGGTCGCTTGGCTGCGCAGTGACAGCCTCCGCATACACCTCGAGTACCGGCCTGCCGTTAAGCTCGTAGACAACGCGCTGGCTCTCGTCCGCTTTCGTTACCTTGTGCGACGCTCCAAAGGGCACGAAGCTGCACGTTCTTCCGATGACGAAGGGCACCGCGGCATCGAGCAGCAGTAAGGCTGCGCCATCGTCTGAAGCTTCGCCGTTACAAAACACGCGAGTCACAGCAAAATTGCCATTGTCGCCCGCGGAGCCGCCGACAAACGAGAGTAGCGGTGCCGCGTTGCCCAAGGCTTCGTTCGCCTCCTCCTCCTTCATGCGCAAGCCTTCGACCAGCACAATTCCGACGTAACGCTGCGGATCGGCCGTGCGTAGGTCGAGGTCAAGGGCGCGCGAAAGCTCGGCGGTCGCGTGCTGTACGCCAACACTGACGCCATGCTCAAAGCGGGCGATACTGGCGGCCGCGCGCCGCACCTTGCTGCCTCCGAGCGCTAGCAAGGATACCGAGTCCAGGCAAGATACGTGTTGGGTAAGCTCGCCGGCCGTCGTGCAGCCGATTACCTGAGCGTTGGGAAACGCGCGCTTGAGCTCTCCGGACAGCAGCGCGCCGTCGTACTGATAAGAGGCAAAGAACGCGATAGCTATCGGGTCTTCGCCTGCAAGCTGCGCCACGAGCTCGGCGGCGGCAGCTTTGTCGTCACGTTGCCGGGTGTGTGCGCTGCAAATGTCTCGAGCCATGCCCTTATCGTCCTTTGCGTTTCCGCTGAAGCTCATTTCCGCTGAAGCTCGAGGTCGTAACCCATTTCCCGCAAGGCCATCAGCACTTTGCCGACACGCGTGAGGTCCTGGGAGAGGCGCGGGTCGATCTTGGACAGACTCACCCCTGTGCGCAGAATCAGTCGCGCGTTGATCATGGGTAGTCTGCTCACATCGCCAAGCATGGCGATAAGCGCGCTGCGCACGTGCTCGAGGTCTGTCATGCCTGACCTTGAGTCTATCGGCAGAAGCGCCCCGCATGGAACGTGGACATCAGGCGTCGATGTGGTCTGGGCTGCGGGCGCACCCATGACGTGCACTCAGCACGTTTCCTGCGACCCGTCGGCGGCGAGCGCGTGCAGCAGTCGATAGCCACAATCACGAGCGTCCCCCATCCCCGCTCGTGGTTGCGCGATAAGAGATAGGGGCGGCGTCGACCAAAGTAACCTTAGCGCCCGGCACAAAGAATCAGGTCGGATCGGCGTCGAGGCGCCCCGTCGGCGGTGATGAAAATTCGCAAGGATACTCGCTGTATCTGAAGAATTTTCAGCGCCGGTGACGGGGATGCGTCGGCGTCGAGGCGCTCTGATTGTTTTGTGCCGGGCGCTTAGCTCGGTCCGCAAGAGCAGGGGCCCGTAATACTCAAGGGAAAGAGGCCGACATAAGCGTGTCTCTGCGTCGACCTTACAATGTTTAGCGCCAAGCCGCCGTCGGGCGAGTTGTGAACGTTCTCACGCCACGACTTCGGCCGACCTTCGCTTGGCCTAGCCCTTGGCGGAGCGCTCACGTGCAGCGGCACCGCGATTATGTTGCGGTACTCGAACGCTTTGAGTCTTACCTCGCGTGTCTTCCGCCCAGTTTGTTCTGGCACCTGATTTTTCACTCCTGACTGCGTGTAGAGACGACGGTGTGTTCAGGCCTTACTCAGCGCGGACCAGGCGGCGAGCAATTACCTGACCCTTTTCTTGCGGGGCGGCATGTGCGAACCATGTCGCCATGCAAACGCGTGTACGCAACTTAGTGTTCGGTTCGCTCGCGGCCGTAAGTGTCGGCTGCACCAGTCCAGACGCTGCGCCTTCGCTGGCCCATGAATCCGCCGCGATCGTCAACGGGGCGAACGAGCCTGGATATCCTGGCGTGGGGTCCCTCGTTCAAAGCCGTGGCACTCGCCGCGCCTCATTCTGCTCGGGCACGCTTATCGCGCCGAACTGGGTGATCACTGCCGCGCACTGCACGAAAAACGCGCAGCTCAGCAGCACCGCGTTTTACGTGGGCGAGCAAGCGACCGGCACCGGCGGTTCAGGCAAGACCTTCGCGGCGGCCGAGCTCATCGCTCACCCGCGTTATGACGACGGCAATCCCGCGGCGTTGCTCCATGATATCGCTCTCGTACGCCTGCGCGATGCCGTGCCCGCGTCGGTCGCCACACCTTACCCTTACAACCGTGCGGCGCTCGAGCCGACGGTGGGACGGGCCGTAACCTACGTCGGATACGGCGTCACCAGCGGTCTTGCTCAGACTGGCGGAGGCCGTAAACGCCGCACCGCAGTCCCGATCAGCCGCGTCGATCCACTCACGTACAGCCTCAAGTTCGAGGGCACGGGCGTATGTTTCGGCGATTCGGGCGGCCCGGGCTTGCTCGAGCTCGACGGCGAGACGCGCGTCATCAGCGTGGTCTCCACCGGTAACGGCTGCGAAGGCGACAACTGCGACCCGTGCTCCGAAGCGGGCAGCAATCACACCCGCGTCGACGTGTTTTCTGACTGGGTTGCAAGCGTCATCGGCGACGACTTCGAGAGCTGTACCGACAACGTCAGCCGCTGCGATTGCTCGAGCGGCTGTGGGGAGGACGGCGTTTGCGATGACGCGCTCTGTGGCGGTAAGAGCTGCAACGAGATGATCCGCTGCATGATCGACGACTGCCAGGACGGGGCGGACGGCTCGTGCGCCCAGGCCTGCACCCATCGCGGCTCGCCCGAAGCACTCACGCGACTCGGTAAGTTCGTGACCTGTTGGGCCGAAAGATGTCCGGACTTGGACGGCGCCCAGGAGGAGGCGTGTCTCGCTCGTAACTGCGCTGCGTTGCGAACGCAGTGTGAAGCGCCCGCGGGCCCCAATTTGTGCGCAGCGACCGACGCTTGCGACAGGGCGTGTGCCGCAGGCGACACCGCTTGCGTCGCTGCGTGCACGGCAAGCGGCACCCTTGAGGCGCAGGCGCAGGCGACGACGCTTTCGCAGTGTCGCGCGGCCCAGTGCGCCGCCCTGACGGGCGCAGCCGAGCTTACCTGCCTTACGGGCAAGTGCGGCGCGGCTTATAGCGCTTGTTATCCGCCAGACCATTGCTCGCCGATGGGCGGTGCGTGTCCCAAGGGCACGGCCTGCCTGCCCACTTCGAATGGTAAGACGCGCTGCGAGCCCTCGGCTGATGGCGCTGTCAACAGCCCCTGCGTTCGCGATGCGCAGCCGGCCT
>JBBSJC010000498.1:0-6129 GCA_038257655.1 Polyangiales bacterium | reverse complement strand
TTCCTATTTTCCAAGAGCAAGTCATGAAGCTTGCCGTCGAGTCCGCGGGCTACACACCGGGTGAATCCGATCAGTTGCGCCGCGATATGGCCGCTTGGCGCAGCTCAGGGCGCATCGAGGCCCACCATGATCGTTTCGTTCAGCGCATGATCGACCGCGGCATCTCTGAAGAGTTCGCCGAGCGTGTGTTCTCTCAGATCCGCGGCTTTGGTGAGTATGGCTTTCCAGAGAGTCACGCCGCTTCGTTTGCATTGCTCGCGTACGTGACGTCTTGGCTCAAATGTCACCACCCCGAAGCATTTTTGTGCGGCATGTTGAATGCGCAGCCCATGGGCTTTTACGCCCCCGCAACGTTGATCGAAGACGCCGCACGTCATGCTGTGATCACGCTGCCCATCGACGTCAATCACAGCAAATGGGATTGCACGCTCGAGACCACGGAAGTTGCAACCGAAGCGAACGCTAACGCTTCGTTGGGCCCTGTCGCTTGCTTTCGTTCGGTGCTCGCCGTGCGCATGGGTTATCGCTACGTAAAAGGCCTGAGCAGCCGCGATCGCGAGCGCCTGGAAATCGTGCCGCACCCAGTGCGCTCGATCGAAGACTTTGCGCGCAAGAGTCAGCTTTCGTTGAACGCGATGATTTCGCTCGCTGAAGCGGGCGCCTTTGACAGCCTAGGCATGACCCGGCGCGAGGCCTTGTGGCGCGTGCGTGCGGCTGTGCCTGGTGCCCGTGCGCCCATGCGTACCGAGCCAGGATCGAAAACGCCTGCGCTGCGCGCGCTGACGCTGCCCGAACAGGTGTTGTGGGATTACCGTGCCTCTCAGCACAGCGCCCGCGGTCATCCGATGTCGCCGCTTCGGCCATGGCTTGCCCAACACGGCTTTGCCAGCGCATCCGAAGTTCGCGAGCTCGCGCATGGCAGGCGCGTCGAATGCATGGGGCTTGTGATCTGCAGACAACGCCCAGGCACAGCCACCGGCGTCGTATTTCTCACGCTCGAAGACGAGCAAGGCTTCGTCAACATCGTCGTATGGACCAATGTTTTTGACCGTTATCAACGCACCGTGCGCACAGCTTCGTTGTTAGGCGTACGCGGCAAAGTGCAATCTGCCGATGGGGTCGTGCATGTGATCGCCGAGGAGCTGTACATACCGGAGCTGAGTGTGGGACCGCTCGATCATCGCTCACGTGACTTTCACTAACACATCACTTTGCCAGGCTTCCTACGCCTTGTCGTTGGTTGCAGCAAAACGCTCGCTCATCGCCAGCGCGTACACCGGTGCCGTCGCCTCATGCTTGAAGAACACGAAAACTTCGCGCCACGCATGTTGGCGTATTGCGGTAAGCCAAGTATCGAACCCAGGCGTCTCGTAAACAGCGCGACGCAAACGCAGGTAACCGAATGGCGCGGTCGACACGAACGGCTGCTCGAGTCCAGGGTCCTCGGCGTCGGTGGGATCCGTGTCTGAAAAACAAAGTGCGGCGCCGTGATTTCTCAGGCGCGTGAACACGGCTTCGTCAAACCACGAGCGGTGACGAAACTCGATGACCGCACGCATGTCCTTGGGCAACGCGTTCAAGAAGCTACCGAGCTTGTCGTCGTCACGCCGCAGATAGGGCGGTAGTTGGAACAAGATAGGCCCGAGACGTGCGCCCAGGCTCTGCGCGATGTTCCACAGATAACCAACGCTGTCGTCGACGTTCTCGAGCTTGCTGCGATGCGTGATGTTTTGAGACGCTTTAAGCACAAAGGTAAAGCCCTCCGGCACCTGCGAAGCCCAATTCTCGAGTACAGACGCCTTGGGCATTCGATAGAAAGTCGCGTTGATTTCGACGGTATCGATCTGCGCGCTGTACAGCCCAAGGAAGTCAGCCGGCTTGGCTGTGGCCGGGTAGAAGTTGCCTTTCCATTCCTTGTAACTGAAGCCGCTCGAGCCCGCGCGTAGTCGCATCACGCCAGTATGCCGAAAGGAACGAAAAAGGCGTACTCAGCGCACAAAGACATTCGGGTTTCGCCTACGTCCCGGATATCAGGTACAAATCGGGGGAGCTTGCGCTACGCATTGGTTATACTGATTGGTAGTCGTGCGCTTTTATCGACCTAGGGTGAGCGTATGAATACCGTCGTCGCTGCTTCGTCGGCTTTGATGTTCGAAGGGAGAATCTGAACCATGACCCGTTGGATCCGCGCGTTCGTAGCTTTTTCTTTTGCCGCCGGCGTGCTCGGTGGAACTTTTAGCTACGCGCCTACGAGCTACGCGCAAGGTCAGTTGGCGACCATTACGGTCAACATCGTGGGCCTCAAGGGTAAGGAAGGTGTCGCTCTTGTCACGCTGTACGACAGTGAAGACACGTGGCTCAAAGTCCCCAAGGCCACCCAGGTGGTCAAGACTCAGATCACGGGCAACACGCTGTCGGTGCAGTTCAAGGGCGTGAAGCCCGGCACCTACGGCGTCAGCGTGGTCCACGACGAGAACAAGAACAACGAAATGGACATGCGCTGGTTTCCGTACCCGAAGCCTAAGGAAGGCGCGGGCGCATCCAACGACCCGGTTGCCAAAGTTGGACCGCCCAAGTGGGATGGCGCGAAGTTCACGGTGGCTGCGGCAGACCTTACTGTGAAGGCCACGATGAAGTACTTCGACTAGCCTGACGTTCCAGCCGAGCTCGTGCCTATGACTCAGCTCTCGCTGTCGGCGGAGCTGAGCTTTTGCATTCCGTCCGCACGATTTATCTGTCGACCCGGGAAGCTGCTCGTCCAGCTAAGCTGGTATGCAGCGCGCTTCAGAAAGTTGCGCCCAGGGAAATTGCCATCGGCCAGCCGAAGCGGCCCATCAGGCTGACGGATCGCCAAAGGTAATATCGAGCGCCGAAGCCGACGTTGGGGAACACGCCCTGCCAGCCGTTTCGATCGATGGACGCTGCCACGCCCAGCTCGGGATAGAACACGAAGTGGTCGTCCACGGTGAGCGTCCACTGCAGGGTGACTGTGGGCCAGATTTCGAGCGGATTGGAGCCAGTGAACGCCAACAAGATGAAGTCGGAGCCCACGCTTACCGCGAGCTCATCCCGTCCGCTGGAGACTAGTCCTCCCTGCACGATCGGAATGTCCGCGCGAAAGCCAAAACCGAGAAAGCCTTCCCAGGTCAGCGATCCATGAGCTTCCAGGCGCACAGGCAACAACGGCTTACTCAGGTCCGAGCGGCCGTCAGTCTGCGCTGAAGCGCTGCTTGTGCCCGTGATCGCAAACAACAACAGGATGCAGCCAAACAGATGCTTCATGGGAGTGAGAGAGCCGCGGACACAGCTTTTCGGCGCGATGACCTCAAGTGGCATGGGCCACAAAACAAACATGTCCTGGATTCTACGCCAACTTAGCGGATCCAGGAGACGGGTGTGCCGGCGCCTGGCGAGCTTGAAGCTGTGGCACATGGTGACACAGGGTTGGGTCTTGAATTCATAGCACTATTTGGTGGCCTGAGACTTGCTTTATGTGACTCACTTTCAAATTGGAGGAGCCTATGCACAGGCTACGTAGTTGGATTCCGAGCGTGATTGGTGCGGGCCTGTTGTTCGGCGCAATGGGATGTCAGAGCAGCGGCGGCTCGGGTGACGGAAAGGGCGTTGGTGGTGACAACCCCGGCAGCGTCGATGACGTGACCGGCTCCGTGGGCTCGGCACTGCAGCAAGCCCAGGACTGCCCGGACCTGCTGACGAAGATTCAAGACGACGCGGTGATGAAGGCCAATCTCGCTGCGTTTCGCTTCAAGCTGCAGCTCGCCGCGAGCGATGGCGATGGCACCAGTGTCGATGCGGGTGCAGGAGGCGACGACCCCTCCTTTGGAAATAGTGGCGGCTCGAGCAATGGGGGCTCCACCGGTGGCGTGGGCGCTGCGCCTCCCCCCACCTCTGCGCCTGGCGACGGAGCCAGCGATGATGGATCTGAAGGCGGTACCGGTAGCAACGGCGGATCTCAGGGTCCGCGCTCGCCTGTCTCATCTTCCGATACGAACACTCAGGTCGAAGGGGTCGACGAAGCGGACTTCGTGAAGTTGGTCAAGGGCGGCGAACGCATGTTCCTGCTCCATGGATCCAAGTTGTTTGCGCTGAAGAGCTGGCCCGCCAATGAGACTGCCCTCGATGGCGACACACTCGAGATCGAGGGGCAACCCAGCGAGATGTTCGTGACCGCAGATGGCAAACGGGCCGTCATCTTCTCGACGGTCAACGATTATGGCGGTGGCGGCGGTGGTTTCGGTAGCGGCACTGGCGGCGGTGGCTTCGACGGCGACGTGTGCAGTCCGGAGTATTGCGGCGGCAACGGTCGCAGCTTTGCAAAGGTGACCGTCGCCGACGTGTCGGGCACCAAGCCTGCCGTGCTGCGCGAGTTTTACTACGAAGGGTCTTACCTTTCCTCGCGTCGTTACGCGGGCGACAAGCAAGATGTGGTGCGCGCTGTGTTTCAGGGCTACGCGCGCTACCAGGACCTGTTCTATCCCAATATCGAAACGCAGGATGCATGGGGACGCACCTACGCGGACGAGGTCATCGACAGTCAGCTAAAGAACTGGGTCGAGCGTACCGCAGCCGCCATCCGCGCAACGGAGCTCGGGGACTGGTTGCCGCTCGTGCGCGAGGTCAAGGACGGTAAGCTCGTCGCGGTCGCACCTAGCTGCGACGGTTACTACGTGCCCAAGGCGGGTCTTGCCGACTACGGCCTGACGCACGTGCTCTCGATGGACATCAACCAGGTTGCAGGCGACCTCGGTGGCATCACGATCATGGGAGCCGTCAGCACCGTGTACTCGAATGCCGAGCACCTGGTGTTGGCGCAGCCTGACTATCGCTGGAACAACAATCGCGACTTCGGCCTTGTCGATCAGCAGCAGACCGCCTTGCACATGTTCGAGATCGATGGCGCTGCGACCAAGTACGAAGCGTCCGGTTGGGTGCCGGGCCATGTGCCCAGCGTCAACAGTCAGTTTGCTATCGATGAAAAGGCTGGCGCGATTCGCATCGCCACCACCGGCTGGGTGCGGGACAACCCCAAGGCTTCTCGCGATCAGGACGCGTTCTGGTCACAGCACACGGAAAACCGCGTTTACACCACGCGCACTGCGGACAAGGTGCTCGAGGTGGCGGGTAAGTCCGAGCCGCTGGGCAAAGTGAACGAGTCGATCACTGCGGCCCGCTTTGTCGGAGACCGAGCCTACGTCGTCACGTTTCTTAGAACCGATCCTTTGATCGTCCTCGATCTGAAGAACCCGGAAAAGGTTGCGGTCCTCGGTGAGATCGAGATTCCTGGCTTTAGCGAGTACATGCATCCCATCGACCAGAATCACTTGGTGACCATCGGGCAGAACGGTTCTGGTTCGGGCACGTGGCTACAGATGTTCGACGTCACCGATCCCAAAAACATCCCGGATCCCCATGAGCTCGACTTCGGGAACGGGTCGTCGTCCGAGGCTCGTTACAACCACAAAGCCTTCACGTACTTCGATGACCAGAACCTGCTCGCCGTGCCGCTCTTCAACTACGGCTACAACCAGAGCACGTCCAGGCAGACCTACGGCAGCACGCTGCAGGTGATCAAAGTCAGCACGAAAACAGGCTTCAAACTGCTGGGCGCCGTGGACCACGCGCCCTTGTATGCGAGCAACCTGCAGAACTGCGGCTACTGCGATCAGTTCGGTTGCTACGACTACAGCTGCGGTTACCAACCCGAGGTGCGGCGCGGGCATTTCGTCGCCGGTGCAGAAAGCACGTTTGTGTACTCGGTGAGCTACGGCGGCGTCTTGGTCAACAATCTTGATGATCTGGACACGGCCGTCGCCACGGTCGAGCTGCCCGCGCCTTCTTGGAGCGGGGGCGGATGGTACGACGACGGTATGATCGGTGGCGGCGAGGACTCCGGTGGTTCGAGCACAGGTGGCTGGTCGAACACAGGCGGTAGCGTGGAGCCGCTGCCACCTGAGCCGGTTGACGCTGGGGCTGCGACCTCGGGCCCTTGAAGTAGACTCGCTCGCCTGGTGCCGAGCTGTCGTGAGCGCGACCGGATTTAAGACGCGCCTCCCCGGGCCGGATGTCGCGTGGGTCGAAGCCGTCGTGGCCCGCGGGGCGGGCTGGTTC
>JBBSJC010000497.1:0-6148 GCA_038257655.1 Polyangiales bacterium | reverse complement strand
CTGTCGGTTCCGCGCCTTGCTGGACGGGCGTCTCGACGCCGAACCGGGCAAGTTATTCGTGCACGGGCCCTTACGCTTTGCCGCGCGCGGCCGCGAGAGCGCGTGCGCTGCTCAGCGAAGCACGCACCGCGCGTACAAAGCTCGCGCTGAAGCGTGGCTCGTGCTCAGCCAATCGGAAACGCTCGACACAGCGCCTGGCACGTCATCGCATTCGTCGGCGACGGCAGCTGCCAAGATTTCGCCCACGCGGGGCAATGGATTGTCTTGTCCGAGCTTCGCATCGAAGTCCCGCGACAGCTTGCGAAAGGAGGTTTCCGGTAGACGTCTCAGTCGCGCATCGCGCAACAGCGTATGGGCGGCAAAAAGCGGTAGGTACGAGTCTTGTCGCGCTGGAAAGGCGCTGCACAGCGCGTTAAAAAGCCGCTGCAAGTGTTCTTCGAGCATCAGTCTCGGCATGCCACGCGCGGCGAGCACGTTAGCAAGCCACAGGACGTGCCGACTCACGCGCGCGGCTTCGAGACGACATAACGTGACGAGCCACGCACTATCGCTGCGCGTAAAGCGGCGGCCACGTGCTCCGTAGCGCGCCTCGTAATAGGGAAATGCCAGCCACGATGCTTCGCCCACGCGCAGTGCGATTTCGATTTCAGCCAGGTCCCCCGTGATATCGTGGTGACCCGCCTCCACGTTCAGCACCTTGACCATGTCACTCAGGCGTTCCTCTCGCAGGGGATGCAGCGCACTGAGCACGCGTTCCAGGCTGACGAACACGTCCGCTGCGGTGTCGACGACGTGTTGCATGAGCGCGGCATCTTCGACTGCCCCATTCATGCGCGCGGCAAACGTTCTAAAGTGCGCGGCGGTCCCTGCGCCTCGTCCCGTCAGGTAAGTCAGGCCGGCGTCTGCAAGCAGGGAGAGGGACTCCGTCAAGCGCGCCCGCAGCACTTGTCCGCCAAGCGCGGAGCCCTCGAGCACGTACAACGCGCCGAGCAAGCTCGCGGGTTGGGTTAGCGCGCGATATCGGAGCTCCTGAGCGAGTAGAATCGCCTCGAGCTGCGCGCGCTGCGCCTCGGGCAGCTCTTGCGGGGCGAAGAACGCAAGGTCCTGCTCGAGAAAGGGGGCACGCCGCTCGTCCTCACGCCAAACCGCGCACACGGTGGGGTCGTCGCTGCGCGACAGCTCGCCCTCCAGCGTCTCGTGCAAGGTGTGCAGCACGCGCAACCAGCCGACGTAACTCGCAAGGCTCAGCGTCCCCGCCTCGAGCGCCGCGAAGAACGCCGTGTTCTCGAGCCTCTCGTGCTGAGCTCGGGTCTGCTCGCGCAGCCTTTCCATGATGCCCGCCATGACCCGCGTCCTCTTACCACAGCTACCACAGCTGCGGCGGCCGGTGGAACGTTGGGGCGGGCATCGACGGGGCGCGCGAGCGGCCAGATAGCTATTTTACGTGGATTTCTGAGCTCCCACGCAGCCAGGACGGGGCCGCGCGATCACTCACATTCCACGCGCCATCGAGCGGTCGATGCGGTACAGCCTGTGGATGCCGATCACCATCTATCAATACCCGGGCTGCAGCACGTGCCGACGCGCGCTCAAGTGGCTCAATGAGGCAGGCGTCTCTTACCAGTCTGTGCACATTGTCGAGAAGCCCCCGAGCGCTGCGACGCTCAAGAAGGCGATGAAGCTGGGGGAGCTGCCCTTGCGTTCTCTTTTCAACACCTCGGGCGAATCCTATCGCGCGGGCGGCTTCAAGGACCGTCTGCCCACGCTCAAGGAGGCCGAGGCCTTCGCAGCCCTTTCTGCCGACGGTAAGCTTATCAAGCGCCCGCTCGTGATCGCCGACGAGTTTGCGCTCGTCGGTTTCGATGAAGCGAAATGGGCTTCCAAGCTGTCGAGCTGAGCTTCGCTGCAAGTCAGCGGTGCACCCGAGGAGCGCCGCGTGAGCTCGGATTAGCTTTGCAGCAGCTTCAGGGTCTTACTGCCCGTTTTCACACTAAACTGGGTGGCGGCGAACGCTTCGTTCAAATCAGCTGGCGGTTTGGCCTTGAGCACGCTCTCGGGCGCGATCGCGTAGTAGGTGGCAAGCAAGGAATCGTCGCTGGCTTTGAACAGACCATATCCGTTGCGCTTGAGGTCGATGTACGAAAGATGAGGATTGGCCGCCGCAAGCAGCGCATCAGCGTTCGCCGCTAGCGCGCCCGCCAGCGGGCTTATCGCGAGCGCGGTAGCATTGAGCAGCTCGTAATAGCTGGCCGACGAGATCGCACCGGCTACGAACTCAAGGATGCCTTTTTTCGTATCCCCCTCGTTTTGGGCGATGCCGGCGAAAAAGGCGTGAATGTCGCCGGTCACGGCGACCACGTTGTCGATATCGCCGACGCTGTCGATGATCTTAGCGCGTCGATCAGGCATGCCATCCCAATCCTCGGCTGACAGGTTCAGCACGGCCTGCAGACCTATCAATGCGGCTGTGGCCTGTTCGCGCAGATCCACCGTCCGGCGCATGAGCGTGTACTCGTTACCCCATACCTTCCAAGTCTGTTTGGACTTGCGGACGGTATCGATGAACCACTTTTCCTGCTTCTCGCCCATCACCTGCTGGGCCTTACCATCGCTTTTTATCCACAACACCCGCGCATAAGCTTCAAACGGCTCGGTTAATACGACATAGCGTGAGCCCACGTTCGTGTAGCGCGTGGTCTTGAACATGCTCGCAAAGCTGATGCCGCGCGGCTTGTCTGTGCCATCGATCGCTGGCGGCTTCGCGCCCATGATCCCAGTCAGCTGCGTATTGGCGAACGTCACATCGATCAGACCCTTGAAATCACCTGACTCGAAGCCAAGCGCCACAGCATTGGCGTTGAGCGCCGTCTTCTGCGCCTCGTACTCCGGTGCGTCCAAATCGACATAGGGCACCGCGAATTCCGGCACCGCACCCAGGGCTTGCACGAGCTCTTCTTCGGTCGCAGGCACGGCACCCGGAAAGGCGTCTTCGGGTACCAAGTGATCGTCGCGATAGCGACGCAGGTCCGTCATCACGATATGCAGGTGTTTGCCGAAGGTGAAGTCGCGGTAGATGGTGATGTCGCTGGGAAAGCTCGATGCCTTACGGTCGTACTCGAAGTCCGACTCAGCGTAGTCGATCGGCATGTACTCAAACCATGCCTGGTCGGCATTGGCGCGGCGGGCGGGATCCTTTTCGTTCTCAGCGCCATCGCTGTAAGTGGCGGTCTGGCCGTGGGCGTCATCGCTAAACTCGTGATCGTCCCAGATGGCAATCATGGGAAACAGCTCGTGCACCCGCTGCAAGTCGGGATCGCTGCGAAACGTCTTGTACAGCTCGCGGTAGTTCGCGAGGCTCTTGGCCGCGAAGTACGCGGCGTCACCTTCGCCAAGCGCTATCGCGTCATCCATATTCTCGAACGACACCACGCGCTTTCCCATGCGTTCCTGGAAGCTGGGATCGCCAGTCGTCTCGTAAACGTAGTCGCCGAGGTGCAGGAAAAAGTCGAGCTCCTGCTCTGCCAGGTGCTTGTACGCGTGATAGTAGCGCCCGGTGTAGTCCTGACAGCTCGCGACGGCAAAGCTTACCATCACATCTTGGCTCGCTTCAGGTGCCGTCTTAGTACGCCCCGTGCGAGACACGAGCGCGTCGTCACCCTTGATATAGCCAAAGCGATAGTAATATGTGGTGGCCGGGTCCAAATTTTCGACACGCACGCGCACGCAGCCATCATGGTCGGCTTTGGCGCTGAGCATGGCGGCGTCCCCCAGGTCAACGCGCATGCGGAACTCGGCATCGAGCGCAACCTCGAGCATGAGTGGCAGGTCGCCCTCGGCGTCTTCGTCCGCCACCCGCGTCCACAGGATCACGCTGTTTGCACGCGGATCCCCGGACGCAACGGACTGGGGGAAGTACTGCGCGCCATCGCTTACCGTGCGTCCCCCACCGCCCGTGCCGCAGCCCAAAAGACCGATGCCACCTGCGAGCAGAACCGTGTTGCTAAGAAACTTGCGACGCTGCATGACTCTCCCCCTCTGCGCTTATGACTAGAGAGATTGCACGAAAAGCGGGAATTGAGTTGCGCGATTTTCAAGGATCGCTCGCCGGTTGATGCCCGAGCCGCAGGCGTGGCAGACAGCCCTTTGGGGCCTTCGGCTGCTCGACATAGCCGGTAATAGTGGGCGCCCGGTAGGCCCGCGCGGCTTTGGCACCCACGATAGTTCTCCGTGCGGCGCAGGCGAGACAGAATCGGCAGCCCGATTGACGCCCTGCGGCCGTGGACGTTCGGTCCAGAGTAGCGTTTAGCCACCACCGGCATCATGCCCGCGGACAGCGGGCTCGTTGGGGGCCCAATACAGAGGTGCCGTATGCCAAAAAAAGCCATTCGGTGCGGATGAGACCGCGGCCCGCCGCCGCGAGGTGGCGAACAGCTGGCCTTACCCGGCTTCAGAGGCCTGCCGAAGGAGCCTTCCTTGCTTACCTTCCAAGCACAGAGGTGATCGGAAGCGCTTCATGCGGAGACCTGGGCGCGGCATGACGTACTCCCTGGTGCCGGCCGCCTCGATAATACACATGACCTCTCGATCAGTGCATCACGCCCTGAGCAGAGAAGTGCACGGCATTCAGGTAGACTTGTTTAATTTCTGTGGGCAAGGATGTGCGGCTTCCGTTGCGGTAGAGCAGCGTGTCATTCACATGGACCGTAATGCCGCCATGAACCGCAGTGTAACTGATGACGGGGACTATGGTTTCAACCGTGACTCCGTTGATGAGACGGGAGTCCAATGTGCTCGCGACGGCTTCGCTGCCAGGTAACAAATCATGCATGGTATAGGCACGGGTGGCAGCAAACGTTGCGGGAAGGTAGCGCGTTAACGGGCTGGCTGCGTTCGTTACCATCCAAGAAGTGCCTGCTTCCGTGGCGCGCAGCACTGTGGGTAACGCTACTGGCATCACACCCATGGAGACCGTATTAACGTCAGTGTTTGCTAAGATCTTCTGGAGAGCCGCGGAATAGATGCCCTGCTCGGTGCGGATGAGCCCCCCGCCAGCCGCCACAAAGTTCCCAATCAGCTGATCGATGCCAGGCAGTAGGGATCTGCCGAAGCGCCCCCCTTGGCCCTCCAGCCAAAGGATGGTGTCGAAGCCCGATAGATCCGTAGACTGATACTGGTAGTAGAGCCCACCGCCAGTAGCCGCAAAGCCCGCGGCTTGGAGATCGGCCAGCAAGGATGTGCCGCCCCCGTCGTCCAGCACAAGGACTCGTGCCGCTCGACATAACCCGGTCACCCGGTCCAAGATGTTTGGAAAGTCGCATCCGCAAAAGTAACTGCCCTTAATATTCGTACACGGCTTATCGTCAGTGCAGTTATTGAGCGTCGCAGCTGCGCATTCATCCACGTCGGCGCAGGAGTTCGCCGCGTTTTGCTGGTTGGTGCAGGTGATCGCGACCGGATCCCCACAACCGCCGTTGTTCACCAGACACTCATCGATATCGCTGCATACGACTGCGCCGACCGGGTCATAAGAGCAACGGTTGAAGGATTCGTCACCGCAACCGCCGTTATCAGGCGCGCACGTACTCACGTTAACGCACTGAGGTGCCGCGCGCTCCTGGTTCACGCACTTGTAGTTGGTCGCATTCCCGCAGCCGCCGTTGTTGACCCGACACTCATCGATGTCATCGCACAACGGCGGAGCCCCTTCGACGTTGACGCAGGTCGCTCGCCCAACCTCTCCGCAACCGCCGTTATTGGTGGCGCATTCATCGACGTCAACGCAGGTATCATTTGCTAGAACAAAACCGGCAGAGCAAGCGGTCCCGGCGCCGGTGACGCGCTGCGCAGTGAAGTGTACTGCGTTCAAGTACACGCGCGTAATCTCGTCTGGGAGGGTCTTGCGCGTGCGGTTGCTGTAGAGCAACGTGTCATTCACATGCACTGTAATGCCGCCGTGAACCGCAGTGTAACTGATGACGGGGACTACGGTTTCGACCGTGACCCCCTCGATGAGGCGGGAGTCCAACGTGGTCGCGACAGCTTCGCTGCCAGGTAACAAAGCAAGCACGGTATAGCCACCGGTGGCAGCGAACGTTGCCGGAAGATTGCGCGTTAACGGACTGGCCGCATTAGTCACAGTCCAAGAACT
>JBBSJC010000496.1:0-6155 GCA_038257655.1 Polyangiales bacterium | reverse complement strand
TCATATATAGTTTTATACGTCAAAAGCCATTGATAAGTTGTGAGTACAGCGCCATTTATACGGGCATCATCTTATGGGATGATGGGGGGTTGTAGCCGTTCGAGCGATGCCGCCGCGCTTTCGCAGTCGGAGGCCGCGCCCTTTGCCCGCATTACTTCGGCCGAATCGGGGCCGGTGTTTCAGAAGCGAATCGGAGCCCTTGGGATCGAAGCGCGCGCGTCCGTATTTTACACACACGTCACCCGCGACATCGTATTCGACGCAGAAGCAGGACGAAACCAACCTGTGGGCCCCAGTAACCGTACCGGCGGCATGCTCATGTCACGTCTCAAGGTGCTGGGCTGGCTCGACCTTCTGGGTTCAGTCGCGTACACGCGTGGCCACCTGCAGCCGCGGGGTGGCTCGAAGCTCGAGCCCTGGTCGGGAGAGCGCATCCCGTTCCTACCGACCTGGCTTGCGCGCAGCGACGCCGTACTCGAGCATAGCGTGGCCGGTATCGCTGAGCTGAGCGCCTATGGTGCCGTGGGTATTAGCTACGTCGGTCGAAGGCCGCTGCCGTTGGCCCAGTGGGCCGAGCCCTATACCAGCCTCGATCCGTCTGTCGGTGCTCGCTACCGCTTCCTCGATCTTTCCGCGTCCTTGACGAATGCACTCAATGCCCGGTACCGCCAGGCTGAGTTTCACTACGTTTCCAACTTTGACAGTCCGGACGGTGCGCGCTCAGCGCTGCCCGCTCGTCACTTCGCGGCCGGGCCACCTGTGCAGTGGATGGTTAACGTGACCGTCCTGCTTGACGCAGACATGTTTGGAGGTTCGACATGAAGGAACTTGCTACCTGTCTACTCGTATGCGCACTCAGCGCGGCATGCGCGGAGGAGGCCAGTGGACTCGCGCCAGTCCCTGTCTCGCTGGCGATCCGCTCCCATGAGAATGCGGGCGACTTTCGCCGTGACGATGGTTGGATGGTCCACCTTGACGAGGCACGCGTACTGCTCGGACCCATCTACCTGCGAGCACCGAAGCGCAACATCACGAGCCAGGTTTGGCAGTGGTTGATGCCGCACGCCTTAGCCCACGGGGGGCATGCACAGACGCTCACCGAAGGACAAGTGATCGGCGAATACCTGGAGCAGGTGGCTGTCGATGCACTGCATTCCAAGCCAACCGAGTTGGGCACGATTCAGACCGAAGCACAGCGTCTTGATCGCCTTAGCATTATGCTCGATGAGCCACGAAATACACAGGCGGCCAAGCAAACTCAGGGCCACCATGCTTGGATAGTGGGTCGTGCCACGAACGGCACTAAGATGGTCGAGTTTAGCTGCGGGCTCGACATCAAGGGCGATTCCGACGATGCGCCGGAGAATCTGGAGGCGCGACGCAGAATCGATCAGGTCTTGCTTCCGGGTCAGCCTGCGCTGAACGGACCTGCTGAGCTTACTATCACGCTCGAGCTAGAGCGATGGTTCGATCTGGTGGATTTCGAGACGCTGGTGGAGGGACAGAATCCTTGTGGCCAAGCGAGCTCGACGATGCTCGGACAATGGTATTTGGGCGTGCGCCGCCCCGAAGCGTTCAGTGCAGAGCTTGAGCCGGAGGAGCCATGAAGATAGTAAGGTATAGTGGTGTGCTCTGCGCGTTGGCGCTCGTAAGTGCATGCACCGACCCAAATGCGGGAAGCAGCGGATCCGTAATCCTTCGAGCCAATGGCGGCAATGAGGCCCGCGATGGGATCGCTGCCGAGCGTTTCGCCGACGGCTACGGGGTGCGCTACGAGCACGCCCTGCTCAGCGTCACGGACTTTCACTTGCGCACCATGGAAGGCGAGACTGCGAGCGTGAGAATGGAGCCGCGCGTGGTTGACCTTATCCCCTCGGTGGTCGATGTCTACGAGGCCGACGGCGTGCCCGCGCAGCGCTGGGATGAAGTGGGATTTTCGAGCCATCCGCCCAAAAAGAGTGCACTCAATATCAATGCGCCCGCGGCGTTGTTCGACCAGATGGTAGACAACAAGTATAGCTTCTTGCAGACGGGCGTCCTGATCACTCCGGAGGGAGACGAGATCCCCTTCGAGCTCGGGTTTCCAGTGAGCATCGACTACTTCACCTGCACCGCAGGAGATGGGACGTTCGGCATCGTGGTGCCAGTGCGAGGCACCGCGCAGGCGGAGATCACTTGGCACCTTACTCATTTGTGGTTCGACTCGTTCGCAGAAGACTCCGCGTTTCGCGCCGAGGGAATCGCTGCCGTGTACGATGGCAAGCATCCAGTGCGCACGGAGGATTTAGCGGAGCAGCCCCTCGGTCGGCTCACAGGGCGAGGCGGAGAGCCACTTGCCGACAAGAAGGGCAACCCAGTGATCTACATTCCGCCGCAGGAACCGGGAGTGCTTACGCTGCGAGACTTCGTGCTGAGGGCGCGCTTTGCGCACTTCAATGGTCTTGGTGGTTCCTGCAATACGGAGATCAAAGTAGGGGCCTTACCATGAGCGATCTTCTGCGAGAACGCGTTGGGCTCAGACCTGCACCGGCCCATGGTTGTCGCAGTGTGTCCCATGAGGATGGTGGAGGTGGCCGGCGACGAGATAGTCCACGTGGTCGCCATGAGGAATGGACTCATGTCCGCAATCTGCGCCGTGCACGTGGCTTGCGTCGTGGCCTTCGCATAGATGGGAGGGTGTGCAGTCCGCGGGGTTCGCAGCATCCACGTCGAGCGCGCACTCATCCACGTGGCCATGATGGGCATGATGCAGATGTCCATCGTGCACATAGTCGGTATGGTCGCCGTGTTGAATTGCTGTGTGGCCACAGCCTGCTCCGTGAACGTGAGCGTGATCTGGGTGGGTCTTGTGGGTCATGGCTTTTTTCCTTTGGGGTGGATGGAGGTGGATAGTTCGGGAACGAGAGCCTCGCTTGCGTGATCCAGCGCGGCGCGAATGAGCTCTTGAATGTGCTCGTCTGCAAGCGAGTAGTAGATGTGCTTACCTTCGCGACGTCGCTTGACGATGCGTTCGGCGTACAGCACGCGCAATTGCTGAGAGAGTGTGGTGATTTTCGTGTCGCTCGCCTCTGCAAGCTCGCTCACGCACGCTTCACCCGCATCGAGCCGATGCAGCAGCTGAAGCCGTGACAAGTCCCCCGCGGCTCGAAACAGTGCAGCCGCTCGCTCGAAGGCCAACGGGCTCACCACTTTGACGTGTTTTGGATGGGCGTGCGGCCCGCATTCGGTGGCCGCGAGCGGCTGCTTACGTTCTTTCATTCCAACAACTGATGGAATGATGCGCCGACTAGTCTGAACGGTCAAGGGCCGTCTGCGCAAAGGTGTTTCAGGTGCCCGCCCTACGCGCGCAGGGCTGGGTTTTAGCCGCTATGCAAGGCTCCGGTGGGGCTGAGCCGCCCGAACCAATCGCGCGGCCCTGAGGCGACGAGCTGAGCCAGCACCCAGCCTGCGATCACGCTGGCTGCGGCCCACTCGGTCCACGGGTGCGGATGGGCCGCGAGCGCGTGCAGGGGCGGCGTGAGGCTTGGGCTTAGCAACAGCGCGGCAAGAACAGCGAGGCCGATCGTGACGAGTGCGCGCAAGCTCGCGCGCAACGATGCCAGCGTTGGACCTCGACTCGAGACGTGGGCTGCAACGGAAGTGAAGACTAGGGCCGCAGGCAGTGGCAGCCCCTTGTGCATAAGAACAGCGACCAGAATTGTCGCACCCGGTATCCCCGTTCTGACGACGATCGCAAGCAGCGCGGCCAATGGTAAGGCGAGCCAGCCCACCTTACCAAATGCTAAAGGAGGCACGGCCGATTCGAGGGCGATGGCGAGCGCGATACCGACCACATACGAAGGCAACACCCGATTCGCGCGTGGCGCTGCGTGGCGAAACAGCCAAGCCTTGAGCGGCTGGCCCGCAGACGATTCCGCGGAAACCTGCTGCACCTCGGACCCAACCTTGTACTTAGTCAAACCCGGCCGAAGACTGACCAATGGTTCGAGTAACGCACGTACTAAGGTTAGTAGCAGGCCCAGGAGGGGCAAAGAGAGTGCGATCATAGGGAGCCACATGATCGTGCACGGGTCCGCGTTGCGCTGATCATCTCGCCGCCAGCGTGCAACACCTTCTCCGACGACCAGGGCAAGAAGCAACCAAGGCGCGGTCTCGAGCAGCAAAGGAGCCAGCGTCTGGAGGGCGTTGAGCTCGCCGGGATGAGAGCGGGAGAAGAGCTGTTGCGGATCGGGTACGACTAGCAGCATGCAAAGACAGATCACGAAAGCCATGCCGCTCGCTAGACACTCAGATTTGTCGAGGGCGGGTGCATCGTGTCGATGGATTGCCATGCGCAACATCACACCGAGCCCGAGCGCAACCGCCACGTGCAGGATGCGGTCTGATGCGTGATCGAGAAGCTCGCGCCCGCTGAGCGCGCCCAGCACGGTGGCCCCCGCAAGGGCCAAGAGGCGCACAGCCGTACGGCGCGGCCCGAGCGTGGGCAGGAGCACGGAGGCCACGAACAGCCCCTCCGGAATCTTGTGCACCACCAAAGCCATGCCGATGGCCGCACCTCCGGCTCCGAGTACCTCGTCGTTTTGAAACGCAAGGGCCAGCCCCGTGCCGTCGAGAAACCCGTGGACAGCTAGCGTGGGGAGAACGATGGCAAGGCCGATATTCTTGGCGCGCCGGTGCGTACGGGTTTCGACGGCGGAAAATGCAAGATAGCCGAAAGCGCACGAAAGCACGGCCCATGCGCCCGTTTCCTCGACGAGATGTGGCAAGAGGCGCAGAACCACCAATGCTGGAACGATGCCGAGGATCGCACCATCTAAGGCTGCAAATGTGACGCGCGTGCTTCGCGTCCACGCGACCAAGACGGGCCCAATCATGAGTCCGAGCACAGAGAGTACGACCGCGACGCCAAACATAGATGAGGCTGCTAGGCGGAGACGCGCGAGGTCGAGCGCCAACGTTGAACGCTGCTCTTACTCATGCTCATGCTCGTTTGGCGCTTGAATGGCCGCTCGCACATCGCTTTCAGTGACCTCCGTCACGGGCTTGTGCACTTTGACCTGGCGCGGTGGGCTGCCTGCCCGCAGCAGGGCGATCACGGTCTCGATCGGAGGGCAACCTGGCTCTGTGCAACGAAGCTCGTTGACCACCACGGCATCGTCCTCACCTGCTCCAAACAGGACGGATGCACTCGCTTTGATGGCACGTATCGCGGCGGAGCGCTTTTCGTCTTTGCGGGGCGAGAACATGCTCGAACTCTGGTGCATGCAACCAGCAAATGCAATTGGGATACACCACCAAACGAGATGTGCCGGCGCCCCCTTCGCCGAGGCCGCTTCACCCGCCGTACGCGTAGAGCTGGCCGAACAGCCAAGCGAAGCAGCGTCGAAACAGGCCCGGGCAGACTCGACAGGCGTGCTGCCAGGGGAGCGACCAGCGCCGCATCCGCAAGAGGCTGCAGCCACTCAGCACACTTGAATCGAAAGTTCGACTCGTCGCCGGTGACTTGTCTTGAGGCGCCTGCTCAGGGGCCGGTCGAGTCAGACCGAGCGTCAGGGAGGCAGTGGCCGCGTCGTGGACGCCCATGCAGGCGTGCAGTGTTGGCCGCGCAGCAGGCTTTGGCACATATGGAAGCAAGGCTCGGCCTCGGTGGAGCAGACGCACCAGCTTTCGTGCAGCGCAAGGGCACGTGACGCCAGGTTCAATGCGAGGAATGGCGACATGCTCTATGACGTAATAATCGTAGGCGGAGGCCCTGCGGGACTCTCTGCACCCCTGACGCTCGGCCGAGCCCGTAAGCGCGTCTTACTCTGTGATGTGGGCCCACCGCGCAACGAAGCGGCGCAACACATTCATAGTTTCGTCACCCGAGACGGCGTCATACCCGCTGAGTTTCGGCGCATCGCACTTCAGCAATTCATTCCCTATACTAACGTCGAAACACGGGGAGTCGGAGTCGAGGGATCGACGGTGAGCGCGATGCGTTCAAGGTTCGTCTCTCGACCGGCAGCGCGGAGGCCCGTCGAATTGTCTTATGCACGGGGATGATCGATGAGTTGCCGGACATTCCAGGGTTTCGCGCGCTGTGGGCCAAATCGATCGTCCAGTGCCCCTACTGCCACGGCTGGGAGCTCCAAGACCGCAGGTTCGGATATCTG
>JBBSJC010000495.1:0-6160 GCA_038257655.1 Polyangiales bacterium | reverse complement strand
CCGACCGAAGTTGCTCCCGTCGCCGTCGCCGTCGCCGTCAAGGCTCACGACCAGGACAACGCTAACGCCCAGGTGGAGAAAACGTCCTGGCAGCCCTAGTGATCACCTACTTCTGGGGACCTGTACTAAGGGCTCGCAAGGCTGGCCTGGATGTCTTTGGCTTCAGTGAGGTGCTCCTCCACCATAGAGCGCTCTTCTTCGAGCCGCGCCTTCAAGTCGGGATGGGTGGCACTGGGGATCAGTTGCGTGTTCAGCAAATCGAGAACTTCCTGATGCTGAGCGACCTGACCATCAGTGTAGTCTTTATCAAAATCGGGGACCTCGGCAGCCTTGAGCTTCTCGAGCTGTTCGGTGGTCTTACTTTGCAGGTCGGTCGCGACCGCGCTGTCCGCAACAGTAAGCTTGGTCTGCTTCACCAGCTTCGCGCCCTTCTGCTTGGCCTTGGTGTGCTGCGAAATCATGTGGCTGGCGAACTTCTTGACGCGCGGATTCTTAGCTTTTTTTTGTGCGACCTTGGCCTGTTCGATCTCGCCCTTGTTCACGGCCTCGGTGATACCCACGATCTGCTCATCAGTCAGTGGTTCTACCGAGGCGACGGGGGCAGCGGGCTCCGCATCGGCGGTGTCTGCAAAGGCGGGCGCTGGCGAGCCCTCCCACGACGCCGCGCCCGGCTGCATCCCGGTATCCGTGGATTCATTGCCTGCACTCAAGGCGCTTTCGGGCTCGGCAGACTCGCCCTTTTTTGCGCAGGCGGTGAACGCCAATGACAGCATGATCGACATACACAGCGATTTTGAGCTGGACATAGAAGACTCCCCTTGTGATGAAGCTGCGGCACGTTGCAAGGCGTGAGCCCGAACGTCACCCGCTGCGCGCCCTACGCACGTTGCGTGCCAGCCGGTGCCCCGCTTTGCGCGGAATGCTCAGGCAGTGTTCACGGCTTATAACCATTTGTCTTTGCGCGTGACTGCTCTGCGAAGCCGACTCTCGGAGCGGCGGCTGGGGGCCGGGGCAGCGCGCCGCATGTGTCCGATTCTGGAGCCTTAATCGCACGCCCTGGACGCCGGGTCGGGTGTTCCCGTCGGACGCTCCAACGCCGGTGGGGAGCGTTTTGAATGAGCGTTCGAGAGCAGCAGTCTGTGCCACGGGGCGGGTAGCCTCGCTGTACTTTCGTAGAACACTCGCGTGTGTTCTAAACACGGGGCGGAGCGTCGCCCCGCTACCAAGGAGCCGTCATGCGCCTTCCCGCATCCCTCGTGACTACCGGCCTTGCCACTGTCGGTCTCGTTACATGTCTCATCAGCCAGCCCCTGTTCGCGCAGTCCACGCCCAAGACCATCCTGTCGCCCACGGCAGTCAAGGCTCCGGCCATCCAGCCCACTAAGGCCGACCCCAATCTGACTCAGCTGCGTTTGCGTACCTTACCTAAAGACAAACGCCTGCAGCTGTGGAACCAAGCCCGCGCGCAGGCGAAACTACCCGCCGTAGCGACTCCGCCCGCAAGTACCACCCGCATCAGTGCCGCAGCGCCGGCAAGCCCCGCCGGAGCCCTCATTCAGCAGGCGAAAGCGAGCCTCTACGCCGGTCCCTCCACCAGCGATCCGGATGGTTATTTCTCGCTCGGCGAGGCGGGGCCCAATGGCGCAGGCGACTATGTGGCGCTCAGCTTCCCGGTGGAGAAGGACAAGCTTTACGTGCTCGACTGCACGGTGCGTTCCGAAGGCGACCAACCCGTTAGGTTCTCGAACGCGCTCGGCGGCACAGTGACGGACACGGCAACGCCAGTAGACGACCACGTGATGGTGGTTGTGCGCGCTACCAGCAGCCGCATCTCGCGCGTGCTGCAAAGTAACGCGGCACATTGGTGGTGGTCTGCCTGCGATATCGCGCCCGCGGGTTGATGCGCACAGGTTATGGCCGATCCGACCTGATTGTTTCGCGGCGGGTCCTACCTTCGCTCTTTCGCCTGGTCTTGTCAGTGGCGTGGGTGTTCGTAGCCGCGGCGAACGGCGTCTTTGACCTCGTTCCAGTTACGCCGGCTCGAGTCGTTCGTTTCTTCCCACTCATTGCGCAGGGTTCCCTCGAGCTTGTCGTTCCAATCGCGATGCTCAGAGCCGAACTGCTGCCGGGCGCCGTAGCCGTAGCGCATCGGCGTCTCCGCCTCAGACCAGCCGATGTCGCGCTGCTTTGGCGTGCCGTCGGGCGCGTTAGCCTGGTTGGGTGGAGGGATGACATCCTTACCTGCCGCTTGCTTGACCGTGTCATCGACATCTTGATCGAGGTCGCGGCCACTGGCCCCGAAGTCATTCTTGGTCTGCTCCCAATCGCGCTTCAGTGCCTCTTTAACGTTTTCCCAGCCGCTTTCGTGCTTGTCCTTCGTCCACCACTTTGGCTGCCAGTTTGCGGTTCCCATGCTGAGCCTCCCTGCAGAATTTTCGGCCCCCCGCGATCTTACTATTCGTCGCGTGAGCAGACTTTCTATTCGTCGCGTGAGCAGACTTTTATTGTGTGTCCCAGGCTTCAGTTATGAAGCGACCGACGGCGGGTGACCATGCCGTAGACGGCAAGCACGCCCAACGCACCCAGCGTGCTCGCGATGAGTCCAGGCCCCTCACCGGCGGACGAGTCATACCAGCCGAGTGCGCGCCCCAACAGCCCCACGGCAACCGCACCCGCGACACCCAAGAGCATGGTCATGACAATGCCGCCGCCTTGACGTCCAGGCATGATCAGCTTGGCCAGAGCACCCGCCACAAGCCCTACGATTAGCATCCAAACGATTTCCATAATGTCCTCCAGAAGTGTAAGGAACGCACAACCTTATGGCCGCTCTTTGCATAGGTCGTGCCGCCTGATATTGGGGAGCAGCTGGCGTGAGAAACCTGCGAAATCCGCGGCAATCCAGATCTCACCACGTCCCCATTGTGTCGGGTGGGCACATGCGGCGCGCATTACCGCCGCACTCGTGCCCGAATGCATCGCCGCGCTGTCCGTCTTCCTTTCGAGGCGAACGCCCTAGCACGATGGCGTTAAAGCCCTAGTCACGATGACGTGAGCGGCGGTTCGGTGAGCGGGTCTTCGGGGAGTGGATCGAGCAGACTGACGTCATCGAACGCAGGCGTGTTCATCTGCGGGTGCACGGGCCACATCGTCATCAGCTCCGCGCGGATGGGCCGCAGCAGTTGCTTCAGACCGTGCAGCGGCAGGGCCTCTTCGCCGAGCCATTGGGCATACTCGGTGGGCTCGAGGATGACCGGCATGCGGTCATGGATCTTTGCCACCAGAGCATTGGCGGAGGTGGTGATCATCGCGCACGTCCGCAGCCATTCTCCGGTCGCGGGCTCTTGCCAGTTTTCCCAGACACCCGCGATGCCAAAGGGCTGATGGTCGTTGCGCGTGATCGCATAGGGATGTTTCTTCTTGCCACGGGTGAGCCATTCGAAAAAGCCATCCGCGGGGATAAGGCAGCGTCGCTTGGCAAAGGCGCCGCGAAAGCTCGGTAAGGTATCCACCGTCTCAGCGCGCGCGTTGGTGCACTTGAATGCGATCTTACGGTCTGTCGCAAAGTGCGGAACGAGACCCCAATGGAGCGGCTCGAGTGTGCGCTCTTTAGTCTTGGGATTGAAACGCACCGCAAGGATGGCCTGCCCGGGCGGAATGTTGAACGCAGCCGGCAAGTCCTCGCCCTTAGCGCTCGCTCGAAAGGCTGCTGCGAGCTCCTCGCGTGGGCTTCTGCGAAAAAAGCGTCCGCACATCCCTCGAGTATAGCCGCCCGGGGGCGTGGTCTGCAGAAAGCCTCAGCAATTCCTGGCACGCCTATGACACCGGCACCCGTGAGACTCAGATCCAGAGTCAAGCGCCCTTGAGCCTATTTTGCGTGAGGCGGAACAGGGCGCGGTCGAGTGCGTTTGCGAAGCGCTGCTTATCTTTGGGACCGAATGCGCTGGGCCCTCCGGTGACGACGCCGGCATCACGTGCATCGGCCATGAAGTCGCGGACCGACAGCCGCTCGCCGATGTTTTCTGCGTCGTACTCCTCGCCTCGCGGATTGAGCACGATCAGGCCCTTGGGCACGAGACGGGCTGCGAGCGGAATGTCGGCCGTGACCGCCAGGTCGCCGGTTTGCGATTGCTTGACGATGTGGTCGTCGGCGACGTCGGGGCCGCCCGCGACCTGCACCATGCAAATACAGGCGGACGACGGCACAAACAAGGCCTTGTTTGCCACCACGACGACCAGGAGCCGAAGCCGCTCTCCCGCGCGAAAGATCAGATCCTTCACGTCGCGTGGACAGGCGTCAGCATCGATCCAGATGCGAGGCGTCGTGGTTTGGGGTGAAACGCTCATGACGGTTTTCGTACCAGGAAGCTGCTGCCGCGCAATTGGGGAAGACCGTTGGTGGGGCCGGGTCACTCGTTAGCGCGCCCGGGACCGCCGTTCGCGGAGGTGGAATGGTAAGCTGCGATAAGGCCACTGACCGCCGCGAGCAGCTCCTGGGCCTCGATCGGCTTAGCCACGTGGACTTGGTAGCCTGCTAGCATCGCGCGGGTGCGATCCTCTGCGCGCGCAAATGCCGTCAGCGCGATGGCCGGTGTCTTGCCCCCACCGTCGACGGGTAGCTTTCGTATGTCGCGTATAAGATCATACCCGTCCCGTATAGGCATGCCGATATCACTAACGATTACGTCGGGACGCTCGGAGGCGACTAGCGCAAGCCCCCGCTGGGCAGATTCGGCGCTGAGCACGACCGCATGCGCATGGGTCAGCATGCTCGTGAGAAGCTCGCGTGCGTCTGGCTCGTCGTCGACCACGAGCACCTTGACCCCGCTAAGCGAAACCTCAGTCGCCCCCACGTCCGACGTTCGCGGAGTGCTGGGACGATCGCGATCTGAGTCGACGGCTTGATCCGCCGCGCGCACCGGCAGAGTAATCGTAAACGTCGCACCCTGTCCGTCGCCGCCACTCGCCGCTTTGACAGTACCGCCATGAAGCTCGACAAGCTGCTTGACTATGGACAAGCCAAGCCCGAGCCCGCCGTACTTACGCGTGGTGGACGAATCTGCCTGGCGGAAGCGTTCGAACAAATGCGGGAGAAATTCACTGTCGATGCCCATGCCGGAGTCGCGCACGGTCACCACCAGGTGCGAGTGCATGTTCTGCAACATCACATCGACCACCCCGCCCTTGGGTGTAAATTTTACGGCATTGGTCACTAAGTTCCATACCACTTGTTGCAGCCTGTCGGGATCGCCGAACGAGTGGCTCGCCGAGTCTAGCGTCACGCGCAGGGCGATGGATTTGGCGTCCGCAAACGGCCTTACCGTGTCGAGCGCCGCCTCGACCACCAATGCCAAATCAACCTGTTGCATATCGAAGCGAATCTTGCCGGACACGATGCGGTTCATGTCGAGCAAGTCCCCGATCAGCTGTGCTTGGGCGCGTGCATTGCGTGCGATGATCTCTAAGCCACGCTGCAGACTCGCATTGCCCTCGGCCCGCGACAGCAAGAGCTGAGACCAGCCTAAGATCGCGTTCAGTGGAGTTCGCAGCTCATGGGATAGGGTTGCTAAGAACTCATCTTTGAGCAGACTGACTCGTTCCACCTCGGCGCGTGCCGCGCGTTCAGCCTCGAGAAGAGACGCGCGTTCCTCAGCGGACCTTTTGGCCCGCTCGTACAAACGCGCGTTATCGATGGCGACCGCGGCCTGCGCGGCGACGCCGACTATCAGCCGCTCGACGCGTTCGGTGAATACGTCGCACTCTTCGTGACCAAAGAACAGGCCACCGAGTACTTCCCCCGATTGAGCGATCACGGGGACCGAAAGGTAGCTGCATACTGGCAGGTGACCCTTAGGCATCCCGTGATGAGGGCCCATCTGACCATAACGCGCATCCTTACGAATGTCGGCGCTCCGGATCACGCCCTCGCCCCGAAATGTCGGACCGAATAGAGCGGTTGCCCGTGGTTGCCCGAACCTTTCGAATGCCTCGCGGGGTGCCCCCGATAAGGTGTAGAGCGTGAACACGTCGCCTTCTGGATTTGTGACGGTGTAGAAGAACGCGCCGAACTGCGCCCCGCTGAGCTCCGTGCCGGCGTCGGTCACCGCTTGCACCAGGCTTTGCAGGTCCAAGTTCGACGCCAGGGCCGCACCTGTCTGAT
>JBBSJC010000494.1:0-6186 GCA_038257655.1 Polyangiales bacterium | reverse complement strand
TGGTGGGGCGCTGGCTGGGGTTGACGATGCCCGGTGTGCACGCGTTGCCACGGCTGCCGGTGGCGCGCTCTTCATCGCTGAAATCTACATTGCAGGGGTCGGCCGAGGTGATCGCATGCGCTGTCACCCAGTTGAGCGCTGAGCCAAAGGAGAAACGTATGTACTGCGCCGCCTGCATCTCGAGACCGACACGCAACCCGTACTTGAGTCGCGATTGGAGGTCGGTGAGCCCGTAGAAGGGCACCTTGGACCCCACGCCCTGATCATCGAAAGTAACGCTATTTGGATCGTCAAACTGCTTGTTTTCACCCGCGGTAAAGCCCTCGCGATTGGCTCGCGAAAGCTCCGCGTGTTTGGACGTGCCGAGGGCGTCGTAGAGCGCGCTGTAGTCATGTCCCTCTGACAGATGGGCGCCAGTCAGGCGCAGATCGATCGCAAAGCGTTGGAAGCGCGCGCGGTTTTCCCAAGGAATGACGGCGGTGCCCAGGGTGGCCGTGGTGGTGCGACTCGGTAAGGCGTGAATCTTCCCGTCGAGATCACCGCCGGGATTGAAGTACTTGTTCGCAGTCGAAGCCCATTCGACGAGAAAACCGAGCCCAAAGTAAGGTTCGAGATAGCGATAACGATAGGAGGCGCGCGTCTCGATCGAGACCCCGCTCAAGCCACGGCTCGAGCCTGAGCTTTGGCTTTCAAACTGCCGGGCTGTGCCGTCGTCTGTACCATTGCCATCTTGATCGCGGCCGGTCTTTGACCCGCAAATGGTCTTCCCGTCATACTGACCGCAGGGCTTGAGGGGTGGGCCTATCGCGCGACGCCCCTCGACCATGATAAGCCAGGTCGGATAGTAAGGATCGCGCTGCTGGTTGAGCACGCCCCAGGCTGCACCGAGACCGATGTAATCGAAGCCAGCCCGCGTGGGCGACTCGAAGGGGACCTCGAACAGCTGGCCCTCCGCGCCGCCATAGTCGTAGGGGTCGGTCAAACGCGTGACGACGTCCGCAGCGCTCTTGCCGTTGGGACGCGATAGGGAGCGCGCATCGCTCAGGATCAAGGGCAAGCGTACAAAAGCCATCAAGTCGTGAAACAAACCGACGTCGAGCCCGAACATGAGCGAGCTCGTCACGCGTTCACTGTCCGCGATGCTCGTGCGCTCGCGTTCGCCATCGACGCTGGTGTATTCGCGCTGGATGGTGCCGCGATCGGTTGCGCGATTGAAGCCGACGTGGGCGTTGAGATCGAAGGGGTCGTCTGCTTCGGCAGCGTCGACGACCTCCGTGTAGGGAATGCTCTCGCGCATCAAGCGCAGTGGAGGCTCGTCAGCCTGGGCTTGCCCAGACAGCCCGAAAGCGGCAGCCACACAAATCAGACTGGTGACCCCGGCTATCGATTGAAGGGCGGGAAAAGCCGCGAATAAAGCTGTGGCGAGGCGCATTGCGCCGCGAGCATAGGCAGCACGCTTCCCAAGCGTCAAGCGAGCGTGGTAGCCGCGCAGCTCAGCGCAATAGCTCGCTGGCACGGGAAAGCATGGGCTCGATGCTGGAGGCTGACATGGGCGCTGGCGCGGGGACCTCAGTGGCATTGAGCCGGGCAGCTTCGACCCGCGACAGGGCCGCATCAAGGCTGCGGCGCGCGACAAATGTGTGAGCAGCCTGCTCCGCGATCTGTCGCTGCACGACCATCGCCTGCGGATCACGCGCGGACACGAGCAGGCGATGTTGTTGGTCGAGGGTGCGTGCACGCTCCAGCTGGCTTGCCGCGCGCCCAATCTGCGCTTTCAAGCCGGGCAGCAGCCGGTTTTCCAGGCTATCGCTCAGTTGCTTAGCTGTGACGGTCCTGGCCGCGCGTGCCTTGGCTGCGAGCAGGCTCAGCGCGGCCTCCAAGGTGCTCGGCCCCGTCACTACACGCGGCGTGGTTGCAGAGGTAAGGTTCGCCTCGAGCAGTCGTCCGGCTTCGAGGGCTTGCGTACCTGAGTCTTCTTCAGCCGAGAGCGTACCCGTAGCGACAGTCACGCGGCCGCTGACGACCGCGATCTGAGTACGACCGTCCTCGTGCACACGCAGGGCAAAGCGTGCAGCGCGGGGCAGCTCCATGCGCAAGGCTGGGGACGCAAGCCAGCAGGCCGCGCCCGGTTTCGCCGCGCCCGGCGGCAGCTCCACACGCAGCAACCCTTGGCGCACGAGCAGCCCCTGGTCGGAACGGCCGCTTACCGCGACGATGGCTGGGCCTGACACTTGCGCGCGCGCTCCACAGCCGAAGTCCAGGTTGAGCAGGTCGCCATCCTCTAGCACCGCAAGCTGAGCGGGGGCTGCGCGCTTACCCGGCGCGATCACGCCGGCACTGCGGGCCTCTTTTTTGTGCAGGCTCAGGATTGGGCCACGGAACGGCGGCGGGCCCGGTGCGGCCTGCGGCGGTGGGAGGGGCGCAGACTCAAGCTTGGTGGGCTCGGCTTTTTTCTCGTCGATCTTCGCGCTGGGTGCGCACGCAAGAAGCAGCACGCAAAGCGCTGCTCCGCTTCTCACAAAGCTTCCTCGAGATCGGTGTCGTCAAGCGCGAGCAGGTCCTCCAGCGCAAGCTGCCCCTTGGCCTTACCGAGCTCGTGCGATGTGGAGCGTAAGCGCTCGGTCAGCACGCCGAGGAACTGCCATAGGAGCTTCACCGCCATGTCCCGTTCGTGCTTGATGATGTGAAAGAAATCGGCGCGCTTCATCACGAGCAAACGCGTGTCGTCGACCGCGCTCACGCTCGCGCTGCGAGGCTCACGATCGATAAGCGCCATCTCGCCAAAGTGCTCGCCCTGTCCAAACTCGACCAGCGTCTGTTCGCCCTTTGTCACGCGTACCCCGCCGGAGAGCACCACAAACAACTCTTCGCCCTCGTCCCCTTCGTTGAAGATGACTTCGTCGGCGACGAAATGGCGCAGCTCTGTCAGGCTCGCGACTTTGACCAGCTCCTGATAGTTGAGAAAGCGAAAGATCGGCACGCCTTGCAGCGTTTGCAGCTTGAGCTTGATCAGGTCGCCCTGTTCGGACGAAGCCCCGACCGCGCCCGCCGAGATCACCAAGACCGTAATGTTGTCGTGGCCGCCGCGTTGGTTTGCCAGTGCAATCAAGCGTTGGGGTGCATCGGCCGCGGGACCCTCTAGGATTGAAGCGAGCTCGCCCTTTTTCAGATAGCCATAGAGGCCATCGGAACAAAGTAAGATCCGGTCGCCCGGCAAAATGTCGAGGTCGAGGGTGTCCACGTCGACGCTTGCGTACACGCCGATGGCCCGTGTCAAAGCATTGCGCTGTTTGACGCGGCCGATTTCTTCCGCTGAAAGGCGCCCGCGCTTGAGTAGCTCGTTTTGTAAGGTGTGGTCCTGCGTGAGCTGATGGGTTTTGTCGCCGCGCACGAGGTAAATGCGCGAGTCGCCCACGTGGGCGATGAACGCTTGCCTGCCCACGACGAGGAGGGCGCACAGTGTGGTACCCATGCCGCGCTTGGCTTCGTCTGTGCGGCCGGCATCAAACACGACGGTACAAGCTGCCTGCACGGCTTCTTCGAGCAGACGCAAAACTTCGCGTTTGGCCTCGCGCGAGTCGGGCGCGGTTTTGAAAGCGGCCGACCGCTCATGGCCCGCGCGCACCACGTTGCTCACTGTTTCGAGCGTCAGCTGACTTGCGACCTCGCCCGCAGCATGGCCTCCCATACCATCGGCCACCGCGTACAACTGCAAGTCGGCGTCCAGCAGGAACGCGTCTTCGTTATGATCGCGTACGCGCCCGACGTGCGTCTGCGCCCAAGCTGAAAGCCGCTCGACTTCTGTCACGGCCACATCCTATCAGAAGATGCGGTTTATTCGGCAGCGAGCCTTATCGCGCCATCGATCGCGCGGGAGGCGGCGATCGTCGTCAGGTACACGATGTCATCAACGCTGCTTTCGGGGGTGAGCAGGGCGACCGGGCTCTTCATGCCGAGCATGATAGGGCCGATGACTTCGCTGTTTGGCTGGGCTTTTTGCAGCTTGTACGCGATGTTTCCCGCGTCGAGATTGGGAAACACGAGCACGTTGGCGCGGCCCGTGAGATTCGAAAAGGGATAGTGGCTTCGCAGTCCCGCATCGAGCGCCACGTCTGCCTGCATTTCTCCGTCCACGTTGAGATCGGGACGCATGCGCCGCAACAGCCGCGTGGCGGCCGCTACCTTATTGGATGCCGGGTGGGCGGCGCTGCCAAAGGTGGAAAAGGATAATAGGGCCACCCGCGGCACCATCCCCAGGTGCTCGGCCGCCTCGGCAGCGTGGAGCGCAATCTCGCACAGGGTTTCGGCATCGGGGTCGACGTTGAGTGTCGTATCGGCAAGCAGCAGCACGTCACGCTCGGTTATCACCAGGTGCATGCCGCACGCCCGAGTCACACCTTCGCGTACACCGATCACCTGCAGGGCCGGCACGATCGTTTCCGGGTAGCGATGGGTCAAGCCCGACACGACCACGTCCGCATGGCCATGGCGCAGCATCATCATGCCGAAGTAAGTTCGCCTGCGTGACAGGATGCGTAGCGCGTCATAGCGCGTGACACCCTTGCGTGCGCGCAGCGCGGCAAAGCTATCGACGTACTCTTCGAGGTGCGAGGCACTGCGCGTTTCTACGATTTGCATGCCCGCAAGATCGATGCTCGCAGCCTCGGCACAGGCGGCAATGCGATCGGTGCGACCGATCAGAATCGGGTGGCCGATGCCCTCCTCGCGCACGATGCTGGCGGCGCGCAGCACCTTCGTCTCCTGTCCCTCGCAGAACACGATCCGCTTGGGCTCCCGTTTCGCGGCAGATGTGATGTTCCACATCACCTTGCTCGTGGGCGAAAGCGTGCGCATCAATCGGTCGCGATACTCACCGATATCAAGCTTCTCGCGGGCGACGCCCGAGTCCATCGCGGCCTTGGCCACGGCGGGCGCCACCCAATACAAAACGCGCTGATCGAAGGGCTTCGGAATGATGTAATCCGGTCCAAAGCGTAAGGCGCCGCCGCCGTAGGCGCGCTCCACGTTATCGGGGACGTCCTGGCGCGCAAGGCTGGCAAGGGACAGGGCTGCCGCGAGCTTCATCTCCTCATTGATGCAGCGCGCTCCGACGTCGAGTGCCCCCCGGAAGATGTACGGAAAGCCAAGCACGTTGTTGACCTGGTTCGGATAGTCGCTGCGGCCGGTGGCTACGATCGCATCGGGCCGGGCCGCGCGCGCCTCGTCGTAGGGAATCTCCGGATCGGGGTTGGCGAGCGCCATGATAATCGGCCTGGGGGCCATGCCTTTGATCATGGCTCCCGTCACCAGATCGGCCGACGCTAGACCCAGGAACACGTCGGCGTCCACCAGCGCTTCGGTCAACGTGATCGGCTTTTCATGGGAAGGGCGTGCAAAACGCGCCTTGTACTCGTTGAGCTCGCTTCGGCCCTCGACGATCACACCCTTACTATCGACCATCCAGACGTTCTGCTTTTGGACACCGAGCCTTAGCCACAGCTCCATGCACGCGACCGCTGCTGCACCGGCGCCGAGGCACACGACGCGGATGTCTTGCATGCGTTTGTTCGTCAGCTCGATCGCGTTCTTGAGCGCCGCAGCGCAGATGATCGCCGTCCCGTGCTGATCGTCGTGAAACATCGGGATACTCAGGCGCTCCCGTAGCTTGCGCTCGACGATGAAACACTCAGGTGCCTTGATGTCTTCGAGGTTGATGCCGCCAAAAGTGGGTTCGAGCGCGCAGATGATCTCGACCAGCTTGTCCGGGTCCTTTTCGGCGAGCTCAATATCGAATACGTCGATGTCGGCAAACTTCTTGAACAGTACCCCCTTACCTTCCATCACGGGCTTGGCGGCGAGCGGACCGATGTCACCGAGGCCGAGCACGGCGGTGCCATTGGTGATCACCGCGACCAGATTGCGACGCGCCGTGTACCGGTTGACTGCATCCGGGTCCTTTTCGATCTCGCGACAGGGCTCGGCCACTCCTGGCGTGTAAGCCAGCGAAAGATCGCGCTGAGAGGCCAGTGGCTTAGTCGGCACCACGGCGATCTTTCCGGGGCGACCCTGGGCGTGATAGGCAAGTGCGTCTTCTCGTGTGCTCATGACTGACCCTTCCGTCGCCGCTCGCAGCTCAATCGCGCGCGCTCGACACGCTGCGCACAGCGGATACTAAATCTTCGGCCG
>JBBSJC010000493.1:0-6199 GCA_038257655.1 Polyangiales bacterium | reverse complement strand
TCCAGCGCGGAATGCACGGATCCCAAGGCTTCGCGCTGCGACCTGGGTACGAACACGTGCGTGGGCTGTGCTGGGCCTAGCGACTGCATCGGCATCATCGACGCGCTCAGCAAGGACAGCTTGCCGTTGTGCGTAAGCCAGGAGTGCGTGCAGTGCACGCGGGCCGACCGAGCGCAGTGTGGAGCAGACGTGTGCAATGCGTTGACCAAGCGTTGTGAAGATGGGGCGGCAAACGATAGAGGCGGGGTATTACTTTCCGCCGCTGGCGTTCGTAGCTCCTACAAATGTTACCCTGTCCACATAATATTCCGCAGGCGCCTTCCCAACCGCCGGGCGAGCTCCGCATCAGGGAGTTCGGCCATAGCCATCTGGCGCGCAGAATCGGATCCCACCGTCGCAAGCGTGCGCGCACGCGCTTCTCGAGGGTGAACCAGCGCCTTAACAGTCGCTCCGGGCTGGACGTGACCCAAAACATGTAGCAACACCTCCTGAGCTAGGTCGATACCCGCTGTCGACCCTGGAGGTTTCCGTGTTTCGCACTCTTTCGTCCTATGTTCTCGCTCTCGCTCTTTGTGGCGCCACTGGCTGTGGCAGCGACCCCAAGTGCCCACCGGGAAACAAGCGGGTGGGCTCCCAATGTCGCGCTGACGACAGCGATCCCTCGAAAGAGAGTGATGCCGCAGTGACCCCCAACGGCGGGGACTCGGATGGCGGCAGCGATGGTCCAGGCAGCACGTGCAGCGACGACGAGCTTTGTAACGATCTCGACGATGACTGCGATGGTGACGTCGACGAAGGTGTGCTCGTGCCCGTTTACGCGGACCAAGATGGCGATGGGCTCGGAGCGGGCGCAGTCGTATCTGACGCAGGCTGCGTAGGCGCGGGCCTCTCCGCGACGTCTGACGATTGCGACGATACAAACGCCACGATCGGCGCAGGGCTAGCTGAGCTGTGTGACGGCTTAGACAACGACTGCGACGGGCAGCCCGATCAGAGCTTCGCTTGCGCGCTCGGTCAGCTGGAGGTCGCCTGCACGACGAGCTGCGGCAGCATGGGCGTGGGTAGCTGCAGCGATCAATGTGCTGCCCCTGCGCCCGCTGAATGCACGCCGCCCGTAGAGACGTGCAACTTCAAGGATGACAACTGCGACGGCGTTGCGGACGAAGGTCTCCTGGCGCGTCTTGCGCCTGATGGCATCTGGACGGATGCCGCGGCCGCCGGCAAATATAACAATCTGGTGTCGATGGCTCCGCGCGCGGGTGGAGGCGCATGGTTCTTTTATATGCCATCTGCGAGTCCGCTCTTCGACGCTCGAGAAGTGGCCTCGATTTCGGTCGCCCAGCTGACGCGCGAAGGAACCTTGGACAAAGCGATACCTAGCGGCAAAGCTAAGATGACCGACGCAACGAGCTTTGTGGCTGACGGCAACGAACTAATAACAGCTGTAGTAAGTCGCACGTATCTAGGTGGCAACGCCAAGCTTCGGCTCCAGCTCTTCAATGCATCCACGCTCGCGTTCATCTCAGAAAAGAGTGTCGAGACGACTACACCTCGCACGACCAGTTTAGGCGCAGGCACGGACATCATACCTGTCGATATCGCTGTACATACGGCTTCAGGTCATACCTACGTCGCGGTCGCGTACCTGCATTCGACGACAACCCAGGGCAACTCTGTCGCGGCGCTCGAGAGCAGGGTCGCCGTGGCGCACATGAGTCCCACCGGCATCTGGGACAACTTCGCCCCGAGCAAAACCGTCGCAACCTCCGGCCTGTTGCATAACAATATGCAGATAGAAGCGGTCCCTTGCCGCGACGAGTTCATGCTGGTCTATGCCTCCACTGACGTAAGTGGCGTCAGGCACGTGGCTCTTGACGCGAACCTTACGACTGCAGACCCTGTAGCAAACGCCACAGGAGTTACTGCGTTGGCACACCGCCCCAGCAAATGCGACGAAGATAGCGCGTCGCCCGAGCTGTTGCTCGTCTACATGGAAACAGGCGACAAGACCCGCTTTCGGCGCGTGCGCGTCGATGCCGCAGGGAACTACGTCAACGCCGGAGACATTAGCTCTGGCACGGGCATCATCTCGGGAGATGCCACCTTCACGGGCGGTCGTTGGCTGACGAGCGGCTATGAGTACCTGGGCGGGGACCAAGCGACGGTGGCTCCTTGGTTGTGGGAGGTAGGCTTTGATGGAGACGGCGACGAGCGCGTGAAGGATCTCCCCGCAATCTCTGCCATCTCAGGCGCGGTTCTGCCCGGCCAAATGTTTGGGTCTAGGTCGATCTTGCTGCGCACCGCCATCCTCGATACCGGCGCTGCCATAGTGGCAGCCTTTCCCAACGCGCCCTGGGAGGGATCAGGCAGCCAGCTCGATGGCGCACGACCGCCCGGTGTCACCGCGCCCGCCGTGGCCGCTACGTACCGACTCGGCTGCCCGTAACAAGCTTTGCTCCCTGCTGAAACCACACAGGGGCGGCCTCAAGACATACCCGCCCTCACCCCCCGCGCTCAAACCCGGGTGCGTAGAGCGCGGTAATACGGTCTGGGTCGCGCTTGCCCTGGCCCTGCATCCAGCCACTCGCGTTCGCCACGAGGGCGCGTCCCCCGTCGCCGCCGAGCAGCTCGCCCTGCCGGCGTCGAGCCGCCGCAGCGTGCAGACACATGCCCCCCGTGGTCAGCGCTCCGGCCGCGCTCGTAGCGGCCGCAAGAGCCCCAGCCTCGTCGCCGCGCGTGGCGAGCATGCCTGCTCTTAGCAACGTGGCTTGAGCTGCAGCTGCACTCCAGGTCGTCTTATTACCACTATCGCGACAAGGACTGCGGCGTCGACACAAACGGCGACAACGTTCAGGACAAGGGCGACAACGCCGTCTGCGGCGACGCCCGCTTCGCCGACGACGGCTACTGCGTCAACTTTCAACCCGGCGTGTTCCTGTGCACCATGCCGTGCGCCTCGAACGACAGCGACGGCGCACACCCTACCGTTTTCCGCGCAGATAGCTTCGTTGCTTGGCAGATAGCTTCGTTGTTTGACTGATAAGGCCGCTTGTCAGCGTAGCTCAGAACGCCAAAAGGCAGGCGCTCGACCGCGGCACTATCCGACACACCCCTGGGATACCGATTCCGGGTGAAGCGGCAGGCACGCGACGGGCGCGCGGTACCCCGCAAGACTATCTTGGACGGCATGTGGCACTCTAAGCGGAATCCGTCTCACCTTGGTGCGCACCCTTTGGTGGGGGCTCTCACGATGGGGCTGGTATTGTCGTCCTGCGTGCTCGATTTCTCAAAGAAAAACTCGGACGACGACGGTGGTTCGCGCGCTGGCAGCTCGCGCGGCGACAACGACTCAGACGGCAACAGCGGGCAGAGAGACGGTGGTGGCTTACCATCCTGTCTGCCCGGCCAATCAGCGAGCGCAGATGACTGTGTCGACATCGATGAGTGCGCCACGGGCGCCCACGATTGCCCGGTGGGCAGCGAATGTGTGACGCAAGACGATGCCTACACTTGCCGCTGTCCGTTTGGTCCTGCCAACGTCGACCCGCGCGATGGCACTCGTTGCGAGCAAATCGCGTTTCCGAGCGCGCGCGCTCCGGGCGTGGGGTCGGCGCTTTACGTAACACAAGGGCACTCGAGCGCCCGCGCAGTCAGTCCGGCTTCCACCATGTTTGCTGGAGACATCAATAAGTTTGGCTTCATCGGCAACGGTGATGCGCTTACATATTTCGTGTCTAACCGAGAAACGGAATACGACTACGATCTCTACCTCAGGCGAACGGCGGGCAATGATCCACCTGTGTTATTGAGCCGTCCGCTTGCCAACCTCGACCCTAAGCTCTTCTCTTACAGGGTCAGCGCGGTGAACGCCCCTGCCAATGGGTCATGGTTAGTGTTTGGCGTCGGCGACGGATCATCCTACCCATTCGCCTATTACGCAGTGGACCTGCGCGCAGCAGCGCCTTCCGCGCCGAGGCACGTGCTCGCGGTGCCGGGAGATGGGCTTGTCAATCAAGCGCTGTTCACTGGCGATGGTCGCGTGTTCTTCATGGACATTCGCATGGCGGAGGGACCCGCGGGCGTGCTGGTCTCGCATTGGTGGATGACCAGCGTCGACGACAGCGCGTTGCTGCAGCGCATGGACAGCGTGCTCGGTCTCACCTCGGGCGAGGAAGTCTTCGGCGTGGCCCCCTCGGTGGCCGGACCTTATGCCGCTGTCACCATTCGCAATGCAAGCAAGCGGCGCGTAGTGCTCTTCGATACCTCCGTTGCGCCGCCTTCCCAGAAAGCCATTATCGCGCTGCAGACCACCGACCCGACGCCCGTCTTCGTCACTGAAGACAAGCTCGTGTTTCGGGCCGATGGGGGTAAGATCTCACAGGCCGATCTGAGCGGATCGAGCGCGCATGCTGCGCTGGCAGATGGCGACACGTTTGGAGAAGTGTGCGGCTCCGGACTATTTTTCATGAGTGCGAACGTGCTCAAGTACCTTAACATTAGTGGTGCCACGCCGAGCGTGACGGACCGTAGCAACACGACGATAGACGGAGGGACCTTTCGCCTGAAGCACGTATTCCGGCCCCAAGACTTCGGGATAGGTTGCGACACCACCGTGGCCTACGTCTCGGACGACGGAACGAAACTGTTCACCACCCTCGGCAATACGACGCGGCAGTTGACTCTCAATTTGCCTGCGGATCATGTCGTGAGTCTTCCCGATCCGCAGATGACCGACAACGCGCGCTTTCAGTTCAGCGCCGACAAGACGCTGCTATTTTTCTATGCACGGTCTACTAAGATTTACTCCCAGTCCATACTTTACGCAGTGCCCGTTAACGGCTCCTCGGTGGCGCGCCGCATCACTCCCGACGGGGTGAAGACGTGGGACTTCTTTCAGCCGCAGGGCGGGTACACCTGTCGCGAGTGTGTGGGTGGTGGCTCGATTACGGAGCACCTGTTCCTTTCGGTGGCGCCCACGAAGGCGCAGGCCTCCGGACTCTACACTCTGCCCATCAGCAATCTGGATTTCGCCATCGCCAAGCGCATCAGTACGACAGCGCTGGGTGCCGAAGGCGCCTACACGTATCGTTTTGAGACCTACCCCAACCAGACCGGTTTCGCCTATACCTTCAATCAAGCAGGAGGCACGTTCCGTTCGCTCTATTTTGACCTTACTAAGCGTCTCGACGGGCCCTCCAATGCCAACGTTTCCAATGCCCAAGAGCTCGAACGACGGCCAGGGTCTGACGAGACGCTGTTCCTCGGGGCGTATCGTTCGGCGCTCGAACCGATGCGCGTCGATGTGGCGCAAGGCACGCTGGCGCGGCCGATCGTCAGCACCTGGCTTGCGGGGCGAAGCGCGGAAGAGCTTGTGGTCTCTCCCGACGGCCGCTGGGCCGCGTATTGGGTAGACGAATCTTGGCTTTGGTTCTCGGACGATCCCAACAATCGCTACAGCATCTACGTCGTGGACTTGCAGGGTCAGAGCGAACCGCAAGCGGTGGTGACGAGCTCGAGCTCGTACCGGCTCTGGTTCATCGACGCGGACACATTGGGCGTACAACGTACCTTCTACGTGGGCAATGACGCTCAGACCGAATGGCTGCGCGTCGAATTGCCGTCGGGCGTAACCAAGCGCGTTCACGGCGGTGAGGCGCCTTGGGTGGGCGCGCGCTCGTACCCGTGGGCACCTCGACGTTACGTCGCGTATACGAAGAACGAGCCATCGGTCATGGGCAAGAAGCTCTACGTGATCGATATGCTTGCAGACGCGGGGACCGCGCGTATTTCGAACGCGTCGATCGCAGCGTCGGACGTTGCCACATTTGACTTTTCGCCTGACGGACAACACCTCGTATACGTGGCGAACGAGATGCCTGACGGCAGCGTCGGCTACTTCGTCAAAGATCTATCCAGCATCGCTCCGGCTGCCGCAGCTCACGCCGCGTGGAGCGCGGCCAGCAATCTCGCCGTCGAGACACGTCACTTCTACTCCAAAGATGGGCATAAGCTTTTCTTCGAGCTCAAGGACAAGTCGATGACGCCGAATAGCTACAGCGTATGGATCAGCGACCTTACGGTACCTGGCACGGCCACCAAGGCCCATACCGACCTAGCGGCGGGCGCGACAGTGTCGTCTTGCGATGGGCTACGCGCCTTCAGCGGCGAGTACGCGGTGTGTAGCGGACGCAATGCTGCC
>JBBSJC010000492.1:0-6241 GCA_038257655.1 Polyangiales bacterium | reverse complement strand
TGCTGTGTCGCGATGCGCGCGTGCCCTTTTGGGTCAACGACCGGGTCGACCTGGCCTTGCTCGTTGCTGCAGACGGCTTGCATCTGGGCCAAGACGATCTGACGCTGGCCGACGCGCGCAGCTTGTGGGGCGCGCGCCCGATCGGCCTCTCGACGCATTCCTTGCAGCAGGCGCGCGCAGCGGCGGTGGCTGGTGCCGATCTGATTGGTTTTGGTCCAGTCTTCGACACGCGCTCCAAGCACAATCCAGATCCTCAGGTTGGCGTGGTCGGGCTGAGCGAAATCTGCACGCAGATCGCGCTGCCCGTAGTGGCGATCGGCGGCATCAAGCTTGCCCATGTGCCCGAGCTCAAACGCGCCGGTGCCAGGACCTGCGCCGTGATCAGCGCGTTGTGTGCTGCGGAAGACCCGGCACAAGTCGCCCGCGATTTCACGCTGGCCTTACGCAGCTAAGCGCCCGGATCAGCGGTAGCGATACTGCTCAAAGAAGCGCACCGCGCTCTCGACTGAGGCGCGAAACGCGGTGTGCACGAGTGCGGCCATCTCGTTCGGCTCTTCGCGCAGCGCTTCGTAGTACTGCTGGCGCTCGGTCGAGTGAATGATCACGGGCGGAAAGCCCTGACGCAGCAACAGCAGGTTCATCAGCAAACGCGCGACTTTGCCGCTGTGCTTGGTGAAGGGATAGATGTGCAAAAGCTCGTAGTGCGCCTTGGCCGCCAGACGCACGGGGTGGGTGGCACGCTTGGCTTCGGGCGAGTTGATCCAGTCGACGAGCGTGCGCAGGCGTGGCCCGATTTTGTCTGGAATGCAGATCTCGTGGAAGTAGAGCCGATGGACCGGCATCTCCTTGCGGTAGCGAGGCGGCCCCTTGGTCTCGTTCTCCTCCGGCGCGAGCGCACAGTAGATGTCTTTGATCGTATCGAGGGTGATCGGCAGCTTCTTCTTGCTTGCCAAATCGCGCACCAGATCGATCGCTGCCTTATGTTGGCGAATCTCATCGTACGCAGGCAGAAGCGCGGGATCACTGACGACCTGTTGGTCGATCGCGGCGCGCAGCTCCTCTTCTGTGTACATGACGCCTTCGAGCGCGCTGTCGTGATAGATCCACGACATGTCGAAGCGTTGATTGAACTTCGCGAGCACTTCGGGATCCGTCTTCGATACGAGCTCGAGAAAACGGGCCACACGCTCTTCAACCGGATCTGCGGGCCCTTGCGGCTGCACGTCGTTCCTCCACCTAGCCTCGGTATGTGCGTACGGCCACTTGCCGGCGCTCACCCGAACACACGTCACGACGCATTTTGCGTCGTACGGCCGCGCAATGTACGCAGCGCGGGCGATTTGGTCAAGAAAATCGATTGTAACTATTTGTTTATACTATCAATTTCGGAACGAAGCGCAGACTCGCTTTTGGCCCCTTGGTGTACAAAGCGTACAATTCCGGCTGGATCGATGATGACGAGCGTGGGGTAAGCGTGAACGCCATAGGCCGATGCCGCTTCGACTGCGCCGTCGGCGAGCGTCGGATAACGAAAGCCCCAGCTGGTCTCGAGGAATGCGAATAAGCCGGGGCCGATTGGCTCACTGTTGATGCCGAACACCTGGGCGCCGCGCCCTGCGTAGTGCTCGGCCACCCGACTGAGGACCGGCACCGAGGCACGGCACGGGCCACACCAGCTCGCCCAAAAATCGAGCACGACCACCTGGCCGCGAAGGTCCGAGAGCCGCACGCGGTCGGCGTTCTTGGCACCTTCGCCCATGGCGACGGGCAGGGTGAAGTCGGGGGCGGGCTGCCCTAGCAGCGGCGAGCCGCTAAGCATCGGGCGAAACAACGCCAAACCCCAGGCGAGCAACACGCTGCCTGCAATGGCGCCGAGCACCAGGCGTCGACGCGTCATGGCCGCACGACGTTGTGAATGCGCTGCAGGCTGGGCGGCAGCGTCAGACGACCCCCGCCAAGGGGCAGCACGATCCGAAAGCAGGCGCCGCCCTCGGGCGCGCGCAGGCAGGAGATTTCGCCCCCGTGCTCAAGGACAATCTTCTTGACGATCGCCAAGCCCAAGCCGGTGCCTTCTGCTTTGGTCGTGTAGTAGGGGTCGAACACGCGGTCGTGCATGTCGTCGGGGACGCCGGGGCCGTTATCGCGCACTTCGAGCCAGGCGGAGCTGCCGACCGAGCGCGCTTGCACAGTGACCACACCGGAGCTTTGTGCCCTGCCGCGGATCGCCTGAATCGCGTTGCGGACCAGGTTGTCAAGACAGCGTTTGAGCAACATGGCGTCGATCATCACCGGCAGCTCGCCCCCTGAAATCATCGTGCGCAGCTCGACTTCGATCGACTCGTCGCCGTCGTCACTGCGGAACGAGGTGTCCATGGCTTCGTACACAAATACGCCGAGATCGGCCGCGGTCAGATGAGCCTCCGGCAAGCGCGCAAACTCGCTGAATTCGCCAACCAAACGCCGCAACGTTGCGATCTCTTCTTCGACGATCGCGCGCGTGTCCTCGAGCGCCCGGCGAAATCGCGGATCGTCGCCGGGATAGGAACGATGGATCTCCTGGACCGCGAGCTGGATCGGCGTGAGCGGGTTTTTGATCTCGTGGGCGAGCCTGCGTGCGAACTCCTGCCAGGCACTGATGCGCGACAGATATTCGATGCGATCCCTTGAATCGCGCATGTCTTTGACCATCGTATTGAACGCGCGCGTAAGGTCGCCGACTTCATCGCGATCGTCATCGGGCACGTGAACCGTAAGGTCGCCGGCGCCGACTTTGGCAGTCGCTTCGGCAAGTTGAGTTACGCGCTTTGTGACGCGGCGTGAAAGCGAGATGCCGATGCCGAGGGCCACGACAATCACGCTCAAGAGCAGCGCGATGTAGCCCGCAAGATAAAAGCGTGAGACGTAGTCCGAGCCGCGTTCGAGCGCCCGGTACACTTCGGTCAGCTCGCCGGCTTTTTGGTAGTCGCCGAACTCGCGCGCGGGCGCGCCTACGCTCACGCGCAAACGCAAGTCGGATGCCCGTGCGAGCGGCTCTTCGAGCGCGAGCATGCGCAGCCGCTCAGTGCGTCTGCCACCGCGTGTGCGTGATGCGATGATCTGCCCAGCGCGCAATAAGTCGAGCCGCTCCACGTTATCGTAGCGCTCGAGCAACGCGGAAAGGGCGCGAGGCACCGTCTCGCTCCACACCGCATCGTTCGGCGTCGCGGGTGCAAGCGCTAGATTGAGCGCGACATCGTGGGCCGCGGCGCGTGCCGTCCGTTGCGCGTCCTTGCGCATGGCCACGAAGTGCTCCTGGTACAACACGAGCCCTGCTTCAAGCTGCTCGCGCACCTGAGTATTGACGCCCACGCCATAGGCTTCTCGCAGTGCCGTTTGGCCGAGCACGAGGGCACCGACCAGCGGCATGATCGCGACAGCGACGATGGCAGCGACGATCTTGCGTTCGAAACGCCCGACAGCCATTCAGGGAATCTCGACGTTTTGCGAGCGCAGACGCAATGCGCGCTCGGCCGTGCCGATACGATCATTGACGAACAAGCTGACAAACGAGCCAAAGAACGAGCGACTCTCGAGATTGTACTCGCCGCGCGGGCGCGACAGCCAACGACGAATCCGCGCGATCGTCGAAGTCGAAAGGGGGTTGAACTCGATCAAGCTCGCGATCTGAAACCGCGCATGCCCGTAGTAGTCATGCGCGTCGCCGAGCGGTTGATTTCGCAGTGCCAGACACACGTCGAGCACTTCATCGCGACTGCTGAGAGTATGGTTACGCACCAGGCCGCCCACGGACTCGCGCTCCACGCGATAGGCTGCCTGCCACAAATCGTAGACGACCCTGCAGTGCACGGCCGACACCGCCACGGGCTCTGCGCGACGGGGCAGGTAAGCAAAGTGCTGCACCACGATCCGTTGCGGTAAGCCGCTGTCGAGCTTGCGTGCGACTTCCCGAGTGACCAGATCGCGTGCGGAATAATAGATGTGGGGCACACCCCCGCGAAACACGACGCCCATCCTCCGCTGCTGCACGGGTTGTTGGGCGAACGTTGCGGCCGTGATGAATAGCGTGGCGCCGGCCAGCCAGCGTAACAGTAAGGTGCGCCGACGCTTGATTTGCGCGGGTGCGGTCATTGCACGGGCAACCATGCGAGCTTGGCAAAGCCCAGCTGAAACACGCCCGCTTGGGTGTCCAGACGTATCCCGACGTCCACAGTCAGGTCGATCGGCAGGCGAGCGACACCTTCATAGCCCGGCATCGCCACTTGCAAGTCGCTGGGATCGGCCAGGCCGTAGAGCCCGATCAGGCCGAAGATGTCGCCACCCTTGAGGAAGCCGCGCCGATTGCGGGCAAAGGGCCATGAGTATTCGAAGTCGATGCGTGCAGCCAAGTCTTCTTGGCGCAGCTGCGCGATCGCTGTGCCGCAGGAATCGTCGAAGGCTTTACCGCACTGCATCACGCCGAACAGATTGGGCGCGGGACGATGGTCAAGATTCAGGCCGAGGATGCGCGACGGCTGCAGATCCGTCAGATCAGACACAAAGAACTTGTAGAAGAACGGCGCATTGCCGAACACGGCACCCGCGTACAGGCCGGTGCGGATCACGTGACCCCACGGTAAGGTGTACCAGCGCTGTAAGTTCGTCTGCAGGCGTACGAACTCGTAGTCGCTGGCGATCAGACTGCTCGCCAGATCTCCGGTGAAGGAAGCGAACGTGCCGCGCGAGGGAAACACAGCGCTATCGCGTTTGTCGTAGTTGATGCCCAGGGTAACCATCGACACGATGCTGTCCCTGGGCTCGATCGCAAAGTCGATGGGCCGCACGCGACGGGCATCGTTGCCGCGTCCGCGCACTTCGCTTGCCGCCACAGGTAAGCCGCTGCGAGGCACGTACACAAAATCGCCCTGCCACTGCAAGGACATGCGCGTAAATGAGCCCATGTCGCGCGCGGTGCCCAAGGCGAGGCCGGCGCGCCAGTAATCCACCACAGCAACGGGCGGGGAGATTTCGCAATCTTTCGAATCTTCGTCGTTCATTCCCGAACAATCGACCGAGACGCGAACCTCCTTGTTGCTCTCGTTGTCACCGCCGAAGTACTCCTGACCGTTGGTGAACAGCGCGCGGGCGGCGAATGACCAGCGCGAGGCGGTGACCACGGGATCGAAGTAGTTGAGGGTCAGGCCTTGTTGATCAGGCGAGATGAGTCCGAGGCCGCCCAGGGTCTTGCCGGTTCCAAGGAAGTTGGTCTCGGCCACGCCCAGGCCTAAGTAAGGTTCGGGTTTGCGGCCGGGGGGCGCTTGCCTGCCCTCCTTGGGATCGACGCTCGCAACCGACCAGCCCACGCCCGCCGCCAGCTGTTGAAAGACTAGCGTGCGACGCTCTTCGACGTCGATAATCAGCACGACCCAGCCGGGCTTGCTGCCGCGCGCAAGCGAGAGATCGACGCGATCAAACCAGCCTGTGCCGAGCAGACGATAGCGCAGGGCTTCGATCTCCGGGTCATTCACGTCGAATGCAACGCCGGTGTCGAGCGGCACGAAGCGCTTGATCGTGCGCGCGTTCGTCTTCTGCTGACCGCGCACTTGGACGCGTTCGAGCAGGTACTTGATCTCGCCAGGCGTCTCCGTCTCGACTCCGACCGCATCGGGGGAAACAGACAGCTCCGGCACAGCTAACTCGGTCTCGGCTTCCTCGTCCTCGTCAGTCGTGGAGTCAGCGTCAGTCGTGGCCTCAGTGTCGGATTGGGATTCCGTGTCGGGTTCGGGCACCGCGTCGGGTTCGGCTGGGACTCTCGCTGGCGTCTGCGCTTGCGCGCGGGAAGGCTCGAACGCGTGCAGCGTCGTCGCGCCTAGCATTAGAAGTGCCGCGCCGATGCTCAGTAGCTCAGGGCGGAGGCCGCCCTCGGGCATCAACGGCCCCCGAGCGGGCCCAACCAGTTGAGCAGGACCACCGCCGCTATCGCTAGCAAGATTACGACGCCTACCCAACCGAGCGTGCCGAGTAAGCTGGTCTGGTCCGATTCACGCTGGGGCAGCTGCGCAGTCATGGCGGCAAGGCTCCCCTCGGGCGCGGTTGTTGTCAAGGGCGAGGCGGGGGACCCGCGAGGGAAGCGAGGTTGGGCGCAGGCGCTGCCCACGGTCGCGGGGGACCCGCGAGGGAAGCGAGGTCGGGCGCAGGCGCTGCCCACGGAGTAGGCCGCGCGACCGGGTGGGCACGGGGTGTTGTGGGGGGTGTGCGGGTGTCG
>JBBSJC010000491.1:0-6241 GCA_038257655.1 Polyangiales bacterium | reverse complement strand
GTTTGTGCGCACCTCGACCTGAACGCCGAGCTTGAGAATCCGCTGCACAGGAAGGTAAGAACGCCCGTCAAAGCGCAGCGCCTGCTCGCATGCCGCCTCGACTTGCTCGGGCTCGTAGGCTTGTGCAATGCGCTTGAGCCCGAGTACCTGCCGGTGGAGGAGATTACCCTTTTGCCTCTGGAGCTTCGCGGTGAAGATCGTGATCAGTACGAATGCATTGACGAGGAGGTCTGCGAAACGCTCGAGCGCCGCTCGGCGAGCCAAGTTCGCGTACGCATAGTAAGGCCGAAGTTCGTCAAGAAGGGGTGCGCCGAGGCGGGAGTAATGACGGCGGCACCACCGGAGCTGCCTATCGCGCGTGGCCTCGCGGGGCCGGCCTTGCTGGCTCAGGTTGTGATCGACAAATTCGAAGACCACCAAGGGACTGCATCGGCAGGAGCGCCACTCGTGCTCGCCATGTGCGCCGACTCGAAGAAGGTCTGCCCCTTCATCGCCACGGATGCGACAGGGGTGCTCGTGCTCGACAAAGAGGAGTGTCGGCGCGGCCATTTCTTCGTGCTTTTGGGGCGACAAGCACGTGCTCTTTCGCTACTCCGATGAGCACACCAGCGCAACAACGTCTTCCGCGCGATCAACACGGGTCAGCGCGTTGAGCCCATCATCTACACGTCGAGGTCCTGACATCGACTCATACTGTGTATCGGCCCAGCGCCCGCGTCATCCATGGGGACGCCGGGAGGTTACGCGCATCTTGCCTCACCCTGTCCGAACACGAAGCCGGGGGAGGCTCAGTTCGGCGCGGAGAGCGCAGCGGGGCTTGCGACGAAGAAGTCCGGCCGCGAACCAGAACTCGTCGAGGCCGAACTGCGTAACATGGAGCTAAAGCAGCCCAACGCAGAGATCGAGCGCAAGCTGCACGTGGCCAACGTAGCGGTCCGGTGTCGATGGCGGCCCCTTACAGGTCGTTCATACTCAAGAGGGCTGACGAAGTATCCGCGCCTGCGCGCGAGCCGTCTGTTTCAGATGGGCTGCGAGCGCAAGACAAAGCCCTAGCTCTTCCTGGACCACAGCACGAACGCCATCCTAGTCGGCCCCACGGTGTCGGCCAGGGTATGATCCTCAAGAACCTCGCACATCATGCGCTCTTGCAAGGACACACAGTAAGGGTGACAAGCGCCAGCGAGTCGGCACCTCTGATAGAGCAATCGCTGCGCGGCCCTGCTCTTGCGCCCATCACGCGCAGCTTCTCCCGACGCTTTCAGCGACTCGGTAGTTCAGAACCGGTAGGATCGTTCGGCACTAAGGCAAGCTCCACCTCAATCTCCTGCCCCACCATAATCGCCTGACCGCTGACCGGCTCGACGAAATCACGACCACCCTGCATGACCAGGTTGGCGTTACCCCCCCCTAAGGCTTTGGCGCGCGTCAGCTCGCTATCCGCGTGACCCCAGCCGTGTGGGACGGCCACCACACCCGGGCGGATTTGGTCGCTTAGCTCCACGGGTAAGTCGAAGGATTGATCGTTACCGGACACGCGCGCACGGTCGCCGCTGGCGATGCCGCGTAGCTCCGCATCTTTCGGGTGCATGAGTAAAGTATTGCCTCCCGTCGGTTGCTGGATGCCGGTATGGTTATGCATCCAACTGTTGTGACTTCGCTTCTCGCGCCGGCCGATCATGACTAAGGTTCCGTCCGGTTTGGTAAGACTTGCCTGCAGCGCTCGCACGCGCGCTAGGTCCGCAATCACCCCACTGGGCGCCAAATCGACCAGCTTATCCGGCGTGTGCACACGCTTGCCGAGCAACGTACCTGCCTTGGAGGGGGCCAAGAGCTTACCGTGCGGCGCCTTGCGCAACTGACTCAGGCTCACGTCGCCGAGCAAGCGAAACAGCAATGCGAGCATGCGGTCTGGATCGAGCTTTTTGCCGCGAGCCAGTTTGGGTAAGATGCGATTGGCCAGTCCGAACACGTGACATAAGCCGGGCTTACTCCAAGGGCGTGTAAGCAGCGCGAGCTCGCTAAAGATCTCCCACTCTTCCCTGCGCTCGAAAGCAGGCTGAATCACCCGCTCAGTGAACTGCGCCACTGGCGTTTCCTGATTCAGCGAAGTGGTGAGCGGATAGTCTGATCGTTCGAGCATATCCGTGGCAGGCAAGATGTAATGGGCGTAGCGACTCGTTTCATTCGGATAAATGTCGATGGAAACCAGCAGCTCTAACGCACTAAGGGCTTGTGCCACATTACCGCCCGGCACGGAGTGCACAGGATTGCCCGCGCTAACGATCAGTGCGCGAATCTTGTCTGCGCCTGGCTGCATGATCTCATCCGCGAGCGCTCCCGCGGGCAAGGCATCGACCACAGCGTGCAAGCGCCCATCGCGGGTAGTGCGTCCGCTTTTCCCTACGCCCAAGGCCGCGGTGAAGGCAAGCAGATCGAAGGGCCCCTTGGGTTGCAAGAGCCCGCCCTCGCGATCGACATTGCCGGTGATCAAGTTGAGGCACTGCAAGGCCCAATACGCCACCGAACCGAACGGCCCCATGTTCACGCCAGTAGACATGTAAAGTGCGGCGCCCGCGGCGGCGCTGAAATCGCGCGCATACGTCCGTATAGCGTCTGACGAGATGCCGGTGGTCTCTGCCACCTGCTCGGGCGTGAACGCGTGCAACGCTTCGCACATCGCGTCAAAACCGCGCATAAAGCGTTGCACGTGATCTCGATCGAAGCGCTTTTCAGCGACCACCACCTGCAGCATCGCCAGTAAGAAATAGGCGTCGGTGCCAGGACGGATCGACAGGTATTCGCCCACTTGTTGAGCAGTCTCGTTGCGCCGCGGATCGACGATGATCACGCGGCCGCCGCGACGGGTGATCTGTTTTAGACGTTGCAGCGCGTTAGGCAGTTGAATGAAGCTCATCTGGCTCGCGGCTGGATTGCCGCCGAGAATCATCAAGAACTTCACCCGTGAAAAATCGACGATAGGATGCACGGTCGACACGCCGTACATGCGCTGGGAGACATCGAACTTGTTGTTGCAATCGATCGAGTGCGAAGCGAACAGGTTGGGCGTACCGAGCGCATCGACGAACTGCTCGGCGAAAAAAAAGCTCTTGTAGTTAAAGAACGTGGGGTTGCCGGTGTAGAGCGCCAGGGCTCGCGCACCATGCGCCGCGCGCAAAGAGCGCAGTTTTGTGCCGATCTCCTGCAAAGCCTGCTGCCAACTAATGCGCTCTAAACGACCGTCCACGCGCTTTAGCGGGTACTTCAGTCGGTCCGGGTCGTGATGCAGCGCGCCCAGGCCGATGCCTTTGACGCAGGCGAACCCTTTGGACACCGGATGGGCTTTATCGGGTTTGACGTCGACGATTCGATCACCGTCAACGGTGACTTCCATTCCGCACAGGGCTTCGCAGATGCGACAGTAGGTAATCTTTGTTTCGCTCGACATCACGCGTTCTCCTTCACCGGCGCAGACCGAGCGGGCGCAGACCGAGCGGGCGCAGGCCGACCTTCACCGAGCGTGCGCCCGCGGCGACTTACCCGCGCCTTACGCAGCACAGCTTCGACCTCGCGCACCACCTGCTCGACTTCCGCTGCGCCATAACCGAGGGCGCGCAGGTTGAAACACGCGAGAAAACGCCCGATCTTTTTGGCACTGTGGCCTGCAGTCGGATCGAGCAGAGCATGCTCGAGCACGTGAAACATGGCGCCTTGGGAGGCCTGCGCGGATAACTCGTAGTCCTGTTCCGGAGCGAGCTCAGGCTGAGCTTTCAGACGCGCCTTGAAGCGCTCGACAAAGCAAGCCAGCACGCGCGCTCGCAGCGCATGGGTGCCGGGCTCTACCAGCACGCGCTGACACAGGGCGCGCTGCTCAAGCACCACCATCACCCCGGCGTAGGTTGCGGCCGCGACCTGCGCGGGCCCGCGTGGCACGCTCGACTCTGCACGGTCCGCGCGCGCAGCAATCTCGTGCACGATCTCCGCCACGATCGCCTGCACCAGCGCGTCTTTGTCCGTGAAGTGAAAGTAAAGGTTGCCGACCGAGGTGCGCGCAGCACGTGCGACCTCCTGCATCGTGGTGGCCGCGTACCCCTGGGCTATCAACAGCGTGCGGGCGGCCTGGACGATCTCGCCGCGCCGCGCGTGCATGCGTTCTTCGATCTGAGGCGTGCGTCGATAGGCCATAAGAACCGAATGGCATTCTACGCTTAGCCGGAAGAAGCGTAAAGCCCGAGCTTCGGTCCTGAGCTATGAACCCGATGTGACTGAGCTTTCTTCGCCACGCCTAGAAACCCACCTGATGCGCATCGCGGTCCTCACCCTGGAGACGCGCGCCCTGCAACAACGGGCCGATCGCATCTCCGGGCTGCGACTCGTCTCGTTCATTGGCGCCTGTATCGCGGGCTACAGCGCCGTGAGTCAGCAGCTGCTGTGGGCGGCGGCTTTAGCGGCGGCCTTGGCGCTCACCTTCTTGGCAGCTCTGATATGGCACGCGAAGGTATTTGCAAAGCGTGCAGAGGTCATCGCGCGCAAAGCTGTGCACGAACGCCATGTCGACCGGCTGCGCGGTGCATTCAACGCGTTTCCCTATGATGGCTCCGAGCTCGCGCCGAAAGACCATCCCTATGCCGGCGATGTCGACCTAGTCGGGCCGGGCTCGTTGTTTCAGCGCATCGATGTGTCGCACACCTTGGAGGGCGCTCAGTGCCTGGCACGCGCGCTGCTCGCGCACAGCGCAGTCGAGGTGATCCGCGCGCGCCAGCAGGCTGTGGTCGAGCTATCCGAGCTCGATGGCCTGCGCGAAGAGTTGGAAGTGCGTGGCGCCCTCGGCCGCAAACAAGAAAAGAAGCTTGACCATACCCCGTTTGCACGCCTAGTTGCGCTGCCTTCTGTGTTCGAGGCGATGCCGTGGCTGCGCGTGGCGATGTGGAGCCTGCCCTTTGCCACCCTCACGCTCTACGTGCTCGGCAGCCTGAATGTGATCCCATCGGGCTTGCATTGGCTGACCCTGATCGCGCAAGGCGTCGTACTTTGGTACTCGGCGGGCCCCGTGCAAACGGTGCTCGAGACGGTGACCGCCAGGCTTGGCTTTGCCGAAGCCTACGAAGGCATGCTGCGCGTGGTCGAAGACCATTCATTCGAAAGCCCGCATCTGGCCAAACTACGCGAGGAACTGCGTAGCGATGGCCGCATGCCCTCCGAGCACATGGCGCGTCTGCGCCGCTACGAAGGGCTTTCGCAACTGCGCACGCAAGGTCCTTTGTACATCGTGCTCAACACGCTGACGCTCTGGGATCTGTTCTGCCTCGATCGCATCGAGCGCTGGCTACGCGAGGTGGGGCCGCGCGCGGAACGCTGGTTCGAGATCATGGGTGAGCTGGAGATGCTGGCGTCACTTGCCACGCTGCGGCACGGCGACCCCGCCACCTGCATGCCGGAGATCACCGCGGAAGGCACAGGCCTCTATGCCGAGCAGCTCGGCCATCCGCTCTTATTGCCCCGTTCACGCGTCTGCAATGACGTAGCGATCAGCGGACCGGGCTGCGCTGTCGTGATCACCGGTTCGAATATGGCCGGCAAGAGCACGCTGCTGCGCGCTGTGGGCCTCAACGTGGCCCTAGCGCTCGCTGGAGGGCCCGTTTGCGCCCATCGCTTGCAAGTGCCCGTGGTGCGCCTGCGGGCCAGCATGCGCATCGATGATTCGCTGCAGCGCGGCGCAAGCTACTTCCATGCCGAGTTGACCAAGCTCAAGAGCGTGGTGGCCGAGGTCGACCAGAAACCGCCCGTGTTATTTCTGCTCGACGAGCTCTTGCGCGGCACCAACGCACGCGCGCGCCAACAAGGCGCCCGCGCCGTGCTCACGCACTTGATCTCCCGTGGCGCCATGGGCCTGGTGGCCACCCACGATGTGGCCCTGTCGGATCTCGAGCAGACCACGTCCGGCCGCATCATCAATCAGCACTTCACCGACGTATTCGAGAACGGCGAAATGCTCTTTGACTACTTGTTGAGAGATGGCCCCGTGCGCACAAGCAACGCGCTGCGCCTGCTTGCCATGGCCGGCATCGAAGTAGCCGTCGACGATCAGCTGGTCTAGCCGCTACTTAGGCATCGCACGCGAATAACTGATCCGGATCGGCGTCGAGGCGCCCCGTCGTCAGTGATGAAAATTCGCAAGGATACTCCCCGTATCTGGAGAATTTTCAGTGCTGACGACGGGGATGCATCGGCGTTGAAACGGGTC
>JBBSJC010000490.1:0-6288 GCA_038257655.1 Polyangiales bacterium | reverse complement strand
TGATCTTGCGCAGCGCCTCGATGCGTTCGGGCGCTACCTCAGGCAGCATCTGCTTCAGCTGCTCTGCGAGCTCGGGTGTGATCTCCGTGTTCTGCTTGATCTGCATGTCAGGGAAGCGCTCACGCAGCTGCTTCTCCATGCGTCCTCGTTCGATCTTCACCCGGTACTTCTTTTCGAGTCGAAAGACGATATCGAGAAAGTCGAGCGACTCTGCGCCCAGCTCATCCATCACCGACGTGGACAACGAAAAATCCTTGTCGTCGAGCTCGAGGCTCTCGAGGATCACGTTCTTTACGCCGGCCGCGATGTCGCTCAGTTGGTATTCAGCCATGGGGTCTCCTCAGACATAGCCCGGCTATCGGGCTAAAATCGGTTGTAAAGGGGGCGTCAACAGCATGCGCACGTAGGCGCCGAGCTTGAATGGGTCGCCTGCGCCGTCCTCGCCTGGCGTTGCGCCGAGTGCTTCGGCATCTAGTTGCTGCAGCGTCAGTCGTGCTCTCGCGATCTTACGTTCGCCCACCCGCACTAAAGCACGCCCTTCGACCGGCCCCGGTCCGTCTTCGCGTGGTGTCAGTGACGCTTCGATGCAAGCGGTCTCGCCGCCTTGCACGAAACTGTAGAAGCGGGCTTCGTGCGCCATCGCGAGCACGTAAGCATGCCAGGCACCGGTCGCACGAAAGGTAAGGGTTCCTTGCAGAACCGCTAGAGCGTGCGCCATGGCTTCAATTAAGAACACCCCAGGCAGCACCGGAAAGCCAGGATAGTGATGCTCGAGATACCACTCTTCAGCACCGATATCGCGCTCGGCCACAAGTGAGCGTCGATCCAGGTCGAACGCGGTCACCCGGTCGAGCCACTGCCAGTGAATGCGCCTGGAGTCTACCTTACTCATGGCGTCGGCTCGACGGGGCGCATGCCGATCAGCGCCGCATCACGATGGGCACCGGCCACATGAATCGGCCGCCTAGACAACATGGCCTCGAGCAGCGCGAGCAAGCTCGCAAGCCCCGGTGCACGGCCGCCCTGCGCCACACCTACCTCGCCCTCGCGTACTAATGTCCGTACCGAGCTACATGACGGTTTGTCGAGGGTCAACTCGGCATAGCCAACAGCACCGCGCGTGCGTGCGCTCTCTTCAGTTTCCAACACAAAAAATAGCGCTCCTCCGCCCACGGCGTGATCGGCCGCGCGTACAAACTGCCCGCTCTCGTGGGTACGGTCTACCGAAGCCTGGGCAATGGTCTGGGTGCCCCCGACGAGCACCCGCGTGGCACTGCCCTCGCGCACCAACTCGATCGCCTCCCACAGCGCAAAAAAGCTAGGCGTCGTGCGCTGACTAAGCTGCAGATTAACCGCACCAAACTGGCGGTAACGACATAACCACCACAACACGTTGTTATCGAGCGTGCGCAGTAAGCTAAACGGATTGATCTGCGCTTCGCCGCGCTCGACCGCCTGCGCCATCGCCAAACCGTCAAGCGTGGCGTCCGCCTTCATGAACTGACGACGGTAGGTTGCGCGCTCGCCCTGCACCGTGTGTTTGCCGGTGTTGACCACGATGCAGGCCGCGTCGTCAGGGGGCGCCCAGCTCGGGTCCGCGTCGCGACAGGCCAAATCCGCAGCGGCGATGCCGATCACGTCATCCTCGCTCAGGATGCGTCGCTCCTTGGACGTCACAAGCTCACTTGCAACAGCGTGCTCTTTCGAGGGGAGCCAGACTGCCCCCGGCCGCGCCTCGAAGGACGCGTGCAAATCCCGCCACAAGGGGCGCTGTGCGTCCTCGATGCACAGGCCTATGCCCGTCAATCTTACCTTGTTCATGACCGCCCTATCCTCGCCCCAGCAACAGCGACACATTCGTGCCCCCGAAGCCAAAGCTGTTGGTCATCGCGTATTCGATCGCTGCGGCGCGACCAACGTTGGGCACGCAGTCGAGATCACAGTCCGGGTCCGGAGCCTGATGGTTGATCGTAGGGGGCAAGAACTGCTCGCGCAGTGCAAGTGCCGTGATCACCGCTTCAAAAGCACCCGCAGCTGCCACCAAGTGGCCGGTCATCGACTTGGTCGCGCTCACCGGCACATCGGGTCGCAATGCGCTGCGGATGGCCTGCGTTTCACCCAAATCTCCGACGTCGGTCGAAGTCGCGTGGGCATTGACGTAACCGACCTGCTCCGGCGTCAAGCCCGCATCGGCGAGCGCTGCGCGCATTGCACGCGCAGCCGCCTTACCATCGCGTGGCGTCTTGGTCATGTTGTAACAATTGTTCGAGATTCCGATGCCGACGATGCGGCCATGACGAGGCGCATTTCGCTCGCGCACCAATGCCGCCGACTCCAGGATCAAAGCCCCGGCGCCCTCAGCCAGCACGAAACCATCGCGGTTGGCGTCAAAGGGGCGACTCGCGGCTTCGGGCTGGTCATTGCTAGTCGACAGCGCCCCCAACATCTGAAAGCCATGGATGCCGCCACTTGTGATAGGTGCGTCGGCTCCGATCACGATCGCGCGGTCGATGGCACCTCGACGCAACCAACGCACCGCCTGGGACAAGGCCACCGCACTCGCCGCACAAGCCATGGCGTAGTTCAGCGTGCACAGCGGCTCGCCGACCACAACGGCCACGTTGCGCGCTACGCAATCGGCACAACGCGTCAGGATATGTTGTTGGTGCAGACGCTCGATCGCATCGGCGCGCTCGATTTGCTGACCTGCTTGTTGATCACCCTGTCCGTGACCACCCTGCTCGCACGCGTGCGTACCGAAGCTCAGGTCTTCGGTCTCGGCTTTCTCGCAACCGGTGAATATGCCCGTGCGCACTGAGCCGAGCTCAGCCGGCGTAAGCTTCGCACTCAGTAAGGCCTCCTCGAAGGCCCGGAGCGCAAAGCGCAGCTTACGATTCTCGATGCGCCGGCCCAGCACAGCGCATAGCTCGTCGTTGCCCGGCAGATCGATTTCGCCGCCGATCTGCACGTCGAGCCCACGTACGTCAACGTTTTGGATGTGGCGCACGCCGCTTTTTCCCGCACACAGTTGAGCCCACGTCGCCTCGGCGCTAAGCCCGAGCGGCGACACGGCACCGAGGCCTGTGATGTACACGTCGCGTGCGTTTTCGACAGTCATGGTTCCTACTCCTCAATCAGCCGAGCATCGGATTCACGGCGCCACCGTCGACGGTCCACACCTGACCGTTGACGAAGCTCGCACGCGGTGACGCTAAAAAGCCTACGACTGCCGCGATCTCATCGGCCTTACCTGGCCTACGCAGCGCGTTAAGCGGAAAGCCTGCCTTACCTTTTGGCAACTCGTAGTCGGCAGTCATGTCCGTCAGCACAAAACCGGGCGCAACGGCATTGACGGTGATGCGTTTGTAACCGAGCTCGATGCCAAGTGCGCGCGTGAGCGCTTCGATCGCGCCCTTACTCGCAGCGTAACTGCTCACGCCCTTGTTGGGACGTTGGGCCATCACGGAGCTGAGGTTGACGATGCGTCCATAGCGCTCGCCGAGCATGCGTTCGGCGGCGCGCCGTGAGCAGTAAAAGACGCCCTGAAGGTTGGTATCGAGCACGCGTCGCCAGTCATCCTCTTCGAGCGCTGAGAACAACGCATCGTGCGTGACGCCGGCGCTATTGATCAGCACCTGCAACGGGCGCTCGCCGCGGTCGATGCGCTCGAACATCTTCTGCACATCGTCTGCATCGGACACGTCTGCACGCACGCTCTCAGCGCTGCCTCCGCGCTCGCAGATCAAGCGCACGGTCTCAGCCGCGCTGGCTTCGTCGTGATGAAAGTTGACGAACACGTGCTGACGCTGACGAGCAAGCTCCAAGGCGATGGCTCGCCCGATACCGCGAGAGGCGCCCGTCACGAGCGCCGCGCCCGGCGTGTGCTCTGAGGCTTCGTCACTGCCTGTGGCGCGCACAGCGCTCGCAGCGGGTGGTCGCAGCTCATCGTGCATGGATCGACTCCAAAGCAGGCTCGTTCAGCGAACGCGCAGGCGATCAAAGTTGAGGGGGGAGGAGCGCCAGGCGTTCCCGGTAGCCAGCGGAGCGGGGGCGCTCGGTGTTACCGACAGAAACATACACGAGCACAACCATGGTTCAAGGGAATATTCTATTTCGAATGTTCCCGGACACCACGATCGGAGACACGCCGTACGGCTGGGTCGAACTAGCAACCTGCTTAAAAACCCGCGGAAATATCGCGGCAACACGTCCGTATAAATGCAAATGCTACACTTGTACGGAAGTCGCACAGCTGCTAAGACCGGCCACTCCCCAAACTAATATGTTTGTTTTTCGCCATTGTATGGCGACTGAGAGACCCTGCTGATGAGTCGCCTCGGCAAGATGTGGGCGCTGTATCCGGCGCTCGTCTGCAGCGCCGCGCTGGGCTGTGGCCTCTGGCTTTGCTTGACGCGCAATGTCTGGGCACTGCCCTGTGGTCTGGGGATTGTATACCTGCTTCCCCCGCTCACCTTTCGTCTGCATCAGCGGCGCTGGCCGCTCGAAGAAGGCACGCGCCGCTTGCTGGGAGGCGGTTACGAGCCGTGGTGGGGGGCGCATCAAATCCAAGCCTTGTACGTGGCCATGCCCAGCCTGGAAGCTGTGCTGCGACTGCTACCCGGTGTCTACAGCGCCTGGCTGCGCCTGTGGGGCAGTCAGATCGGTCGCCGCGTGATTTGGACGCCGCGCGTCGAGATCATCGACCGCAGTCTGCTCGAGGTCGGCGATGACGTGGTGTTTGGCCACTACGCAGTCGTGTCGGGCCACTTGATCAAACCCACGCGCCACAACCTCCTTCTGTACGTGGAGCGCGTACGCATCGGCAGCAACGCGTTTCTTGGCGCCGGCAGCGTGCTCGCGCCCGGCGTGGTGGTCGAGGACGGCGCGCGCATCGAGGCGGGAGAACGCGTGTACCCAGCTCAAGTCGTGAGCTCACAAACGGCCGATCGCTAACGCACGAGGCCTAAGACGGCGAAGCCTCGGCGCAAGCCCCTTACCCTACTCCGCTGATTGCGACAGCCAGCGCGGTTCGTCCTGCGCACGCTCAGGCACAGGCTGCGCGCGAGTCAGATGCTTACCCCAGCGGATCGCAGGCTGCTCCACCAGGTAACGCGTGATCGCAGAGAACACTATGGTTAACATCAGCCCGACGCCAAACGCGAGCCAAGGCGAACGCTTCAACGAAATCAGTGACGTTGCCGCAAGCGACGCAAAGGGATGGATAAGGTACACCGAATAGCTGTGATCACCCAACCAGCGCATGGGTCGCGACAGGTGGCCCTCGCGAAAGTCATGCAGGGCTACGAGCAGCACCACCACAAAGCATGCTGTAAGATGCTGAGCGCGCGCCATGCCAGTCATGACCTCGAAGTGGTCATAAAAGGGCGTCTGACGCTGGGCTGAAATAACAACCACCAGCACGAGCGCGGCGAACAGTGCCGAGCTTACGATGCGTAGCTTTACATGACGCCGAACATCCGCGACCACGCCACCTAACAAAAACAGGAAGGCGTGATTTGGCAACTGCACATACGCATGAAACCTTACCCATGGTGAGACGCCGCTCGGGTCACCCAGCTCGTGGCCATAGGCGAGCACCATCAACCCGAGTGCGGCGAGATACAGAGCAACGCGCGCGCGCAAAAGCCGAGCGAGCAGCGGAAAGGCGAGATAAAAGACGACCTCGAGCCCGACTGACCAACCGCCGAGCACGCGCGCGTGGTTGGGGTGAAACAGACCAAAGGTCAGGGTCAGGTTCTCGAGCACGCGTTGCCAAGGCATGGGCCCCACGGGCTGCGCGAGTACGACATTGAGCGCTAAAGCGAAATAGAAGAGCGGAGCGATGCGCATGAAGCGCTTGATGTAAAAGTGCTTGAGGCTCAGTGGATCAAAGCGCGTGTCTGCGTACAAATGAAAGAAGCAAAAGCCGCTGATAATAAAGAAGCCTTGGACGGCGTAAATGCCCAGCACCGCGACGGTGTTGCTCGCGGCCAATGCAGGACTGAAGACGTGGGTCCAGCTCTGAAAGTGGTACACGGCCACAGCCAAGGCGAGAAAACCGCGCAGGATGTCGAGGGACGGCACGTGTTCGGGTCGAGAACGCATGGGGGGATGCAAGCGTGTACCCCATCGTCACCTCGCGAGACACCCGCCGACAGCATCTCAGTGCATTTCGATTCGCACCTGCGATCGGCGTTTCACCCATCGGTATCCAGCGTTTTTATCCGACGCTGTATCCTGCCTGACGCTTGGGGGATTTCTGCTACCCATCATGAGCTGAATGTTGCT
>JBBSJC010000489.1:0-6290 GCA_038257655.1 Polyangiales bacterium | reverse complement strand
GACCATTGGTCGCGCTCGCATCGGTCGCGCATCCGCTGCAAATCCACATCTACCTCCGACGAAAAGTTCCGTGCCAGACCCATTTAGGGTCTCACGACTTGCCGGGAGATGCCGAGACCTGTATCGCTTGCGAATCCAATTAGTGCAGCTATCGAAAAAGATACCCAGTGGGCACTTCCACGAACATGCCAGTCGCTTTCGCTGTTACCACCGCAGCCACGCGCAGCACGCCTTCGACGTACACCAGGCGGCCGATGCGTTCCTTGATCCAGCCCTCGAGCTCCAAATCGGTGTCCAAAGGCGTGGGACGCACGTAGCGGACCGCTAGCTTCCCGGTCATCCCGGACAGGCCCGACAGGGTCTGTGTGAATCCTAAGAACTGATCGAGCGCGGCGGCGATAAACCCTCCGTGGACATGCCCAGGCGGTCCCTCATAGGGACTAGAGAAGCGCACCTGACCGTAGGCGCGATCCGCGCTGCGGTGCATTTGCAGCGGCGGAGCCAACGGGTTGCTCAGTCCGTAGATCGGGTTGAGCTCTTGGGCGACCGCGACAAAGCGTTCGATTCCGAGGTCTCGCGTGTTCGCGAGCAAGCCTGCGTAATGGGGAGCGTCCGAAAGCGCTGCCAGCGCCCCATCCAGGTGAGAAATCGCGGCTGCATACGCTTCTGCGCTCGCATCGGCGGACGTGACCTCGGCAATCAACACCCGCAGCTTGTCGGCGAGCTTACGTCGCTCACTCCAATGCTCGTCCGGGGCGGGGGCATTGCGGCTCGCGCCCTCGTGCAACTCAGCAAATCTGTTCATCGCTTGACCAACTCTCCACCCGCTGTCACAACTTCGGGCCCGGCGCAGCGTTCGCCCCGGGAAGCTTTTGCAAGGATAGCCAATAGCCATGCGCGACAAGATTCGCCTGATCTCCACGGCCGGCACCGGCTTCGAGTACTACACCACGAAGAACAAGCGCATCATGCCCGAGAAGATGCGCATCAAGAAGTACGACCCACGCGCCAAGAAGCACGTGGAGTTCGTCGAAGGCAAGATCTCCAAGGGTTGAGATCATCCCCATCGTAAGCCACGCCGCAGGAGCTACGGCCCCTCGCGGCGTGCTTGCGTTTAAGCTTCTCGAGACACCAGGTGCGGAAAGGGAGAGCGGGTGTCCCCTGATAGGCGTATAGGAACCCTGACGATTCGTCAGAGGGAGTACGCGATGATTGAAGACACCAACGAAGCGGCATCGACCGCGCAAGAGCTTCGAGAGGACGAAGAGCATGCGCAGCTTCGCTCGGACGCCATGGCTGACCTGCTGGCGGGCGGCGTTCGTCCGGGAAGCGCTGGTCATTCGAGCGCTCTCGACACTGGCGTCGCGAGCGGGCGCTCTGGCGCCACCGCAGGCGGCACCGACAAACGCAACGTCAAACTCGTCTAGCGCAGACTCACGCGACAGGCCGACCCCGCCTCTAGGCGCTAGGCTTGCGCCCACCTATGGCACGCCCCGACGAAGCGCTTCGAAATCCAGATTTACTTGCGGCGCTCCCGCTGGCCATCGCGGGCCGCACCGAGAAGCTTGAGGCCTTACTGTTGCGCGTGGGCATCATGCCGAGCGGCAAGCCCAACCTAAGTCTTGCGGCCGCAGTGGGCGCGGCGCTGGCGGCAGCCCCGGGCCCTGTCGCAAGGCTTCTGACGCGCTTCGGGAACGAAGAGAGTCCCGCCGATTCGCCGCGTACGATCTTTCCCGTCGTGGCCGCCCATGGCTGGGCTGCCTGCGTACGCGCGGACCGCGATATCGAAACGGGGTGGGCTGCCCTGTCCGAGCTGTCTACCGATGAACGGGCGCCCGTTCGCGTCGGAACATTGGATGCCGTGCTTGCGCTGTCGCTGCGCGAAGGCGGCTCCGATGCGTTGGTTGCACGCGCTACCGGCTGGCTTGAGGCTGAAGATCGCGAAGAACGCTATGCGTCAGCTGCGCTTGCGATCGAGCTGCTGGGCGACCCGCGTCTGATCAACGCGGTCACAGACCCTGAAGCGCTCCTGTCTTACCTTTCGGCTACGATGCGCGAAATCGCGGTCGCGCCGCGCGCCGCCGAACGCTCAGATGGTCGACGTCGCGCGCTCACGTCACTTGCGCTGACGCTGGGTACCGTCGTCATCACACTGCGCGCCGGCGATCGCGGTCTCACGTGGTTTGAAGCGGAGTGCACCACCACGAAGCATCCCGATGTGCGTCTGGCCTTGTCGCAGGCAATCCAGAAGCTGCGGAGTGCGGGTCAGGCGCCCGCCGCGCACATCACCGATGCGCTGCGTGGCTCGCTCGAGCAGAGTGCCAAGCCTCTGCGCGAAGCTGCGCGTGTGCGCCCTGGCACCGGCCGCGGTCGCAGCTCACGTCGCACGCGTTGAGTCAGCGCTCCCGTCGTTACTGGACATGGCACTGCCTGCAGCATTGGGCGGCCCGAACTGCAAGGTCTGCGTCGGAAATGCAAAGCGCACTCCCGCGCGCTCGACGATGCCCATGATCGTTAGCAGTGTTTCCTGACGCCACGCTTGAAACACTGCAAAATCCTGCGTCATCAGCGCTGCGGCTACTTCCACGTTGAGCGAATACGCAGCGAGCTCTTTCAGCTTCACAAGCACGCTATCTGGAAACACCCGAACATCCTTGTGCAGGTGATCTGCGATCTCCGATAGCACTTGGCGCATCGACGCTTCGGTCGTGCCGTACTCAAAGCTGAGCACGGCGTACAACCGGATCCGGTCGCGTGCGGCCATCGATTCCACTTTGGAGTCGGCAAGCCCGCCATTGGGCAACGTGATGAGCGTCCGATCGAGCGTGCGGATGCGTGTCGAGCGCAAACCAATGCTCTCCACGTTCCCTAAGATGTCTCCCACCTTGACGAAATCGCCGATCCGAAACACGCGATCGACTCCTAGCGAGACCGCACCGAACAGGTTCTCCACGGTCTTTTGAGCGGCGAGGGCGAGCGCGATACCGCCGACCCCGAGCCCTGCCAACAAGCTTGCGACAGGCAGGCCAAAGTTAGAGAGCACGGCGATCACCAACATGGCGATCACCGCTACTTTGGCAAAACGCGCCGCGACCGGCAGCACTGAGCGAGCAGTCGGCGATTGCACGGCTGCGTTGGTCGAGATTATGTCGCTCGCCAGGTCGATACTGCGCAACACCGACCAAAACAGCGCGACGACCACACCGCTCTTGAGCAGCGCGTGTGCGAGCTCCTGTGCCGGAGGCAGCAGCGCCAGGCGCGGCAACGCGACGTACGCCACCGCAATAGTCCACATCAGCGCAAGCGGCCCCCGCGAGCGCAGCACGAGCGCGTTGTCCCATTCCGCCGTGGTATGGGTCGCAATGCGCATCAGCACCTTGCGCGATAGCCAGCCCAGCACGCGTCCGGCCAACGCCGAGAGAAGCGCGAAGACCGGCAACGCCAACCATTGCCACCACATCAATCCAAAGGGCCCCACGCCGAGCAGCACTGGTGGCAACCGCTCCATAAACCAGCGATCGGGCAACGCGAGATACCAACCGTCGATGCGGCTCACCGTGGCGCGACTAAAGCGCCAGCGCGCCTGACCTTGAGCGTCGTTGGTGCGCACGAGGCGCACAGGTTCGGCCACGCCCTTGGGGTCCGCGATCCTGCCGAGCTCTTCCACACGCGGCGGTAGCCGGTCGTTGATGTCCCCTTCTGCTTTGCCCGACAAAGAGTCGAGCTCAATCCAAAGCTTACGATCGAGTACCGCCTGCAGACGCCGGGCAAGAGTGGCCGCGTGCGGTGTGCGGTCCTGAGGCAGATCGAGCAAGGTCGCAGCTTCCTGGTACTCCCCTCGGCGCGCGTGTTCGTAGAAACGCTGCAGAGCCGCCCGTGGGGACTCGTATGACACCGCGTCTGGATCGGCGTCAGGGTCCCGCTCGCTCTGAGCCAAAGCTCCACTGCCCAGCCATAGGGCACAAAAAACGTGCAAAATCAGCCTACGCATAGAGCTGCGATATACACCATCCTCGTGACGACGCCGCAGCGTGCGGCGCTTCTCCCAAGGCGCTACCTTCGGGACATGCAAGGTTTTCGCAGCCGCACTTCTACCCAAGGCCGCAACATGGCAGGTGCGCGTGCATTGTGGCGCGCCACCGGTATGACCGACTCGGATTTTCAAAAGCCGATCATCGCCATTGCCAACAGTTTCACCCAGTTCGTGCCAGGGCACGTGCATCTGCACGACGTAGGCCAGCGTGTGAAAAAGGTGATCGATGCTTCAGGGGGATGGGGCGTCGAGTTCAACACCATCGCCGTCGATGATGGGATCGCGATGGGTCATGACGGCATGTTGTATTCCTTGCCGAGCCGCGAGCTTATCGCAGACAGCGTCGAGTACATGGTCAATGCCCATTGTGCCGATGCGCTGATCTGCATCTCCAACTGCGACAAAATCACGCCAGGCATGTTGCTCGCCGCCGTGCGCCTGAATGTGCCGACAATCTTTGTGTCCGGCGGCCCGATGGAGGCCGGCACGAGCAAGGGGACCCACGATCGCAACGGTAAGCTCGTCTACCGTAAGCTCGATCTTATCGATCCGATGATCGCCGCCGGAGATAGTAAGGTCAGCGATGAAGAGCTCGATGATCTCGAGCGCAGCGCTTGTCCGACCTGCGGCTCCTGCTCTGGCATGTTTACCGCCAACAGCATGAACTGCCTCAACGAGGCGCTCGGCTTGGCGCTGCCCGGTAACGGCACGTTCTTGGCCACGCACGTGCTGCGCTGGGAGCTCTTTGCCCGTGCCGCAAAGCGCATCGTGGAGATGGCGAAGGAGCACTACATCGAAGGCAACGACCGCGTATTGCCGCGTTCTGTTGCGAGCTTCGAAGCTTTTGAAAACGCCATGACCCTCGACATCGCCATGGGCGGCTCCACGAACACGGTTTTGCACCTGCTTGCGATAGCGGAAGAGGCAGGGGTCAACTTCACGATGCGCGATATGGATCGCCTGTCGCGCAAGGTGCCCAACATCTGTAAGGTCGCGCCCGCCTCGGACTATCACATCGAAGATGTCCATCGCGCCGGCGGCGTCTTCACGATTTTGGGCGAGCTGCGGCGTGCCGGTCTGTTGCACGAGGGCGTGTCGACCGTGCATTCCAAAACGCTGGGAGAGGCCATCGACGTCTACGACATCCGCAGCCCCAACGCCTCGGCCGAAGCCAAGCACCACGCGCTCGCGGCTCCCGGTGGCGTGCGCACGATCGAGGCGTTTTCCCAGGACAAGTACTTCGCAGCCATCGATACCGACAGCGAAACGGGCGTGATCCGCGCTGTGCCCCACGCCTACACAAAAGAAGGCGGCCTGGCCGTGCTGTTTGGGAACATCGCCAAAGACGGCTGCATCGTCAAAACCGCGGGCGTGGATGAATCCGTGTGGCGCTTCAAGGGCCCGGCCCGTGTATTCCATTCCCAGGACACAGCCTGCGAAGCCATCCTGGGTGATCAGATTAGGCCGGGCGATGTCGTGGTGATCGTCTACGAAGGCCCGCGCGGCGGCCCCGGCATGCAAGAGATGCTGTACCCGACCTCGTACATCAAGAGTAAGGGCCTCGGCAAAGCCTGCGCATTGATCACGGACGGTCGCTTTAGCGGGGGCACCAGCGGCCTTTCCATCGGGCACGCTTCTCCGGAGGCAGCCGAAGGCGGTGCTATCGCCCTGGTCGAAGAGGGTGATCTTATCGAGATCAACATCCCTGAACGCACGATATCGCTTTGCGTATCCGATGCGGAGCTAGCGGGCCGCAGAGAGCGCATGGACACCAAGGGCCCTGCCGCGTACACGCCCGAGCGCGAGCGCAGGGTTTCGCAGGCTCTACAGGCCTACGCCCTGATGACGACCAGCGCTGCACGCGGCGCTGTGCGTGACGTGTCTCAGATCAAACGTCGTTAGGGGGCCCGGGACGTAACTCTGCCGCCCTAGCGGTTGCTCCACCGCCTTGGGGGCGGCATCAGTCGCGTGCGGGGCGATCCGTCTGGGCGGGTCTCGAGGACACCCGCCGCGGATCAGTTGCTGCGCTGAGAGCGACCCGCGATGGCCCAGGTTATCGCGGGTCTAGCAGAAAGTAACCACTTGTAGCTAACTACTACTAGCTAGCGATTAGTGGTGTCCCCAGAGGGAGTCGAACCCTCGTTGCTGCCGTGAAAAGGCAGAGTCCTGGGCCACTAGACGATGGGGACTCAGCCGAAAATTTTTGTTACTGCTACTAAGTGGGCCGTACAGGAATCGAACCTGTGACCGTCTGGTT
>JBBSJC010000488.1:0-6322 GCA_038257655.1 Polyangiales bacterium | reverse complement strand
GCTCGGCGCGCGCGTCGTCAACGGACACGTGCTCGAAGCCGTAGGCAGGCTGCTTAGACGTTTCAGTGCTCACTCGGACCGGTCCATGGCTGGAAACGGTCAACTACTCAAGCGGCCGCCTCCTCCGATTACACGCACAAGCACGATCACGATAGCGATCACGAGCAGTGCGTGGATGAATCCACCCATCGTGTAGGAGCTCACGAGACCCAGAGCCCAGAGCACCAACAAAACCACGGCAACTGTCCAAAGCATAGACATTCTCCCTTGTATGGCTTGGGTAGAGCAGGTTGCGTGCCAGTGCGCGAAAGCAGCCTTCGGTGCGGGCGCAAAGCCATCTCTCCGCCTTGCGCCGCGTGTTAGCTCACGAAAACAACGCGCCCATCGTGATCCCGAGCAGCCCAGCTCGGCGCCGAGCTCCCGGCTTCGGGATGGTCCCAGTTGGCAGCAGGCGAGCGAGCCGAGATGGATGTCGCAAAACCGCCTCGTGCGTGGCGAAAATGTGTACCCAATGTCTCGCTGGGGCTCGCACGCTCCTCGCTGAGGCGCTCGGGATGCCGGCTGGTCGCGCGCAAGGGCTCTAAAGGCGGTCGAGCAGCATCACCCAGACCGCATACGCGATGCCGAGCACGAAGGCGTAGGCCGCATAGCGAATCAGCACGGGTTGGGTACCCAGCGAATCGTCGAGCGAATCCTGGAACAGGTGCGCGCCGGAGACGGGATCGTGCGCGCTGCGCGTGTCAGCACCGTCTTGAAGGTGCCCTACCGCCGCCGCTGGGGGCTCGTTCTGTGCGACGGTGACCCCGGCTTGCGCGTCGGCGTCGACGACGGCTTCGAGATACCTGGTGTGCGCGTCTTGTTGACTGGCGCGTTCCCAGTCGTCGACCTGCTCGGCGCGTCCGCGCACGCTTGATGCGAGGTTGGGCCACTCGGGCTGCAGCAACGTGGGATGAGCGGCCGGGGGCTCGCTAGCGGCGTCATTCGATGCGCGGATGCTGACCTCAATCGAAGCTAGTCCGAGGTCCAGGCGTGCGCCGTCAGGCACGGCCGCCCAACCCTCTCCTAGCTTGACGCCGTTGAGCCGTGCGCCGCGCCCGGGCCGCAGGCTGCGCACGAGCAGGGCGCGTCCCGTGAAGAAGACTTCGAGCTCTTGCTCTGCGACCCCCGCTGAGGCGATTTGCCAGTCGCAGTGTGGGTCGGAGCCGACCACGATCTGCAGGCCCCGATCGGTCGCTCCAAAGTTCCACGAGGGCCAGGGTGATGCGCCCGCGCGCAAACGAAGCAAAACGTGCTGTTCACCACCATCCAATGCATCAAACGTCGGTGAGGGGGCGGTTGCTAAGATAGTCATATTGGCTTCCTCAGCAGCGCCTGCAGCAAGCGCTGTGCCCGCGTCCGTGCCGTGACGCAGCCTACGTTCGTCCGCGCTTTGTGTGCTCGCCCCCTTGGTCGCGTGCGTGGGTGGCTTTGCTCCCTTCAGGGTGCGGCCGCGCTCTTGGCATTTGCGACATGCAGTACGACCGAGCGCGGGCGAATATCGAGCACCTGCACGCCTTCGGGCGCCCGCACGTCACTCGGAATGATTCCGAACCTCCGTTTGCCCGTGAGCACGAGCCAGGCGTCGACCGCGGGCTCGAGCTCTTGCTGGCCAAGCAGGTAGACGGCGCGGCGTGGGCCTCCCACGGTGACTTGTACTTGCGGCGGGCTCACATCGTCCACGACGTAGCCGTCCGGTAGGTTCTCGATTACCACGGGCACTTTGTACGTGCGCGACACGACCACGCCGCCGGGGATCGCGGCAAACCAGATCAACATGGCGGCAGCGGCGGCGAACCCGAGCTCAAACATGCGGGTGCGAAAGGTTGCAGGAGGAGCAGCGGCGGGCTGCGAGGCGGGCTTACCGAGGTGACGCGTGATCTCGCGGCGTAAGCTGCCCTCGTCGACCAACTCAAGCTTGCCCTGGCAGGCGACGGAGACCTGGCCGCGCTCTTCCGAAATCACGATGCACAGCACGTCGGCGCGCTCGCTCAGCCCCAATGCGGAGGCGTGGCGAGTGCCGCGTCCATCGAGCTGCGCTTCATCATTCGATAGCGGCAGATGACAGGCAAAGCGCTCGACGACGCTGCCGCGCACGATCAGCGCCCCGTCATGCCCCGGCGAGTGCGTGTCGAACAAGCTGAGCAAAAGCGGCTCGCTCAAAATCGCATCGATGGCGACGCCCCCTTGGATGTGCGGCAACACGGGCTCGCGCCCTGGCAGAACGATCAAGGCGCCCGTGCTCGCGCTCGCCATGCGCGACGAGGCGCGCACCAGCACGTCCATTGTCTTGTCGCCCATCGGTGGAGGTCGGCCCAGACCGAAGCTTGCGAGCAGATCGAGCCCGCGCCGCAGGTCATCTTGGAAGGTGAAGGCGGCGATGACGACGCATGCGCCCAACAGGCCGAGCAGCGCCCAACTGGCCAAGGTCAACCCCGCCGTGCGCGCCAGCACGTAAGCGAGCGTGAGCATCGCCACGCCCCACAGCACGCGGTAGTTCTGGCGCCTGCGACGTAGACTGCGCAGCACGCACCAGAAGAGAACGGTGGTCTATGTGACGTCCGCTATCTGCGGCCATTCGTTCCATAGCGTTTGCATTGCCCTTCCTCCCCCCTGCGTTCCAACCCAGTCTTAGCCTCAACCGGCGTGGTTGAGGCGAATAAGTCGCCTGGAATGCAGCTTGCGTGCGCGGCGCCCGAAGGGATGTGGGCGACCGAGTATCGAAGACGCCACTGACTAGAACGCCTCACTCGCACCACGCTTGTGTCCCGCTAGGGGCTATTTGTCCCAGCTTGGGGGTCTTCACGAGGCGTCGTCCATGCCTGGTGGCTGACTGCTGACGCGCGCGCGCCCTGCGTGTTTCGCTTCGTAGAGGCGCCGGTCTGCCACCGCCAACAACAGCTCCAGGGAGTCGCCGTCGTTGGGGTAGGTGGATACCCCGGCGCTGAACGTGGTGCGAAACGGTTCTCCCGAATCGCCGACGAACTCCACAGCAGAGAGATGCTCGAGGATGTCGACTACGACGTGGTGGGCCGACGCTGCGTCGGTGTGCGGCAGAGCTATCGCAAATTCTTCGCCGCCCCAGCGCGCGGCGATGTCTTCTTCGCGCAGCCTGCTGCGCAGCAGGCGCCCGAGGGTCGAGATCACCCGGTCGCCTGCCAAGTGGCCATGGCGATCGTTCAGCAGCTTAAAGTGATCGAGGTCGAGCATGCACATCGAGAGCGGTACCCGGTGCCGGCGCGCTTCCGAGGTGCGCATGTGTGAACGCAATGAGAAGGGGCGACGCAGAATCAAGCCGCTCAGCGGATCGCGCTCCGAACGCATCTGCACGCGCTTGCGCGCGACGCGGGCTTGGATGCGCACCACGAGCTCTTCCTGATCGTAGGGCTTGCAGATGAAGTCGTCGCAACCGGCCCGATAGCAGGCGAGGCGCGTTGCGCGATCGATGCTGCCCGTCAGCATGATCACGGGCAGACTCTGCCAGCGCGGACTGCTGCGCAATATCGAGCACACCTCGTTGCCACGCAGCTCGGGCATGTCGACGTCGACTACTAACGCGTCGGGGTCCCAGGCATCGAGCGTTTCGAGGATGCGCGTGGGGTTACTGAGCGAACGGGTTCTCATGCCCACGAGCGACAGTACCGTCTCAAGCGACCTCAAGATGTCGGTGTCGTCGTCGACCAACAAAAGCTTGGGTGCGATCTGATTGCTGCGCTCGAAGAGCTGATCGAACGCCTCTTGGATCGGTGCATCCGGAGCGGTCGCGGAGAGGAACACATCGACGCCAGCCGATGCCGCCTGCTGGTGCTGCCGCACACTCGATTCGGCGGAGAAGGTGCCGATCGGCAGCCAGCAGTTGGAGGCTGCCTCACGCAGACGCTGCACTGTGTCGCCGACACTGCGTTGGGGCGAAGCTTGCAGCAGCACAAAATCGAGCCACCCACGCGTGGCGATCTCTTCTGCTTCTTCGAGACTGTCGGAGATAAACACTTCGACCGCATGCTGCTTGAGCAGATCGGAGCAGCGCTGAGCAAGCTTCGTTTCCAGTTCGAGCAGCAGAACGCGTCCGGATTTCGCCGGTGCATCCCCTGACTGTGGCTCGACACTTTCTTGCGCGCTCCCTTCCACGTTCGAGCCCCGCTGCGGCCGATTCGAAATGACTCGCGACGAGCGAACGCCCGCGTCTTGATCGGCCGCGGGGAAAGGCAGGTAGTTGGGGGCGTCGCGGGGCAGTGTTTCCGGTAGATCCTCTGCAGACGACAGAATCGCTCGCAACTCACTCAGCGGCGTCCCCGAATCGTTGATCAGCATCGCTTCCAGGCGCCCCAGACCCTGGCTGAGCTTATGCAGGCCGTGCGAGCCGCTGCTGCCTTTGAGACGGTGGGCCAATTGCTTGGCTTCGCGTCGCTTCTGCGCCGTATCGGGCTCGCTGAGTAGCTCCTGGAGCAAGCTCAGGTGTTGCGGGAGTCGAGCCAGGTACTGTGCACGAAGCCGAGCCAACGCTTGATCGAAGGTCGGGTTCACGCCTGCCCTCCTTGTATGCCGGGTATGCCGGAGCCAAGGCTCAGCAAACTCACCACGGCATCGCCCAAGGCCTGTGCTCCGATAGGTTTGGTGAGAAACAGGTGGGCGCCTACCTGCAAAGCGCTTTGATGCTTGTCCCCGTCGCCGCTCAACACCACGAGTGCCACTTGAGGGAATTCCTGCGCTAGACGCCGGCACACTTCCATGCCGTCGAATGCATCGATGTGGAGATCGGTGATCACGAGCGCCGGATGCGTGCACGTGAGTGCTTCAAAGAACTCACCGGGGTCAGTGAAGCCCCAGGCTAACAAGCCTCGGCTTTCAAGGGTAAGCTTGAGCAAGTCGAGCATGTCCTCGTCGTCGTCTAGCAACATCACTTTTTGGCGTGCTCCAACGCCAGCGCCCCCGACTCGCATTTCTCACCTCAGCCCTCGAGCGAGACTCCCCCGGTCTCCAACTCGACAGCGTCACGATCCAACATCGACCTCTTCTGCACGGGCAAATCAAGCAAGGCGTGAGCCAATACCAAGGAAACTTAACGCAGCCAACGGAGCGCTGTGGCGATCCGACATATGGGACATAAACGTGGAGTCGATTTCTGCTGCCCACGCGTTGTTTTGGGTAAAGTACAAGTAAGGTACTCCGGCGACGATGCCCCTGATCGTGCGCTAAACAATTCCACACACACACACTGAGTCGGCAAGCACACAAGCGATGACAGCCAGGCCAGCGGCACGACACGTGCTTGGCTCGCGAGAATGCGCTGGACCCCCGGACACCGAAGCTCGAATGTTGAAGATAGACGCGCGAGTAGCGGAAGGGGAGGTGGACTGGGCATGTTGGCTCTGCTGCCCCTCTTGGGCCGTTTCGGCGTGCCGGGTCTGCTGCTGTTCGTGGCACTGATGTATTTCGGAGGTGGCAACTTCTTGAGCGGTGGCTCGGAGCCTCTCCACAACCCAGGCGGACAGGGCGCGGCAGCGGTGACGCAGGACGACCCAGAGGCGCCCATGGTCGAGTTCGTCTCTTTCGTGCTCGACGATGTCCAGGCGACCTGGAGTGAGAAATTTAAGCAGAATCGCGTGCGCTACGTGCCCGCGGTGCTTGTGTTGTTCCGCGATCAGACCTCATCTGCCTGCGGCACGGGCGCGGCGGCCATGGGCCCCTTTTACTGTTCACGCGATCAACGCGTGTACATCGACCTGAGCTTTTATCGCGACCTGCGTAAGCGCTTTGGCGCTCCGGGAGATTTCGCGCAGGCCTACGTGATCGCCCACGAGATAGGTCACCACGTGCAGCACCTGCTCGGCACATCGGAGCGCGTTCACAACGCCTCACGAAGCGAGCAGTCTGGCGCGGAAAGTTTGGCCGTGCGGCTGGAGCTGCAAGCCGACTGTTACGCCGGCATCTGGGCCCATGCCACGAGTAAGCGCGAACTGCTGGAAAGCGGCGACGTCGAAGAGGCGCTCACCGCCGCGGCGGCGATCGGCGATGACCGCTTGCAGAAGCAGGCCGGCGGAAGCGCCTCGCCCGAGACCTTCACCCACGGTTCGTCCGAGCAGCGCATGCGCTGGTTTCGCCGCGGGCTTGAAACCGGTGAGATGGACGCCTGCGCGACGTTCGGAGCGACGCGTCTATAGCTCGCCCAGGTGGGCGTAGACGCGCGTGTGAGCGTAGACGCGCCAGGCGTAGACGAGCGAGCTTAGACGAGCGTGTGGACTGGCTCGACGGCTTTGAGAGCGGCCTGCACGAAGGCGACGCGATC
>JBBSJC010000487.1:0-6333 GCA_038257655.1 Polyangiales bacterium | reverse complement strand
CTGAAAACTGAGCATACCAAGGTATCGGCCAAGGCCGACCGAAGTTGCTCCCGTCGCCGTCGCCGTCGCCGTCGCCGTTCCGTCGCCGTCAAGGCTCACGACCAGGACAACGCTCACGCCCACGTGGAGAAAACGTCCTGGCAGCCCTAGTGATCACCTACTTCTGGCGACCTGTACTAAGGACCGATCAGGTTGGACGCCGGCTGACTACATTCCACCATTGCGCAGATGCTCTGGGCGCGGGCAAGTGCTCTTCGCCGTAGCGTTTTAGGATCCAGCGGTTCGCGTCTTCCGGTTCCGAAAATGCCTGAATCGGCCAGGGAGGGTTTTGTAGCCACAAAATCGCGGTCAGAACACCGCTCCCGACCTTGCCCTGCACGACGACCGCGTGTGCGACGATGCGGCGTCCCATCACCGGCCCGAGCCGTGCGAAGCACTCGGAGATACGACGGCGGCCGCGCGCGTCGAGTTTGCCCGCCTTGCGCATGTCCGCGAACACCGCAGGCCGCCAGCCGGGCTGGGCGCTGGCCATGCGCAGGCAGTACGACTCAAGCTCAGTGAAGTGCGCGTCTACCTCCGCATAGCTAAAACGGCCCGCAAACACCTGCAGATGTAGGGGATCGTTGCTGACGTTAAAGGACAGACTCATTGCTTCCAACAGGGTACCACGCCTGCATAGACCACTTCGTCTCCCTTTGACGCGCCTCGGTGCGGACGACGTACCCCGGAGCAGCGCCGTTCCGCGCCACACTCGGACCGAGGCCGCTTGGCGCGGGTTTCTTCCCACGGGCAAGCTTAGCGATAAGCTCGTAGTGGTAAGCTTCTTCAGTTGCGTGCTTTAGCGTGCAGTCATTTGAGCTGCTGGCCGAGCACGTTCCCACCATCGCGAAGGCGGCGAGGGCACGGTCAGACGCTCTTCAGCGTAGCGTTTGAGGATCCAGCGGTTGGCTTCTTCCGGATCCGAGAACGCTTGAATGGGCCATGGTGGACGCTGCAGCCACAAGACAGCTGTCAGAGCACCGCTCCCTATCTTACCCTTCACGAAGATCGCGTGGGCAACTAGGCGCGGGCCCATCACCGGTCCCAGCCGCGCGAAACACTCAGAAATGCGCTGGCGGCCGCGGGCGTCAATTTTCGCTTTGCTCATGTCCGCGAACAGCGCGGGCCGCCAGCTGGGATACGTGCTGGCCATGCGCAGATAATAAGATTCGAGCTCACTAAAATGTGCGTCTACATCGGCGTACGAGAAGCGGCCGGCGAACACCTGTAGATGTAGGGAATCGTCGCTTGTATCGAAGAAAATGGCCATTGCTTCGTCAAGGATAACACGGTTTCGGAGGGCACCTTATGTCCCGTTGAGGGCGGGGGGAAGCTACGACGTGCGTCGTAGCCGAGTGGGAAGCAAACGCCGCCCTGAAGTTGACCTTCGGAGCCTTAACGAACCTTCGCCGAACCTTGCTCCCCGCGTGGCGGGATTCCCCTTGGTCCGCAGTCAGGAACACGCTCGAAAAAGTGAGTGAGGTACTCGCAAGCTGATCGAAGTGACCTTACTGTCAGAACGCGAGTGCGTGTATGCCCGCGATTAGCTGCGCAGTCGCTTTCACCACAGCACGGTCAGTCCAGTATTCCATATGGGACGCTGGGTTCCACGAACTGAGAATGCCACCTACGTTGACCGCGATGTCGGCTGTGACTGCTTTTGCATACTGGTTGCTAAGCGGCTTGAGAGGATAAGCGAGCACATCGTCTGGATCGTAGAAGTTGAGCCACCGGGCTGCCTCGCTAATCTGCTGCTCCGTGGTGCCCGATTTCAACACTTCTCGAATGCCTGTCCCAGGAAATGCGATGGGTATGAATTTGTTATAAGCGAGGCTGAAGAGCGGGATGTTGCAGCCAAACGTGACGATCCCGGCCAACGTTTTAATGCGTTCGAAGGGGTTGTCGGCAACGGGATCCCTTCTTCCGTTTTGCAGGTCCCAAACGTGATTGGAGATCATGTGGCAGCCAAGAGAATGGGCGACGATGACCAACGGCGGCTCGGGATGATCCGCGGGTAGCCCGTCGCGGGCGGCCATGCGCAGCTGATGAAGTTCCTCGCCCAAAAAAGCATGGATCTGTTCGTAAACATTAGTGCGGTGCTGACCGGCCGGCACTTCTTGGTAAGCGACCGCGTCGCCCATGGCGTGAATGACGAATTTACGCAGCCGCTTATAGTTCAGGTCATTGTCGCGGGAGAGCGTTCGTATCAGCTGGGTCTCCTGCGGTTCCAGGATGGGTGCCCACCAGGCGGTGCGGAAAACGATGTCGGCTCTTGCGACGCCGAGCTCGTGATGGAGCTTTGTGATCATTTCATCGGCGAAATCCGCCTTTTGATCACCCATGCCATGAACGACTAAAACGGCGACCTTTCCCATCGTGCCTCCGTGCCGCGCGCGTTGTCTACGGCTACGTCAGGCGGCGTCGGGGTCCGTGACGAGGTTCGGGCCGTCGTACCCTTCGATGAACGCGAGCGCGTCGCGAACCCAACCGCGTACCGTTCCGTCCGTGCTCTTGCCAAAGGCGAACATGGTTTGACCCATGCCTCCTGGGCCGCGCGGAATCTCAATCGTTCGAAGCTCAATCGGCAGCAGCACTGCCTCGGCGATCGGAGCTTCGTAGTTGTACGAGCGGCTGCCCTTCTTGTGCCGATCCCGCAGCACGTTCGCTCGCGCCTGCCAACCAACTACAAACTGTCCACGTCCTTCGGCATCAGGCGCGATGGACACGACGAGGCTGCCGAGCCTGCCCGACTCTCCGGGAAGAGCGCCCAGGCGGCCGATGTTGATGCGCTCCTTGTGGATGAGCCCTCGGCAGCGCCCATCTGAGCCTGCCTTGAAGTTGCCTTTTTCGCCGGTATCGATCGCGTGCTCGTCTTTGCGGCTTTCTTTGCCGACGGGCTCGCCGTTTTCCGGGTGTGCGCCGTAGTAACGCATCCAGCCCAACCTGTTGAAGATCACTCGCTCTGCATCCATGTCGCTTCACTCACTGTCCGGCTAGTTGTCGTCGCCAGACCCATTGTAGTCGATCCAGGGTTGAAAACATGGATCCCCACGATCCTGTCCAAGTCGCTCCTGAAACCCGCGCTCTGCTTCATCTTGCGATGTGATGGCGACGGGTGCCCGCTGAACAGACTGTTTGTGCTCGAGAACGCACCAGTCTTGCTGATGATCGCAGCGGAATGCTGGCGCATCGGCTGGTTTTCCAGCGGGTTCTACCGGGGATCCGTCGGATCGGGCTACGCGCTAGCTGTATCTGAGCAGATGAAGACTCTTGATCTGGGCTCGAGAACCGAGCTTTCACCACACAATGCTCCGACTGGAGCTCTTGTGCTTTCGAGAGCTTTGTGAACAGTAAGGTCAGCGTCGCGCTGCGGGATCTGGGCTTTCTGAACCCGCAGCGGCCCTCCGCAGCTGAGTAAGGCATCGTGCCTAAGAGCGAAGCTGAGGTCCGCTATGCGTGCGCTCGGGACTCAGTGCAAGGGCCGTTAGGACGTTTCGCGGCGGCTTCGGAGTAACGCGTCGTAGCAGCGGCCCGCGGCCCTTTTAACAAAAGTGTGAGCCGTCTTCGGCGGTGCTCGCCACCGAGAGGTCAGCGTTGCGTCTTGCGCAGCGTTTGTCGTCCCCCACGACGAGAACCGCCCATATCAACGGACAGTCTGCTGCGCCATGCGCGTGGATTCGGGCTGGGGGCATCACAGCTGGAAACTCGGTGTTTCCGGCGAACTGGAGAGGCTGAAATCAGATGCGCTTAAAAGGTTTGTCAGTGTTCTTGATTCTCGTCGGCATGGCGCCGCTAGCGGTCGCCATTGCCGAGGACGTGACCGTGTCGTGGCCCTGCCGAACGCGCAGTGGCGAAGTACAAGATGAGTACTGCGAGTGGCAAACGCCCCAAACTCTTCCAGATGGAGGGCTGCGCTGCACGTTCACGAGCAGCTTGGCCGAGGGCCGAGTGCGCTTTCTAACGCAGGTCAATCGCAGCAACAGTGCCGCCTTGCTCCTTGCGCTGATCAGCTCGTGCGAGCGCAACGCGGCAAGTTGCAATGCACCCAACTGTTTGCCCAATCGCCAGGCCGATCCCGCCGTGTGCGAGGCCGTTTCGGATGCGTTTGCGCTCGACCGTTGCGTCGTTGCGCCCACGCGCGCGAACCGCCTTTCGCCCTTGCGCAATCGCGATGGTAAGCCCGTGATGCAGGTCGTGATAGGGCCCGGCATCGAGCGCGACTACTGCAGCTTCGTGGCAGCACCAGGCGCGGCCGGAAGCCAGTCAGAACAGACGCTTTTGCAGTGCGATCTGCCTGCACATTCGGCGTACGACAGCTGCGAGCAGCTCGCAGAAAGTATCTTCGTACGCGCAACCCTTGAGCTCTCGGCATGCGAATGAGGTGGACGGTCATGGTCTCAATCATCAAACGAATGGGCGCGGCCGGCGTCTTTCTGAGTGTTCTTGTCGGCGTCGGCATGCCCGCTGCCGCTCAAACGCCGACGGCTAGCCTGGGCGTCAACGACGTCTCGGTGCTCTTTCCCCGGCCGCGCAACGCTGGCGACCTCGACGCCATGCTGCGCCTCGATGTGCGTACGGCGGGCGGTCAAAGTCGCGTGCTGTTGCCTCGCAACGTGTTCGACGATGTCGTGTCGCTGGGACAGGGCGGGCCGACCTCGGGCGCAAGCTTCCGCGGAGCGCGTCGCTACGAAGACTTTCGCATTGTGGGCTTTCGCTTCGACCCGTGTTTTGGTTTTCCAATCGTCAGCCGATCTGAGTGTCGCTCCGAGCTGCGGCTGGTGGCGCAGCCGATCGAGGTCTCCGGGGGCCGGCTGATCGTGCACGACTTTGCGCTGCATCTCATCTATCGACCCGAGGCGTCCAATCGCCGCATCGCTGAGCGGCTCGTGGCGCTCAAGCAGGCTTCACCGCTCGCGACCGGCTCGTTCGCGCTCGGAGAGCACCCTGGACTTTTTCGCGATCGCGAGAAGCCTGTAAACCAGCGCGCATACTCGGCACAAGTCAAAGCGCTGATCACTGAGCTCATGCATGATGGAAACCTGGTCGAGACCGCCTTTGTCGGCAGCAACGACGGCGTGAGCGCGTGGAACTTCTGGGTGGCCGATGTCGATGCCGGCAACGTGCGTCCGCGCGGCATTTTCGCCGGAGAGCGCTTCGTTGCGAGTCACCCTGGGTATGAGCCGGTTCTGGGTGGCGTACAGGCGTTTGACGCCACCCTGCGGGCGCTCAACGACCCCTTCATCGCCAATCAGACAACCGTCCCGGTCTTTGCCAAGCTCGCCCGCGATGGGCGCGTTGCTGGGCGGGGTCTGCGAGAGCTTGTCGAAGTTGCGCGGCGGATCGAAAACCCGTTGCGGCACTTTCAGGGCTCGACCGATTGCGTAAGCTGCCACACCGCCACGACCAGCCGCTTTGCGCTTCAAGAGCGCATGATGTCGGCCGACGCGACGCTGCGCCAAAACCCTGAGCGTTTCGATGACCCAGCCTTGTTCGGCGAGGTTTTCCCCGCGCCCGAGGGACAAGACATCGGTCGCGACGACACGCTCAACAACACGCCTGCGCTGACCAACCTGCGCATGTTCGGCTACTTCCACAACACGGTCTCGGTCAGTCAGCGCACGATCAACGAGAGTGCGTCGGTCGCGGATTTCATTCGTCGCTTCGTGCTCACGGATGCTGCAGACGACGTGTTCTGCCCCGATGGTGGTTTTTTCGATACGGAACGGCGCCTGTGCGTCGTGCGCGAAAACGGACAATTGCACGCGGTGGGACCTTTCACCGAACAGATGACACTCAGGTGTGAACGCTTCGGCGGCGGGCCTGCCTGCCGCAACGAGTCGCCTGTGGCGATCAACGGCCGGCCGTTTGTCGTGCAGCGTTGGAACCTCGACTTCGCCACGCGCCTGCGCGGAGACGGCGCGTGCCTCGCGGGCGCGACCCAAGCCCCCGACCTGGGTGGCTTTTGTACCGAGCGTTTCGAGAACGAACGCGGCGTCTTGATCGAGCACGCGTACGGGCCCTTTGGGGCCGAGCTCGTAGAACGTTGTCAGCGCGCAGGTGGCGGTTCGGCCTGCTTTTTCAACCGCTGGAACGCCGCCTTCCTGCGCTCGCTCTTGCGCCGCTGAGCGATGCTTTAGTGGTTAGCGTCCGGCACAAAACAATCAGATCGCCTCGACGCCGACGCATCCCCGCCTGCGGCGTTGCGAAACCTTGAAATACAGGCAGTATTCCGGCGGTTTCGCGCCTTGCAGGCGGGGCGCCTCGACGCCGATCCGACCTGATTGTTTCGCGGCG